>JAFRYQ010000088.1 GCA_017437565.1 Bacillota bacterium
ATCCGCGGGACGACTCCTTCGATCGTCATGAGTCTTCCCTGGTGCTTGGACTGCCGCGGCAGTGCTTTCATCAGCGCCTGGGTGGAGGGATGGTTAGGTTCATCGAAGATCGTAAAAACGTCGGCCTCTTCTACCAATTCACCGGCGTACATGACCCCGACGCGGTCCGCGATCTCCGCAACAATGCCGAAATTGTGCGTAATGACGAGAAACGCGGTCTGGCTCTCGTCCCGGAGACGGCGGATAATATCGAGAATCTGAGCTTCAATGGTTACGTCGAGAGCCGTCGTCGGTTCGTCGCAGATGAGAAGCTCCGGCTGCCGAGAAAGCATCATCGCGATCATGACCCGCTGGCGCATTCCACCTGACAGTTCATGCGGGAAACTTAAAGCGCGCTTTTCCGCGTCTGGGATCTTCACCTCCTGATAGAGGTCTAAGACTCTATTCCAGGCGTCCGGTTTACTGACCTGATCCAGCAGGATCGCTTCGCTGACCTGGTTCCCGGATTTATAAACCGGGTTTAGTGAGTCGATCGGATTCTGAAAGATCATCCCGATCTCTTTGCCACGGATCGTTTCTAGCTCAGGTTCAGGCATCCCCAAGAGTTCTTTTCCTTTAAAGTCCACGGAGCCGGAAGTGAGCGCGGTTTCTTTTTCCAGGAGTCCCATGACCGAATAGGCGGCCGTCGACTTGCCGCAGCCTGACTCGCCGACCAAAGCGTAGATCTCACCCTTCCTTACAGAAAAGCTGAGATCCTGTACCGCGGAGAGCGTTCCTCCCTGCACTTTGAAGCCGACGTTTAACGCTTTGATGGTCAATAAGTTTTCCATATCAGTTCACCTTCATCCTGGGATCGATGATATCGCGCAGACCTTCCCCGAGCATGGTGAAGCCAAAGGTCGTATAGACGAGCGCCATGCCGGTAAACAGCGCTGGGAGAGGCGCCTGCAGGAAGCGGCTCATGCTCTCGCTGATGGCTAGCCCCCAGTCCGGGGACGGCGGCGTAGCGCCGAGGCCGAGAAGGCTCAGGCCTGTGGTCGACATGATCGAACCCGGAATCGCCATCGACAGGATTACGACCAGGGACGGAACGATATTGGGCAGGATATAGCGGAAAAGCAAAGCGGGTACGCTCTCACCGAAAGCGATCCCGGTCTCTAGGAAAGCCATGTTCTTGATCGACATCGTCTTGGTGCGGACGATTCTGGCAAGCCCTGCCCACCCCACGAGAGAGATCGCGATGATCGCGTTGTCCAGGCTTTTGCCGATGATGGAAATGATCGCGAAAGCGGCGACCAGGCTCGGGATGGCCATCGTAACATCCATGATAAAGCAGAGGATCCGATCCACCCAGCCTCCAAAATAGCCGGCAAGCAGGCCGACGGTCACCCCCAGCACGAGTTCAATGAAGACCGAAAGCGCGGCAACCCGGAAGGCAATGCGGCTTCCGTAGACGATCCGGGAAAAGACGTCTCTGCCGTAGGCATCAGTCCCGAAAAGATGAACGTTGTCAGGACTTTGAAACGGATTGTCGAGATCGGCGTAATCGACCGCAAAAGGCGCGATCAAAGGCGCAAAGATCGCGACGAGTGCCAGTGTCCCGATCATGACGATGCCGATTATGAGGTTGACGTATTGTTTCTTCTTCATTTCCCGCCTCCGCTGATCGCGATGCGGACACGCGGATCCAGCGCCGCCACGATGATGTCGCTTGCCATATTGCAGATTACGATCAAGGCTGTAATGATCAGCACGTTAGCCTGCACCACCGCAAAATCTTTCGCGGCGACCGCGTCTACCGTGTAACTACCCATCCCGGGAATCGCGAAGATCTTTTCCAGGATGACTGAACCGGAGAAGATCCAGGGAAGGCTCATGCAGGTCATGACCACGACCAAAATGATGGCGTTGCGCAGGACGTGGCGGATAATGACTGCCCTTCGGGAGAGCCCTTTGGCGAAGGCGGTCTGAATGTACTTTTCACGGTATACTTCAAGCACCTCGGCTTTAAAGATACGGGCAGAACCGCCGAAACCGACCAGCACGATCGACGCGACCGGCAGGACGTAATGTTTCCACGTCCCCACTCCGTTTACAGGTAGCCATCCCAGTTTGGCACCAAAGAACAGGATCATGAGCATAGCCAGCCAGAAACCGGGGACTGCCTGCATAAAACTGGCGAACGCCATGAAAATACGGTCAAAGAGGCTGTCTTTTTTATAGGCAGCCAAAAGTCCTAGCGGAACCCCGAGCAAAAGTTCGAGCAACATGGATGAGAGAGAGATTTTTAAGGTCACTGGAATACGGCTTTTAAAAGACTGCGCGACCGGCCTGAGCGTCTTGTTTGACACCCCGAAATCACCATGCAGGATCCTTGTCAGCCATGCCATATACTGAACCGGGACCGGTTTGTCCAAGCCCATCTGCACACGCAGTTCCTCGCGTTTTTCCGCGCTCATCCGGGTCCCGTAGACGATCTCGACCGGGTCTCCCGGCATCAGGTGGACGAGCGCAAACACCAGGATACTGACGACCAGGATCAGAAGCAGGCCCTGTGCAAGTCTGGTTACAACATATCTCCCCATACGCACCCTCCTTTGCTTCAATTATAAACAGTTTTCGCACGGCCGGTCTGTGCAAGCTGTGAGTTTCATGTGTCGTCATGTGTCGTCGCCGCACAGTCAAAGCAACAAAAAAACCCGGCCGGGCGATCCCGGCGGGGCTTTCTGATTTGATTCATTTGTGCCGATTAGCCGAAAGGCCTTTGTTCCACCTGCCGCTCCGTAATCCGGACGCTGCCGCCCGAAAGGTCTTTCAGCAGAGCCAGGATCTGTTCCTCCCGTTCCGGCAGGCAGTCGATCCGGAAGCGCACGTCGGCGGCATAGCTTTGGCCGCTCATCAGCGCGTCCTCCGGCAGCTTGGACTGAATGCGGCTGTAGCTCGCGTAATCGCAGGTACAGGTGAAGGAGGCGACATCGCAGACTTCCGTGATGCCGGCGGCTTCCAGCGCCATCTGCGCCGTCCCGGAATAAGCCCGGACGAGCCCGCCGGTTCCCAGCTTGATTCCACCAAAATAGCGAGTGATAACGATCACCACGTTGGTCAGGCCGCGGGAGACCAGAAGTTTCAGTACCGGCGGTCCGGAAGTCCCCTGCGGTTCCCCGTCATCGCTCGCCCATTCGAGCTCGCCCTTCTGACCGATCACCATCGCCGGCACGTTATGCGTGGCATCACGAAACTCAGCCCGGATCGAGGCAAGAAAAGAATCCGCCTCTTCGCGGCTTTCTACCGGCGCGATCGTGGCAATAAAACGCGACCGCTCGATGGTCTGTTCCACGCGGGTTCGCGCGCGGACGGTGCGGTAAAGGACGGACATCTCTTCAGGAAGGCTTTAATTCTTCTCGATGGTCTCGCGCAGGAATTCGTTGATGATCCGGATGCGGGTCCCCTTCATGCCCAGCGAGCGGGATTCGATGACACCGGCGCTCTCCAGCTTCCGCAGGGCGTTCACGATGACGGAACGCGTGATGCCGGATTTATCGGCGATCTTGCTGGCGACGAGCAGTCCCTCGTCCCCTTCCAGTTCGCGGAAGATCTTGCCGACGGCTTCCAGTTCGGAATAAGAAAGCGTTTCCACGGCATTCTCGACGATGGCTTTCTGGCGGTCGAGTTCTTCCTCTTCCTGGGCGATTCCCCGGGCTACTTCGATGCCGACCACGGTGGCGCCGTATTCGGCGATCGCGATATCCTCATCCGAAAAAGCTTTGCTGGCGCGGGCCAGAAGCACCGTCGCCACGCGTTTCCCGCCGAAAAGCACCGGGATAAAAGTATGGAATTTCGCCGCCATATCGTAATCTTCCCCAAAAACCTCACGGATGGAGTCATAGGTCAGATTCTCGTGCGTTTCGCTGAAGGTCAGCACACGGTCATTATACGTCTCGGGCAGGTATGCGTTTCCAGACTCCTCATCGATGATAATGGGCTTCTCTTCCCCTTTATCAAAGCGTCCCGCGAGCAGTTTGCCGCGGCGGTTGAAGATATAGATATTGCAGTCAAGCATATCGTACATGAGTTCACACATCTCATCGAAGGAGACGATTCCGGTGGTGCTTTCGGTCAGCACCTTATTCAGTCTGCGAATCCTGCTCAAGAGATCTTCTTTCATTCATTACACCTCGTCTTTCTGTCCAACTAGCACGATTCAAATCAGATGATGAACCGGTCTACGTCGTCACGGTCGATCGTATCGCTGAAACGTTCCCTAACGTAAGCGCGGTCGATCACCAGCTTCTCACCGTTCGTTTCCGGCACCTCAAAAGAGATCTCCTCCAGGAGCTTCTCCATGATGGTATGCAAACGACGCGCACCGATATTCTCAGTTTGCTCATTCATAAGATAAGCCATACCCGCGATTTCGTCAATAGCTTCATCTGAAAATTCTAAATTTAACCCTTCCGTTGCCAGCAGGGCCTGGTTCTGCTTGATGATCGCGTTTTCCGGCACGGTGAGGATCAGCTTGAAGTCTTCCTTATCCAGGCTCTCCAGCTCCACGCGGATCGGGAAACGTCCTTGCAGCTCCGGAATGAGGTCCGTGGGCTTGGCGGTATGGAACGCGCCCGCGCCGATGAAAAGGATGTGATCAGTCTTCAGCGGCCCGTATTTGGTATTGACGACGCTGCCTTCCACGATCGGCAGGATATCCCGCTGTACGCCTTCCCGGCTCACGTCAGCACCGCTGGTAAAGGTCCCGGAAGAAGCGATCTTATCGATCTCATCGATGAAGATGATGCCGTTCTGTTCAGCATTTTCCAGGGCTTCATCGGTGACCTGGTCCATATCGACCAGGTTCTGGGCTTCCTGCTCACGCAGGATCTTGCGCGCCTCCCGGACCCGGACCCGTTTCTTTTTGGTGCGTTTCGGCATCATATCGCCGAAGATATTGCCGATGGCGATGCTCATGCCTTCATTGCTCATATCGAGCTGGTTGCCCTTCGGGGCGTCGGTCACTTCGATCTCGATGAACTGCTCTTCCAGAAGCCCCTGCCGCAGCTGCTGCCGCACCTGCTCGCGGGCCATCTCCACGTCGCTCGTCGGCCGTTCCGGTTTCTGCTGCTGGTTATTCTGCGGGAGCTGCCCCTGCATCGGATAACCATTCAGCAGGAAAGTGAAGGGATTGCCGGGATTAGGCTGTGTATTCTGCGCTTTCTTCGCCCCCGGGATGATCGCTTCGATGATCTTCTCTTCGGCGATGCCCTCGGCGATATCGTATTTTTCCTTCAGTTTGGCCTGTTTCGTGATGCGGATAGATGCCTCGGCGAGATCACGCACCATAGAATCGACGTCGCGGCCGACGTAACCGACTTCGGTGAATTTCGTCGCTTCGACTTTCACGAAAGGCGCGTCCATCAGGCGGGCCAGACGCCGAGCGATCTCGGTCTTGCCGCAGCCGGTGGGACCCATCATGAGAATGTTCTTCGGGGTGATCTCTTCCCGCATCTCTTCCGACAGCAGGGAGCGGCGGTAACGGTTCCGCAGCGCGATGGCCACCATCTTCTTGGCTTCTTCCTGCCCGATGATGTATTTATCGAGTTCCGCCACGATTTGTTTGGGCGTCATGTCTTGTAATTTCGCTGCCATAAGCCCCTCCTACAGTTTCTCGACCGTGATGCGGTCGTTCGTATAGACGCAGATGGAAGAGGCGATCGCCAGCGCTTCGCGCACGATCTCTTCCGCCGTCATTTCCGTATGATTAAAGAGCGCGTTGGCCGCGGCATAGGCGTAATTCCCGCCGGAGCCGATGGCGATAAAGCTTTGATCGGGAGAGATCACTTCGCCGGTACCGGAGATGACGAGCAGGTCGTCCGCGTCCGCTACGATCATCAAAGCCTCCAGGTTCCGCATTCCGCGGTCGGAGCGCCACATCCGCGCCAAGTCGACCGCGGCCCGCTTCAGGTTGCCTCCGTGCTCGTCGAGCTTTTTCTCAAACTTCTCGGTCAAAGCGAAAGCATCGGCGACGCTGCCGGCAAATCCGGCCAGCACCTTACCGCCATAGATCTTCTTTACTTTTTTCGCGCTATTCTTCATGATCGCGGTCTCACCCATGGTGACCTGGCCGTCGCCGCCGATGGCCACGTCGCCCGGTCCCCTTCTCACCGCGCAGATCGTTGTTGCATGAAACTGACTCATCTGGTGTTCTCCTTTGATTTCAGGTTTTTATTCTTTATACCCGCATTCTTCGTCGGCACACACCAAACTGTAATTGCGGCCCTTCTTCTCCAGGAGCATGGCGCCGCAGTGCGGGCAGAGCTTGCCGCTCGGCTTATACCAGTAGATCGTTTTACAGGCAGGATAACCGCTGCAACCGTAGAAGACACGTCCCTTCTTGCTGCGGCGGGCGACGATGTCGCGACCGCAAACCGGACATTTTACGCCGATCGACTGCACGATGGGCTTGGTATTCTTGCACTCCGGATAGCCGCTGCAGGCGATGAATTCCCCGAACCGGCCCATTTTCTTCACCATCGGCCTTCCACAGATCTCGCAGGTCTCACCGGTCGGCACGTCCTCCAGCGTGACTTTGCCAACGGCCTGGTCCGCCTTCTCGAGCTCCTTCTCAAAGGGGCCGTAGAAGTCGCCGACCACCTTCTTCCAGCCGGTCTTACAGACTTCGATATCATCCAGCTGATCTTCCATAGCCGCCGTAAAGCCGGCATCGACGATGTCGCGGAAGTGCTCTTCCATCACCTCGTCGACGACCAGGCCCAGTTCGGTCGGTTTCAGCGCTTTTTTCTCTTTCCCGACGTATTTCCGCTCGGAGAGCGTGCTGACGATCGGCGCGTAGGTAGACGGCCGTCCGATATTCTTTTCTTCCAGTTCCTTCACCAGGCTGGCTTCCGTATAACGCGGCGGCGGCTGGGTAAAGGCCTGCTCGCCCCGGATATCGGTCGCCTTCAGCGTCTCCCCCTCATGCAGTTCCGGCAGCATCTTGTCATCATCGCTTTCGCTGAACGGTTTATAGACTTTCCGGTAACCTTCGAAAAGCAGTTCGGAACCGGAAGCCCGGAAACCGTAGTCGCCATTGGCGATCTGTACCTGCATGCTGTTAAAACGGGCGGCACTCATCTGGCTGGCCAAGAAGCGGGACCAGATGAGCTGGTAAAGCTTATACTGATCGGACGTCAGGGAAGCCTTCACTTCCGCCGGCGTCAAATCGACCATGGAAGGACGGATCGCTTCATGCGCGTCCTGGATGTCTTTCTTTTTATTGGTATAAATGTTATTCGCGGTATAGGCGGCGCCGTATTTGCCGCCGATGAATTCCTTTGCCGCCTGGCGCGCCTGCTCGGAGATACGCACCGAGTCCGTACGCAGATAGGTGATGAGGCCGACGGTCCCGCGTCCTTTCACGTCGACGCCTTCATAGAGCTGCTGGGCGATCATCATCGTCTTACGGGCGTTGAAATTCAGGCGGTTTCCCGCTTCCTGCTGCAGGCTGCTGGTCGTAAAGGGCGGCTGCGGGCGCACGACGCGCTCTTTCTCCTTTACTTCTTTTACCTGGAAGGTCCCCTCTTTCAGACGGGCAATGATCTCATCGTTTTGGGCCTGGTTTTTAATGGTCAGCTTGCGTCCCCGGTATTCGGCCAGGCGGGCCGTAAAAGTGCTTCCCTTCTTAAAGGTCGCCGTCACGGTCCAGTATTCCTGCGGGTCAAAGGCTTCGATCTCACGCTCGCGGTCACAGATGATCTTTAAAGCCGCCGACTGTACGCGTCCCGCGGACAGTCCGCGTTTGATCTTACGCCAGAGCAGCGGGCTGATCTTATACCCGACCAGGCGGTCCAGTACCCGCCGGGCCTGCTGGGCGTCCACCAGGCCGGCGTTGATCGCGCGCGGATGCTTCATGGCTTCCTTCACCGTATCCTTGGTGATCTCATGGAATTCCACCCGGCAGGCCGCGGACGGCTCGATCCCCAACAGATAAGCCAGATGCCAGGAGATCGCTTCCCCCTCGCGGTCCGGGTCGGTGGCCAGATAGACCTTGGACGCCTTAGCGGCTTCTTTTTTCAGTTCCTTGATCAGGTCACCCTTGCCGCGGATCGGGATATACTGCGGCTCAAAGTCCTTATCGATATCGATGCCGAGTTTGCTCTTCGGCAGATCCCGGACATGTCCGACGGAGGCGATGACCTTATACCGGCTTCCTAAATATTTCCCGATCGTCTTGGCTTTCGACGGTGATTCTACGATCACGAGTATTTTATTGCCGTCCTGTTTGCCCTTTACGGACGGCTTGGCGGCGGTTTTTTTCGCTGCTGGCATAACTCTTTTCTCCAAACTTACAATAAAATATTAAGATGTAATTACTTACGAATCCCTATTGTATTATCTGTTTCGTCATTTTGCAATCATAACTTTTCCCATCTCACAGAAAACAAGTCCCTTCATCTCCAGGACCGTCAGGATCCCGTTGACCGTCTTGGGCGTGAGTTCCGTGCGGCGGATGATTTCTTCGATACGCATCTCCCCACCCGGCAGCACGCAGTTCAGGACCATTTCTTCCTCTTTTCCCAGCTCCCGGCACAGGGAATCCGCGCGGATCGGGATCCCCATCTCCCGGAACAAGTCATCGAAAACAAGAAGTGGCGGTACGCTTTCCGCGATCAGTTTGTTGGTGCCGACGCTGGATGCGCTGGTAATGTTACCGGGCACCGCATAGAGGATCTTTCCGTGCTCCGCCGCACATTCGGCGGTGATGAGCGAGCCGCTGCGGGTACCGGCTTCTACGATCACTACCGCGTCCGCCAAAGCGCTGATCAGCCGGTTGCGGAGCGGGAAATAGAAACTGCGCGCCTCGGTGCCATCCGGATATTCACTGAGCAGGAGATGATCGGAAGCGATGCGGCCGGCCAGATCCCGGTTTTCTGCCGGATAACAGAGGTCGCAGCCGGTAGCGACGACCGCGACGGTACGGCCGCCTGCCTGCAGGACGCTGCGCTGCGCAGCCGAATCGATGCCCCGGGCCAGACCGCTGATCACCGTTACGCCCAACTCTGCCGCCCGCCTGGCCAGTCCTTCCGCGACGTTCTTCCCGTAAGCGGTGCATTTACGGCTCCCGACGATGGCCAAAAGCGGCGTCCCGAGGAGCGTCAGGTCACCCCGGTAATAGATCCGGCGAGGATCGGTCAGGTATTCCTGCAGTTTTTCTGGGTAAAGTGAGTGCCCGGGGGCCAAAGACCGAGTAAAGACGCAGCTCTCTCCTATCTCTTTCATCTGGCCCCCCTTTCCCGGAATTGCAAGGCTTCCGCCAGATGTTCTTCCGTAACGGGGAGGCTTTCTTCCAGATCGGCAATGGTCCGCGCCAATTTGCGTATCTTCACGACCGAACGCGGATTCAGCACCAGGCGGCGGTAAGCCTCCGCGAGCATCTCTTCCGCAGCCGGTGTCATCCGCCCGTAGACCGCGATACGGCGGTCCGTGATGCGGCCGTTTAAACAGAAAGGTTCCGTACGGTACCGTTCGGTCTGGATCTCCCGTGCCCGGGCGACCGCTTCCCGCATCGTGGCGCTGGATAACCCCTCGGCGCCAATCAGGTCTTCATATTCCGGGCTGACCAGATCCACCCGCAGATCGATGCGGTCCTTTAAAGGTCCGGAGATCCGCTTCCGATAGCGCTCGATATCCGCGGCCGTGCAGGTGCATTCATGCTTGGGATCCCCGTAGAACCCGCATTTACACGGATTCGCCGCCGCCATGAACAGAAAATCCGCCGGATAGACGTAACTGACGCCGTGCCGGTTCAGGCGCACGACCCGTTCGTCCAGCGGCAGCCGGAGAGCGTCGGTGACGCTGCGGTCGAGCTCCGGCAGTTCGTCCAGATAGAGAATGCCGCGGTGGGCCAGCGTCACCTCGCCGGGACGCGGCGGATAACCGGACCCGAGCAGCCCCGCTTGTGTCAGACGGCTGCCGGGACGCCGGAACGGCCGTCTCGTGATCACTTCGTCTTTTCCGAGCAACCCGGCGATGGAATAAATGGACGTGATCTCCAGCACTTCCTCCGGCGTGAGCGGCGGCAGGATCGTTGTGATCCGCTCCGCCAGCATCGTCTTACCCGTACCGGGACTCCCCTGCAGAAGCAGTCCATGCCCGCCGGCTGCGGCGATCACGATCGCCCGTTTGGCCTGCTCCTGTCCCTTGATATCGCGATAATCGAGGTTCTCTTCCGGTGCCTCCCGGCTTTCCGGCTTTCTCATAGCGCGTTTCAGGCTCCTGCGTCCGTTCAGGGCGGCGATAACGTCGTCTAGGTCTTCCGCTTCGAAAGCCTCGATTCCGTCGACGAGAGCGGCTTCCGTGGCGTTCTCGGCCGGCACGATCACGGCTTTCAGTCCCGCGTCCCGCAAAGCGCTGACCATGGCCAGGACGCCGGTCGTCCCGTTCAGACGCCCGTCCAAAGACAGTTCACCGATGAAAGCTGTCCGGAGCAAAGCATCCTCCCAGACCTGTCCGGAAGCGGCAAGGATCCCTACCGCCATAGCCAGATCGAAGTGACTGCCCCGCTTTCGCAGCCAGGCTGGAGAAAGATTCAATGTAATGCGACGGTCCGGATAATCCTGCCCGACTGCCAGGATCGCCGCCCGCACCCGGAGCGCCGCTTCTTTTACCGCCGTATCCCCCAAGCCGACGATGTCGATCCGCGGCAGCCCCCGCGTGATCTCCGCTTCCACGCTCACCGGGAGGGCTTCGATCCCGTCTACCGCCGCCGTCATGATCCGATTCATCACCTACATCACCCCCTTCAGGTGGCGCAGGCTGATCTCGATCACATCAAAGGAATAGAAGTCCTCCTCCGGCTTCCGTTCTTTCAGATAAGTAGCTGCCGCTTTACGAAGGTGCTGCTGTTTTGTTTCCGTCACCGCTTCCGCCGGGCTCCCGTAGCGGTCACTGCTCCTGGTCTTTACTTCAATGAAATGAAGCACGTGGTCCTTTTCCGCGATGAGGTCGATCTCCCCCGCGCGGCAGCGGTAATTCCGTTCGCTGATCCAATATCCGTTCTTTTCCAGGAAAGCCGCCGCCAGCGACTCCCCCGCTTTTCCGAAGCTCACCAGATTCATCTTTACTCCTTTCGCCTCAGTCGGTTCTCCGGCGCGCTTCCTGTTTCTCAGTCTCTCTTAATCATTTATGTACCACGGCCGCGGTTCCTTGTCAAATTTTCCCATACAAAGATTTTTCTTCAAACGGCCGCACCCTTTGGTGGCGAATCAAAAAAGCCGGCCTCCGCGAACGAAGGCCGGTCTTGAAAAGACACGTAACCGGTTTTTACTAAATGTTTGCCCGGCTTCCCGGATCACAGCACGTAACGTTCGATCGCCAGCGCGACGCCGTCTTCATCGTTGGGAGCGGTCACGACGTCCGCTGCCGCCATGACCTCCGCTTCGGCGTTCCCCATGGCGACGCCCAGGCCCGCGTAACGGATCATGGCAATATCGTTGGGGCTGTCCCCACAGACCATGAGTTCTTCGCGCTTCAACCCGAGCATATTGAGCAGATGGGAAAGCGCGTCAGCCTTACTGGTCGTTTCACCGCCAATCTCGTGATTCAGCGGCGTGGACTGCGTTACCGTAATGTGGTCGATCTGCTTCAGGAGTTCGGCGAAATAGCGTTTTTCCTCCTGATTGATGCAGTTGATATTGATGTTCTCGATGTGGTCCTGATTCTCCAGGAGCAGCTCGTAGATATTCGTCACCGGCTGGCGGGTATTCAGGACGTAATTGCGGTTGCGGGTCGTGATCTCCCCGACGCGGATCGCTTCATATTCCAGATTGCTGATATAGGCGCGGCCGTCAAAGAAGACGTCGATATAGACCCCGCGCGGTTTCAGCAGATCATAGACGGCGCGGATAGCCGCCGGATCGATGTAATTCTCATAATAGACCTGTTCCGTTGCCGCGCTGATCGTGCGGGCTCCGTTCGAAGTGATCAGGTACTCCAGCCCTTCGGTCTCGAAGAGTTCCTGCGGCAGGGAGTGCTCACACCGTCCCGTCGCGATCACGATATGGACGCCCTTCTCCTGCGCGGCCCGGAAAGCGGCTTTCGTCCTTTCCGAGAGCTTCCCCCGTTCGTTAAGCGCCGTCCCGTCCAGGTCCAGCGCCACCATTTTGATCGTCATGCCTGTCTCTCCCTGCCTTCTGCCAAAGCTAGATATTCCTGGTTATAGATGCGTACCTTCTTCATCGTGCAGCCGCTGTCATGTCCCGGATAGATCATAATATCATTCGGCCAGTGGCTCACCACGTCGCGGATAGACCGCGCCAGTTCCGTCTCGCTGCCGCCTTTCAGGTCCGTCCTGCCCAGATCGGTATCGAATAAAGTGTCGCCGGTGAAGCAGACGCGGGACTTCTCCCCCAGCAGGCAGACGGAACCGGGACTGTGTCCCGGCGTATGCCGGAAAACCAGCTCCTCATCTTCCAGGCTGATCCGGTCGCCGTCTTCCGGCTCCACGTCTACCCGGCCGCGATAGTTGACGGCGTCGGCAGCGTGCAGATAAACCGGTACGTCGTAAGCGGCCAGGATCTCCGCTACGGCTCCCCGGTGATCCCGGTGATTATGGGTGAGGATGATCGCCTGCGGCTCCAACCGGTTCTCTCTTATAAACGCGAGGATCCGCGGCGCTTCGTCACCGGGATCGACCAGCAGGCAGGGCCCGCCGGCCCGCTGATAGAGCACATAACAATTCGCTTCTAAAATACCGACGATCAGCCGTTTGATCTTCATCTTGCTCAGGTCCTTCCCCAGCCCGGAAAAAGCTGCCGTAACCGGCCCGGTGCTGCCCATAAAAAGACGCAGGAGGGGTTACCTCCTGCATCCTGAATGACTGTTTGGTTGGAATTATTCGGTAACCGGAGCCGCTTCTTCCGCAACTTCCGCCGCTACTTCTTCCGCAGCCTGTTCGACGCTCTGCTCGAGCTCCGCATCTTCGGCGACTTCTTCTTCCGCTTTCGCTACGGCAGCTTCCTCGGCCTTCTGCGCTTCTTCGTTCGGGTCGATGGTAGCTTTGATGCTGAGGCTGATGCGCTTTCTCTCGGTATCGATGTCGAGGATCTTGGTCTTTACGACCTGGCCAAGGGTCAGCTCGTCCGCGATGTCGGCAACTCTCTTATGCGCGACTTCGGAGATGTGGACCAGTCCGTCGAGGCCCGGCTCGAGTTCAACGAAAGCACCGTATTCCTTAATCTGGACAACCTTACCGGTGACCACGGAACCGATTTCATACTTCTCGTTGATGACCGACCAGGGTTCCGGCGTGATCTGCTTGAGGCCAAGCGAGATCTTGCCTTTTTCCTGATTCATGGACAGGATCTTGACGCGGATCTTGTCGCCGATCGAGAGGACTTCCTGCGGGTGTTTCAGTTTGCCCCAGGAGATCTCGGAAATGTGGAGCAGGCCGTCGATGCCGCCGATGTCGACGAAAGCGCCGTAATCGGTGAAACGCATGACCTGACCGTCGACCACGTCGCCAACCTTCAGGTTGTTCCAAACGTTCTCGATCAGTTTCTGCTTCTCGTCGTTCAGGACGACCTTATGCGAGAAGACCGCGCGGTTTCTCTTGGGGTCGACCCGGATGACTCTGACGTCGAAGCTCTGGCCGATGAATTCGCCGACGTTTTCACTCTCGACATATTTATCGGAGAGCTGGGACATCGGGATGAAGCCGGTGACTTCCTTATACGCCGCGATCACGCCGCCGTTCACGGCCCGGAGGACCTTGACGTTGATCACGGACTTGTTCTCATGAGCTTCGCATATCTCATCCCAATGCTGGCCCACTTCGAGCTTTTTCTTGGACAGGCGGATGCTGCCGTCATCGCCGTCAACTTTCACGACTTTCGCTTTAATGTCGTCGCCGGCATGGAAAGCGTCCGTCAGTTTCTGCCCTTCCTCCAGGGTTACTTCATCCACAGGAAGGATCCCGTCTTTTTTGCAGCCAAGGTTGACGATGACTTCCTTGTCCGAGACCTGAAGCACCTTGCCTTCCACGACGTCGCCATTCCGGGGCAGACGCAGGGAAGCATCGATTTCTTCCATGTAGCTTTCCATGGTCTCTTCATTCAAATTTGTTTCGTTGAGTGCTGTTTCGCTCATGTTAGCAATAACCTCAATAATGATTCTTTCGGGTGTCGATGCACCAGCCGCAAGCCCTATTGTATTATATTTTCGCAGCGCTTTCAATGGTAAATCATCAATATTTTCAGCAAAAAAAACTTTCGCGCAATGTTTTCCCGCTATCTCGACCAGTTTCCTGGTATTGGAGCTCATTTTCCCGCCGAGGACGATCATGGCGTCCACGCGGGAAGCCAGTTCCGCGCAGGCTTCCTGGCGGAGCCGGGTCGCGCTGCAAATGGTATTTTCGATCTCCGGGAAGATGCCCAGCGCTGCCAGCGCCGCGACCACTTCATCCAAAGTTTCCTGCCGGATCGTCGTCTGGCAGACCAGAAACCAACCCCGCTCCGTGCCGCCTGCCGGACGCGTCAGCTCTTCTTTCTTCTCTTCCACGTCGCCGGCGCTCCCTACGATCAAAGCCTGATCGTCACACCAGCCGTTGGTCGCTGTCACCTCGGGGTGACGCGGATCCCCGACGATAAGGATCTGTTTCCCTTCCAGATATGCCTGATGGACCAGTTCGTGAATACGGGAAACGAAGGGGCAGGTCGCGTCAGTCAGAACGACACCGCTTCCGGCCAGGCTGTCGTAAAAGCGTTTCGGTTCCCCATGCGAGCGCACGATCAAGACGTCTCCTTCGCGGGCGTCAGAAGATCCTTGCGCGATCTTCACCCCGCGCTTTGCCAGGTCCCCGGTCACGAAATCGTTATGGATCAGCGGTCCCACAGTATAGACCGCATAGGTACTGCCGCAGGCGGCCCGCTTGGTGATTTCCTGTTCCGCCGCCGCGATGGCTCTCTTCACCCCGAAGCAGAAGCCGGAATGTTCAGCCCTGATGATTTCCATATCTCTTCTCCAGATCCTCCAGGAATTTCTTAAAACCGGCTTCCGCGCCGTTCTCGGACGGCCGGTAATAGCGTATGCCCTCCCGCTCCAGGTCGTCCGGGAGGTACTGTTGTTTCACATAACCGCCGTGATCATGCGGATAGATATAGGACTGGCCATAGCCCAGCTTTTCCGCGCCGCTGTAATGGCTGTCGCGGAGATGATCCGGAACCGGTCCGATCTCGCGGGACGCGATATCCTGGGCAGCTTCCCAGTACGCCTGCGCTGCCCGGTTGGATTTCGGGGACGACGCCAGCAGGATGACCGCCTCCGCCAGATTCAGCGCCGCTTCCGGCAGGCCTACCATCATGGCCGCCTGCACGCAGGCGGTCACAATGCTGACCGCGGAAGGATAAGCCATACCGATGTCTTCTGAGGCGATGACCAGGAGTCGGCGGCCGATCATCTGGATATCCGCGCCGCCGTCGACCAGGCGGGCAAAATAGTGGATCGCCGCGTCCGGGTCGCTGCCGCGGATCGACTTCTGCAGGGCTGAAAGCAAGTCGTAACGGTCATCCTTCGTATTGTAGAAACCGATCTTCCTCTGCATGGCTTCGGCGACGAGCTCCGTCGTGATGCGTCCCGGCAGCTTTAGGTTGTCGACGATGAAGCCCAAGGTATCCAGGGCAACGCGGGCATCGCCGGACGAGAGTTCCGCGATAGCGCGGATCGCCTCTTCATCCCGCTCCACCTCCAGGTTGCCGAAACCGCGTTCACGGTCGTCCAGGGCCCGGTTCAGCAGTCCGATCAGGTCCTCCCGGGACAGTTTCCGGAATTCATAGATATTCCGCACCCGGGAAAGCACGGCGTTATTCACGGCGAAATACGGGTTCTCGGTGGTACTGGCGATGAAACGGATCACGCCCTCCTCCAGCGCTTTGAGCAGGGAGTCCTGCTGCAGTCGGTTCCAGCGGTGGAATTCGTCTATATATACGAAAAGAGGCTTCCGCTGCAGCCCGTAAAAGCTGTCCTTCGCCCGGGAGATGAGCTCCTTCAGCTCTTTGGTCCCGGTCTCGGAAGCGTTGATCTCATTGTATTCGGCATCCAGCATGCCGGCGATGATCCGGGCCAGGGTCGTCTTGCCGGTGCCAGAAGGCCCGAAGAAAATGGCCGAATCAAAAGTGCCGTTCACCACCGCGTTATAGAGCAGCGAACCCTTATAAAAGAAATGCTTCTGGCCGACAAAGCCGTCCAGGTCTTGCGGCCTCATTCTGGTTGAAAGCGGTATCATGATCTTCCTTTCCGGACCGGAAGCGGTAGCGGACCCGGATATTATACCATCTTTTCCGGGCCGTGGGAATGCTAAAAGCCCGCGGGGCACCAGCGCTTCCGCATCGCAGCCAGTTCCAGGAAAGCCTGCGCCGGGCCGAACCCGTCTTCCCGGAACAGAGCCGCGCCGTCCCGGACGGCTTGGGCCGCCTCCTCATTCACCAGCGGGATCAGGAGCGAGGCCAATTCCCCGACCCGTTCCCCAAAAGCATCCGGCAGGATCCCGTTTCCGCGCTCCGGCAATACCCTACGGCCCGGTAACACCATACGGTCCGCGGCCAGGCGCCTTACCGGCCGGAAAGCCAGTTTGACGGTCGACGCTTCCGGATCCGTGTAGACCGTCTCCGTATTCACTTCATAGTCTTCCGGAAAGAGATAGTGTTCAGCGGCATCGCGCATCCCGTCCGCGAAAATGCCCAAGAGTCCTAAAGCCGTGTAGGCGTCCAACAGGCTGCGTTCTCCCAAACGGGCGAAACCATTCTTTAGGATGACGATCCGTTTGGGCTCTCCTTCTTCCCCATAGGTCACCGAGACCGGCAAAAAGAGGCGGCATTCTCCCCGCCTTAAGATCTCCACTTTATAGCGTTCCATCTTCGCTCCTTCCTTTTTCAGCCTCCGCAGGAGGCACAGGGCAGATAGCCCTGCTCACGCGCCGTTTCCCGGTCCATTTCCACATAGTATTTCGTTACCTGGCTGCAGCTGCCGTAATGATAGACTTTTCCTTCGTGAAAGAAGCAGAAGACCGGTGTGCCGGGAGGCGCCCCGCTGCTGTGGCACTGGGGACAGGGCGAGAACCGCTCCTTCAGCGCCGGCGTCAGATAGACCATCTGGCAGGCCGGATGCAAAAAGGCGCAGCCGGCATTATGGTATCTCTCGCCCCGGCGCGGAAAGACGTAGACCCGGCGGGCTTCCTCCTGTCGGGTGAACTGATCCGCTTCGCCGTCCAAAGTCCTTGTTTCTCCGGTAAAGGTGCGCGACCGCAGCCGCACTTCCGTCCTGAGGCGGCTGATCCGGCTCAAAGGATTCAAACGGTCCTGATCCAGTTCCAGAGTCAGGGAGATGAGATCCGACGTCGTTTCCCCGGCATGCCGGTAGCGGTAATCCCGGATATGGATGCCGGTCAGCCCCGGATGTTCCCGCCGGATGCGCGCGATCGTCATCGCCGGAGCCGACACCGGCTCCGCGGCTAACGCCGCCCGCGCATCCGCTTTGATCAGTTCATCACAACCCGCGAAGACCGCATCCTCCTGCGTGGCCAGCATCGGAATGACCGAGAGGAGCAGGATCATGGCCATGATAAAAGCCGGCACCGTCAGCACCGCTTCCAACAGGTAAGAACCTCTTTTGGAATAAATGATCTTCTGACGGCGCTTTCCCTCCATCTGCCCGCTCCTTCCCATTGCTACCCGTCCTTTCTTCATCCGGCCGGTTTCTCAGTCATAGCGATCCGTGAAATGATGCTCCCGGCCATTCACGACGATCCGGAAATCCAAGCCGGTATAATAATCCGCGAGCCGGAAATCCCGGTAACAATTCGCCTTCATATCGATCTCCACCAAGTCCATGATGCGCAAAATCCGGGTATCGCCGCTCACCAGATAGAGGAGCGCGAACAAATAATCCCCGTATTCCTCCCCCTCTTCATTCCCGGGATCGTAATACCCGCCGGTGGTCCCGTTGATCACGGCCGTGATCCGCACCGCCCAGGAAGCTTCATCCTTGCGGAACGGGACCTTTTTCCCATGCAGCAGCAGTTGATAATCATTCAGGCTCTCGGCCAGGGCCCAGGCCGCGGTCAGCGCCTCCTTCATAGCCGGGGCTCCCGCACCCGGCGCCAGGAGTTCCGCCGCTTCCAGCAACTTCTCCTGCATGGCGGGATCCGTTTCCAAATAGGCTGTATTCAGCAGCCCGCGGACGGCAAGGATCGCCGCTTGCGCACCGTAGAAATTCTCCCGGTCCGATGGGCGGCCGCAGAGCAGATATTCCCCTTCATAGCGCAGGAAGGAATCGGCACGCGGCTGCACGGCCGTACCGAAACGGCTGCGGGCGTAACAGCACTCCAAAAAAGCGTCGGTGCCGGTCTCTACGATTCCCAGCACCCCGGACCGGTACCGGAAGCGTTCCGGGTCGCTCCCATAAGAACCCTGTCCCCGTGACGGCAGGTCGCTGAGGATCCGTTCGTTGACGATCTCCCGCTCCGAAACCCGTGTGGTAAGGGAAAGGATCTCCGCCATCTCCTGCGCCGGCCCGGCCGGGTAGCCGGAAGCGCCGTCCCCGGCGCCTTCGCCCGGGCGCGCCGCGCCCCATTCATTTCCGCCCTGTACCGTCTGGATCACCGTCGGGAGCGCCGTTTCCTTCATCTGCCGCCGGAACGCCTCGCTGCTCCCGATGCTGTATCCGAAGATACTCGCTTCGGGAGCCTCCATGCGGACGTAACGGCTCCCGGAAAGCGAATAGGACGCGAGTTCCGCCAGCTCCGCGTCTACCCGCTCCGGCGTCCCATAATACGCGAAAAGGCCATAGCGTTCCAACAGCAGGCGGTCATACCCGCCTAAAACCGAAGAAGCCCACAAACGGCCCAGCGCTTCGACTTCCGCCTCCAGGGCCAGGGACCTGGCGTGGCTGATAAAAGCGCCGGTCAGGGTGGTCAGGGCGCTGAACAGGAATACGAGCAGCACCGTCACCGAACCTTTTTTAGCCTTCTTCCCCGCCGCCAGGCAGGAATTCCCCAATTTCACGAATCCTCCTTTCGTCGAGTACCGCAACCTCTGCTCGGTACGTCCGGACCAGGACCCCGGAGAAAGCGCCTCCCGGCGCCAGAGAACAGGTCTCCTCTCCTTGGAAAACGGTATAGAGCGCCGCGCTTTCCCGGGCCTGGTCCAAAAGACCCGCCTGGACCCGGCATTGCATTTCCAGGCTGCGATAGCAAAACGTGGCCGCGCCGAGGAAACTGACGACGATGATCACGATGAGTGGTAAGCAGAGCGCGGCTTCCACGTATTCGCTTCCGCTTTTCTTTCGAAGCATGCCGGGCCTCCTCATCAGGCGTTCAGATCCGCGAACGTATTGTTGACAAACGTAGTGATCTGCGTGCGGAAGATCAGTCCCAGGGTGATGGCCAGCGCGATGAGGATCGCGACCTGCACCATCTCCATACCGCTCTTCTTAGCCAGCGGCCGGGCATGATACCAGTTCCGGAACCATTGATACATGAGCAACATCTTCTTTCTCCTTTCTCCTAGTGTTATAAACCCGGTCGTAGACCGGAAGTATAGGCTATTACATCGAATTGCCGGCCTTTTAGGCTTCAAAAGGTCTTTATCTTCGCCGGCACGAGCGGCGCTTTTCCTTACATCTGCATCAGGGCTGGCGCGGCCGCGATCGTGACCAGGACGAGCAGCATCAGCCCCATTGGCGCCGCCAGTCTGGTTTCCGCCAGCCGGCCCTGTTCCTCTGCGTACTTCCGGCGATCGTCCCAGAGCATGGCGCTTTCCGATGCCAGTTTCTCGCTGAGATCGGCGCCGCGGTACTGGTTCTCACGGATCAAGGCCGTCATCCGCGCGAGCGCCCGCACGTCGGAGCGGGCCGCCTCCTGCTCGAAAACGAGGACGCTGTCGGTCCGCAGCCGGGCCGCCCGGTCACAGACGCGGATCAGCAAGGTGCCAAAGGCATTGTCACCGGGGTAATCCCGATAGCCTTCCGCGATCCGCAGGAAGGCGTCTTCGTAGATCAGCCCGCTGCCCAATAGCAGGAGCAACCGGTCGTTAAAGGCGGGGATGGCGGTGCGGATCTCCTCCTGTTCCCGCTGTCTCTTCTTTCGTTCCCGGTCCTTTTCACCGCGATAGAGATAAAGGACCGCGACGGGAAAGGCCAGCGGCGGGAGCAGATAAACGCGTCCCCGCGCCGGTCGTTCCCAGTCCAGCGCGACGTCATCCATAGCCGCGACGGGAAGCGTCAGTGCCTCCCCGGGCCTGCTCTCCTCCTTCAGTTCGTTCACGGTATGGATCAGCGCGTTGACGATCGCGGTCTCATCCGGGTCATAGGCCGGATCCTCCCGGCGGCGCGGTGCCTCTTCTTCTGAGGCGGTCAGGTAAACGGTCCGTATTACGGCCGTCTTGCCCCGGCTGCCTCTTACGATCAGCTCTACGCTTTCCTCCCCTGGTACGATCGCCTGCAGGCTCCCGCCCTCTTCCAGATAACGTGCCTCTTCTCGCGCCTGATACCGGTAAAGCAGCGGCATCAGGGCCAGGAGAAGAAGCGCGAGCGCTGTCAGAAGACGCTTTTTCCGCCGGCAGAAGGCTCCCAAACCCTGTTCCATCTCTACGTTCCTTTCCCCTTTCCTAGATCCGGATCGCCGTGATCCGCTCGGTCATCACGTAAGACAGGATCATCAATAACAGCGCCGCGCTCATGAGCAGCCGTCCGGCCACGGTCCGGTACAGAACGTCCAGATAGCCCGGCGCCGAGAGCCGGAGGAAAACGATGATCACCAGCGGCATGATGCCGATCAGGCGGCCTTCGTAACGCCGCTGCGCGGACATGGTGCGGATCTCTTTCTCCACTGCCATCTTCTCCGCAAGCACACCGGAGGCTTTGTCCACGGCCCGCACGAGATCGCCGCCCGCGTCGCGGCAGGCCCGGAAGACAGCCGCCAGGTCCGCGATGTCCTCCAGGCGCGTACGCCGCGCCAAGTCCTGCCAGACGTCCACTTCGCTGGCCCCGGCGCCGGTGACCAGCCGGTACATTTCGCCAAACTCTCTCACCAATACCGCCTGCTCCCCGTAGATCCCGGCCAGATACTTCCGCGCCTCCCCCAGGGCTTCCGTCAGATAACGGCCGGTCGCGAACGATGCCGAAAAACTGTAGAGGGCGTCCCGGAACTGATCCCGTAATTCTTTCCGACGCCGTTCGGCAAGCAGCCGCTTCAGATAAGGCGAGATGGCCAGGCAGACTGGCAGCGTCAGCAGCGCGCCCCAGAGGACGTCGTAGAACAAATAGCCGATTCCGGTCAAAGCGCCAGCCGTCAGGCTCAGAAAAAGCAGCTTTTCTTTTGTATTCAGCCGGTAAACGGCATAATCCGTCATCACGCTTCCCCCCGCAGGCGCAGTTTCCGATCGTTCTGCAGGCGGTTCCCCGTCGCTTGCAGCTGGCGGCCGTCTTCCATGACGAACAGCGGGTTCAGCAGGTATTCCCCTTCTCGGAACCCCAGCAGTTCCTGGATCTCCACCACTTTCCGCCTTCCTTCCCGGTCCCGCATCAGGTGTACCAGGATATCGATTCCCTCCGTGATCTGGGCCCGGATGGCGTCGATCGGAATGTCCGCGCCGGAGAGATACATGGCTTCCAGCCGCCTCAGCATTCCCCGGGAACTGTTGGCATGTCCGGTCGACATTCCACAGTGAGCCCTGGATTCCAGGCCCCGACATCATCAAAAAAAGAAATGTCACTAACCTTGAAATTTGAACATTTTCGGCTTGTTTTTTGTGCTTCTTTTTTTGCGGTTTTACGACACTCTTTTTTGATAATCTGATTAGTTTTTAGATGCACATCAATGCTTCCATCTCCATTAACAACAATCTTATATATCATCGCCTTTACATCAGACCTCTCGATACTGTCTAAGTGCTTATATGAATCGAGTTGCCTAGCGATCTCATCGAATCGTGCTTCATACTCTGTTTGATCATCTTCAGTCGTGCTTAGCAGGATGAGCTTTTTCTGCAATCGCTCTACCTCATCTGCAAGTTCTTCATGCCTTTTTGCCAATGCGTCTCTCAATGAAGCGGAAGCCTGGATGAAAGATTCCATTATCTTTTCTCCTTCCTCCTCTAACTTTTTTATTTCTTTCTTAATCAGATCTTTCTCCGAATAATCTTCATCCCTCATTAAGAGTGCTTTTCGAATAGCTTTCTTTGTTATCTCAAATGCGGTTTCATAGTTGTCCAAAGTTGTATTGATTGCTGATAAGGCTACTTTTTCTAAAGTGCTTTCATGAATTCGTCTATAATCCTTATTCTCACATTGCAATTTCTTTGGATCGCGGGAATGTCTGGAGTAGGAGTCGCGATATGCGGAGGATTCTCCTTTTCGATCTGTGTAATAATGGATCATGGGATAACCGCAGCATCCGCAGAAAACTACAGATGAGAATTTATGTAGACCTTGACTTTTTCCTTGTCTAAACCCCTCTACGGTCGGCAGATAGAGTTCCTTTCTCTCCTGTATGATTCTTTGAGCCATATCGTACAATTCTGTCGGAACTATTCGAAGTTCCGGGTTTTCAACAGAAACCCACTCCTCCGGTGGTCTATCAAATCGTTTAGATTTTGCGCCAACGCCGACTCCCAAAATACTTCCCCTTTTATTGAGTTGGAAAACACCTTTATAAGATGGATCGCTTAGCCATTTATGTATGGTTCTGCTCGAAATCAGTTTTTTGCTTTTCTTTCCTTTTAAACCGTATTCTTCGGCCATCCTTTCAGATACTTCTCCAACCCCGAGGTTCTCAAATACAAACATCTCAAAGATTTTTCTTATATATGCAGCCTCTTCTTCTACTATAACCATCTTATTTTCTGTATAGTCCCATCGATAACCAAATCTTACATCATTAGCATTTAGCCTCTTGGCCTCGACTTTCTGCTGATGAGCTATCCTTCCATACATACTCTGACGATGAACCATTTCTTCATTTATTAATGACTCAAACCCATACAGAAGACGGTATTCTTCGGCATTCGGATCATATATCTGATCTGTTGAAGTCAGAACCAGCTTAAAACCATAGTTTTGACACAGGTGTTTAATCTGAGCTGACACTTCATTCGACCGGCATAAGCGTTTTAAGTCTTTTACGAGCAGGAAATCTATATCACCTCTTCTAATACGTCTTATCATTTTCTGGTATTGAGGCCGTATATCTGATTTTCCGGATTGCATCTCGCTATATGGTTCCTCCACCAAAAGAAATTCCGGATGCCTTTTCAGGAAGCGATCAACAAGAGCCCTCTGGTTTACAAGGGAATTCGCCTGATCTTCATTCGTAGTGCTCACTCTTTCGTATGCAACTGCCCTATATATCTTTTTCATTGAAAAAGCCCTCCTTAATGCTGTAGATTGGAATGCTG
>JAFRYQ010000089.1 GCA_017437565.1 Bacillota bacterium
GGAAATACGCGCTGCTCCTCCTGTCCGGATTCGTCACGCTGGTACCCGTAGCGCTTTTTTCAGCGGCAGCCCGGAAAGTGCCGCTTTTCATCATCGGCCTCGCCCAATACATCAGCCCTTCGCTGCAGCTTCTGCTCGGCATCTTCCTCTACCGGGAACCGGTCGACCGGGTGCAGATGTTCGCCTTTCTCCTCATCTGGATCGGACTCGTTATCTTCTCTTGCGGTGAACTGAAAAACAGCAGGCGCGGCTGACCGGGTTCTGTGCTATAATCGGAACTGACAGGAAACGGTGGGAGGGATACGGCATGGATAAACTATTCAAATTAAAAGAAAACGGAACGACGGTCCGTACCGAGCTGATGGCAGGTCTGACGACCTTTATGACGATGGCCTATATCATCGCTTTGAATCCGAACATCCTTACCAATTTCGGAGCAGAAGGCCAGAATCTTTGGAATGGCGTCTTCCTGGCCACCTGCCTCTCGGCGGCCATCGGCACCGCCGTGATGGGACTGGTCGCCAACAAACCCTTTGTCATGGCGCCGGGCATGGGCCTGAACAGCTTCTTTGCGGTCGTGGTCGCCAATCTGGCGGCGATTACCGGGATGTCCTATCTGGTTTCTTTCCAGTCGGCGCTGGTCATCACCTTCATAGAAGGTGTCATCTTTATCCTGTTCTCGATTTTCAATATCCGCGAGGCGATCGTGAACGCGATCCCGCTGGGCGTCCGGCTCGGCATCGGCCCGGCGGTCGGCATCATGCTCATGAATATCGGTTTCGGTTCCAACGTCGGCATCTATGCGGATACCGGCGGACCTTTCTACGTCATGCGCGACTTCTTCGGAGCATTGACTGCCGCCTATGCCAAGCAGGAGATGGGATCCGGTTATCCGATGATGGTCCTCACCGTGGTTACCATGTTTGTCGGGTTCTTTGTCATCGTGGCGTTGGATTTCCGGCACGTGAAAGGCGCCGTGCTGTTCGGCATGCTGGTGGCTTCCGGCATTTACTGGGCCGGCGAAGCGATTTTCCTTGGAGTCAATCCCTTTGCCAACCTGGAAAACGCGTCCTTTATACCGCCGTTCAAAGATATGGTGGAGACCACCCTGTTTAAACTGAATTTTGCCGGCATTACCGAAATCGGCTGGTTCACGATGATCACGCTGATCATCACCTTCTGCATCATTGATATGTTCGATACGATCGGGACCCTGGTCGGCACCGCTTCCCGGGCCAATATGCTGGATGAGAATGGGAATATGCCGCAGATGAAGGAGGCCCTGCTTTCGGATGCGATCGGCACCTTGACCGGTTCCTTAACCGGCACGTCCACGGTGACGACTTTCGTGGAATCCGCTTCTGGCGTCGCCGCCGGCGGACGCACGGGGCTGACCGCCGTCTTTGCGGCTTTGCTGTTCCTGGCCAGCATTTTCATCGCGCCGATCGCGGCCATCATTCCGGCTGCCGCGACCTCTTCCGCTTTGATCTACGTCGGCGTGCTGATGCTGGGGAATCTGCAGAAGGTGAACTTCAACGATCTTTCCCAGATCCTTCCGGTCTGTGTCATGCTGTTGGCCATGCCGATCTCCGGCTCGATCGGGCACGGCATCGGCCTGGCGCTTATCGTCTACACCGTCATCGCGATGTGCACCGGAAACGCCAAGAAAGTATCGCTTCTGACCTATATTCTGACCATCCTCTTCCTGGTGAAATTCTTCCTGGCTCTTTAGCTCAGTGACGTTCGGCTAGTTCCCGCTTGATCTGCTCGTATTTTTTGCGGCTGATCGGGTAGAGGACGGTCATGGCCGCGGCGAAGATCATGAGCGCGGCGGGGACGATGGAGTAAGAGGCTTTAATGCCGGCTAAAGCGCCGGCGCTCTGCACGGCGGACTCGCCATCAAAGCCGGACAGATCTAAAATGATGCCCAGCATCAGCGTGGCGAGGCCGGAACAGATGGTCTCCAGAAGCGGCTGCACCGCGACGATCACGCCCCGGCGCTGGCGCCGGTTCTTCCAGGCGTCGTATTCACAGACGTCGTACAACATGACTGGCATCAGCTGCCAGAAGGCGGCGTTGCCGATGGCAAAAGCGAAGGCGAGGAGGACGGCATCCAGGAAACTGCCGATGCCGCCGACGGCCGCGCCTACGATCATCAAAGCAGCTGATAAAAGGAGCAGAAGGATAAGCGCCGCGCGCTTATCCATTTTTTTACTCAACTGGTTGACCAGCGGGGAGAGGATCATGCCGGCGGCCGCGGAAAAGATGACGGCCAGCGAGAGTTTGGCGGAAGGAAGCTGCAGATGATATTCGAATAGATAAGCCCTTCCGGAATAGAAGATTCCCTGCGCGGTCATATGTCCCAGACTCATGAGCATGATGCAGATCATGGGCTTCAGGCGGATCACCTGCCAGTATTCGCGGAATAATTCCTTCAGACCGGACGCGGCGGCAGGTTGCTGCGCGTCCGGAGCGGGCGACGATTGAGACGAATCTGCCGGGCCAGCTGGCAGTTCTTTTTTTAAGGGCCGGTCGCTGCCCGCGGTCGAGGTGATCGTGACCAGGAGGCTGGCGCCGGCGATGGCGCCGATGATGAGCGCCGTTATCGTCCAGGAGCGCGCTTGGGAGAAACCAAGTCCGGCGATCCAGCCGACGAGAAGTGGCGGCACCGCCATACCGAGCAGCGTGCCGACCTGGGCGATGGCATAGGTGATGGAACGCATCGCCGTTCTTTCGTTATAGTCATCCGTCAGTTCGGCGGCCAGGGTCAGCCAGGGACTGTAAAAGGTAGAAAAGGCGCACCAGAATAAGGTCACCCCGAAACAGTAATACACGTTTTTCAAGGGGCCGCTCAGACCGACGTTCGTAAAACACAGGAAAAGAGAGAAGATTAGGGGGATGATGGCCGCCATCAGGAAGGGCCGCCGCCGGCCGAACCGGGAAGGACAGCGGTCGGATAGGAAGCCTACGACCGGACTCCAGACGGAGCTCAGGATGGTCCCAATCGCGGTGATGGTACCGGCTGCGGCCGGGTTAACGCCACAGACCGTCGTAAGAAAGAAGAGGATATAGGAATTCATGAACGTAAAATTTGCCGCATCCGTGATGGAGGCGACAGAATACCCGAATCTCTTTCCTAAACGAACGGATTTTTGTTCCATTCTGTCCATTTCCTTCCCGTGGTAGTTCTATCTATTTGGCTTTGATGACTAAACATTCATTTCTTTGCATATAATAGCATGGAAACGCCAAGGCGGCAACCTTCCGGCCCGGGACCTGCCATTTTTCCAGCTAAAGTTTTTCCAGCTAAAAATTGAAATCCAAAAAACTTTTTTAGTTCTAAGCACGTCTATATAGTAAAGAAAGAAGCGCTTTCATGTAGACTTCATGATTCGCGCGTATTCTGTCAGATGGGATAGTCGCCCCATGATAGTCCGTTATTGTCAAAGTAGGAGGGAGTAACATGAAAAGAAAACGATTACTGGTTCTGATCCTGTCAGCTTTGATGATGATCAGCTATACAGTACCTTCTTTCGCGGAAACCGTGGCTGTGCCGGAGAGCGCGGCCGATGAAACCGTGGAAGAGGCAATTCCAGAAGACCCCGCGTCTTCCGCGCAGGAGGGGGAGGCCGAACCTGCCGGGGAGAACGAGGAGACGGCGGAGGCCGAACAAAGCCCGTCCGCCGAAGCGCCTGAAGAGGCAGGCGAAGAAGAGGAAGAAGTCGTAGACGATTCCGCACCGATGGCAGCCGAAGGAAAAGAAGCCAAGGCGGCCGGAGAGCAGACGGATCTGGATGATATCGTTAAGATTTCAGCTATCGCAGATCAAACTTATACGGGCGCGGCCATCGAACCGGCTGTTATCCTGGAAGCAAGACCGGGATTCGACGGCGTGGAAGACTTGGTCGCCGGAACGGATTATACCGTTACTTATACCAATAATAAAAACGTTGGTGAAGCGACGGTAAAGGTCACGGGAATCGGCGATTACAAGGGAACGATCGTTAAGACTTTCGGTATTAGCGCCGCAGACCTCGCGGATGTCTCTGCGGAAGCCATCGCTAACCAGTTCTATACCGGGGAGACGCTTGCTCCGGAAGTAAGCCTAAAGCTTGGCGCATACACCTTGGTCAGCGGCACGGATTATGATGCTGTCTACAGCGATAATACGGATGTCGGACAGGCGACGATCGCGATCACCGGAAAAGGAAACTTCACGGGAGCCAAGACGGTCACCTTCAAGATCGTTAAAGCGACGGTGAAGATCGGGGGAACGTCCTATGAGACCTTGGAGGCTGCGGTAGCGGCGGCCAACGCGCTGGAAGGCGAAGTGACGATCGATCTGCTGGACGACGTTACCTGGACGACTGGCGCTAGCCATGGCAGTACGCCCCTTCTCACCGCTGACAGCAGCGTGACCAAGCTGACCGTAAAGGGTAATGGCCATACCCTGACTGCGGTCGGCCAGGGTATCGGCTCGCTGCGCGCGGCGAATAACGGAACGCTCAGCTTTGAGGACATGACCATTAAAGATGAATCCGTATCCTATGCCGAAAACAGTTGGGAGCACGGTTATCTTGAATTTGGTGGCAAGCTGAACTTCACCAACGTCAATTTTGTGAACGCCATCATGCTAACGCAGGACAACGGCCAACAGGTCAACTGCGAAGCGGTGTTCACCGATTGTTCGTTCAATTCCAACGCGGCGAACGAATACGACGTCTGGGTCTCGCAGGGGGACGCCACCTTTAATCATTGTTCCTTTACCGGCTATCGCGGCGCCAAGACGCATGAAGCCTACGGTTCAGAGGTAGGAACGCTCACGTTCAACCAGTGTGAGTTTAAAGATCTCAGCAAGAAACCGGGTCTCGCGGTCGGGACGGTGAACGCCGACACGACCGTCATCTTGGATTCCTGCACGTTCACGAACGTACAGGCAGGCGATCAGGGTTTATATATCCTGGAATCCGACACTGACACCTCCGCCTATAACCTGATCCTTAAAGGTACGGCGGTAGTCGACGGGCAAGACGTGATCGTCGCCCGCATCGGTGAACAGGGATTCCTGACGGTCGAGGCGGCCTTCGCGGCAGTAAAGGCCGGTGATACGCTGGAAATCCTGAAGGCTGGGAATTACACCTTACCGGGCAGCCTGCCGAACATGACCCTGCAGGGGAACGTGGACGGTGTGGCCTTCACGCATACCGGCAAAGGGGATATCAGCAAGGTGCCCGACGGTATCACCTTTAAGAATCTGACTGTTAACTTTGGTACGCAGAATTACCATGGTTTCCAGCATGCCGGAACCATCCGCATGGAAGGCTGCACGATCAACGGCAAGCTCTTCAGCTATGCGGATATGGACTTTACCGACTGTATCTTCAACGCGCCGGGAACGGAAGCGTCCGGTATCAGTAGTAAAGACTATTCCATGTGGGCTTACAGCGGTAATATCACCTATACCGGCTGTACGTTTAACGCGGCCGGGAAAGTCCTCAACGTCTATAACGAAAGCGGCACGACCCGTTACGTGATCACGGCGACGAACTGCGCTTTCCATTCGACCGAGAAGAACAAAGCTGCTTTCAACGTAAAGGAGACCAGCGGCTCGAAAGTCCTGCAGTATACAGTCAATATCAATAATTGTACCGCGGATGAGAACTTCCCGGCGGCCTCCGCTGCGGATACCCTGACGGTCATCAGCGGCCTGGTCCAGGTCGACGACCGCGTTGCGGGCGGCACCCTCGACGGCGGCGAGATCGTCGTCAATGTGGACGGAACACAAGAGTATATCACTCCGAAGATCACCCGGGTGGCCAGGATCGGCGAAGAAGAGTATCTCACTTTGGCGGATGCCATCGCGGCAGTTCCGGCTGACGGCACTGAGACCACGATCCAAATGATTGCAGACGAAGGAATGACCGGCAATGCCGGTGTGATCGTTCCGGCCGGAAAGAACATCGTCCTGGATCTGAACGGTAAAACGATCACCGGATATATCAACGAGAATAAAGCGGCTCAAGTCATAACGAACAAAGGCACGCTGACGATCACGGATACCAGCGCGGGTAAGAACGGCAAGATCGTGAATGACGCTGCCGCCGGCGTTGATGTCGGTAGCTGGCCTGAATTCAATTACGCTACAAACATCGTAACCAACAGTGGGACCCTTACGATCAATGAGGGCACATTGGAAAACACCGCAAATGGGTCCATTTGCTATGCGGTGGACAATAACAGCACAACGGGCAATGCGATCCTGAACGTAAACGGCGGCCTGCTGAAAACAGACTATTGCGCAGCTGTCCGCTTGTTCTGCAACAGCACCACGAACGAAAACACCCTGAATATGACAGGTGGCACGATCGATGGCGCCAGCACCGGTTTCTGGGTGCAACTGCCCGGCAGCAGCGGTCAGGCGAAGAAAGCCACGCTGAATATTTCCGGTGGTACGATCAGCGGCGCATCGTATGCATTCTACGATTATTCCGGTGGCGATGTGTACGACGCGGTCCATTATACGATTACCGGCGGTACGTTCGAGGGCGTGGTTTTCAGCTATGGCGCTAATATTGACATCCAAGGCGGCACCTTTACGGATGAAGTCGCGATCAAGCAAGCCAAGGCTTCGGATGTAAGTGTGTCCGGCGGATATTTCCACGCGGATTGCTATACGTACGGCGATAACGCCTCGGAAGGTTTTATCACCGGCGGAACATTTAAATCGCTGACCTATGAGTATGAAGGCACGACCTACGATAGTGACTGGATCGGACTCCTTCATAAGGATTACACCTATAAGAAGCTTGAGAACGGGGATTATCAGGTCGTAAAGAAAGAGATCGCGCAGATCGGCGACGTGATCTACCCCTCGCTGCAAGCGGCGATTGACGCGGCGCATGAGATGACGGGCGACGTCACCGTAACGCTGCTGGCGGACGTCACCGAAGTCGCGGTCATCCACCAGAAGGCCGGGCTAAATCTGACCGTGGACGGCAGAGGGAAGACCCTGACGGGGCAGCTCTACGTCGATGGCGACGGCAGATATGATGGTGCCGACACGCTGACGATCCAGAACTTCAAGTTCGCTTACGACGCGGCGACCTATGACGATGCCTTCATCGATATCCCCAGCACCAAGACGACCGGCAAGATCTATACGACCGGGAAATACAATTACGCGCATAACGTAACGGTGAAGGATTGTGAATTTACCGGGGAAGGGACGACCACTGTCGCGGTCCGTGTCGCTTCCGCCGCCGGAGCTCATAATGTCACTTTGACCGGCAATACAATCACCGGCGGGCACAGTTTTGCCCAGCTGACGGGTGTAAAAGACCTGACGATCACGGGGAATACCGTAAGCGGCGTTAAGAATGGCATCAATGTCAGCGGTGGGGACGGAACCGCGACCATTAACGGGAATACGCTGACAGCAGACGCCAGCGAAGGCTATACGGTCCGCTTCAAAGATAATTGCACGATGACGGCCACGCTGGCGGACAATACCTTAAGCGGCGGCGAAGGCATCGTGAACAACGCGAAAGGTGACAGCGTGACGGCGATCACCAGCGGCTATTATGCCGGCCCGCTGACCCAAGGAAACAGCGGTAAGATCGTCGTGACCGGTGGCTATTTCACGATCAAACCGGACATCGCGGTCTGCGGACAGGATGCCAACGGCAATCAGCTCTATCCGATTGCTTCCGGAAACAGCGAATATCCGTACACCGTCGGCGAAGCGGTCGCGAAAGACGATCAGGACAATCTGTATGGAACGCTTCCGGATGCGGTAGCGGCAGTACGGGAAGGCACGATTACCTTGCTGAAGGATACGGGCGGATCCGGTATCTTTGTAGCGACTGCCGATGCCAAGAAGCTCACGATCGATCTCGACGGACATACCTATACGGTATCCGGTCCGGCGGTCGGGTCGACGGGAACGGAGAACCAGGGCCTGCACCTGGAGAAGGGCAATGCCCTCACGCTGAAAAACGGTGTGGTAACGAGTACAGCTGATAGCGGCGTCGTGATGCTGGTGCAGAACTACGCTGATCTGACGCTGGAAAACGTCGCTCTGGACGGAACAAAGCTCCCGGGCAGCAAGCCTTATACCCTCTCGAATAATTGTGGTCAAGTCGTGATCGGCGACGGTACGACGATCACCGCGAAAGAAGGCGGTTACGCCTTTGACGTCTGTGTGACGGACTACTATCCGGATGGCACGCAGGTAACGGTGAAGGATGGGGCTGTGATCAACGGCGATATCCAGTATGACGTCTGGGGAAGCATTCCGGCGGCGAACAAAGCCACACTAAATATCGAAGGCGGCACCATCAACGGCACCTTCGACGTGGAAGCGGCGCTGGCGGAAGAAGCCAAGACCAAGCTTACGATCACCGGCGGACAGTTCAAGGATGACACCGGCAACCAGTACAACGTACCGGAAGGAAAAGCCTTAAAACAGGAAGAAGACGGCTATTACCGGCTCACAGCCTGGTATACGGTCAGCTTTGATGCGGATAACGGCACCAGCGTGGACCCGCAAATCGTCTTCACGGGCGAAAAGGCGACCAAGCCGGCAACCGATCCGGTGAAGGACGGCTACAACTTCGATGGCTGGTATCTGGGCGAAACCGCTTACGATTTCGAGACACCGGTAACCGGAGATATCGCGCTGAAGGCTAAATGGAATCAGGCGGTATTGACGCTAAGTTCTACCACGAGGAACGTCGTCGCGGGTAACAGCGCGGCCTTACCGTCTGTCAAAATTGACGGAAAAGCAGCCACGGAAGAGCAATTGGCCAAGATCACCTGGACAACGAGTGACGAAACGATCGTAAGGATCGACCCGGACGGCAAAGTGGCCTACCTGGCTGCGGGGACGGCGACGTTGACCGCTAAATACTATGATTCCGAAGCGACCTGCGTCGTGACCGTACAGGAAGCAGCGGTCGAATACACCATGGCGAACGGAACCGTAAAGTACCTGGCGAACGTGGATCATGCGAATATCAGCGGCAGCGGTACATATAAGCTACTAAAAGACATCACCGCGACGACCCGCATCGTTCCGGGTATGATGGCAGCAGACGTTACGATCGACCTGAACGGCCACACCTTAACGTCGACCGCAACGGACTGCGCGATCCTGCTGAGCAGAAATGGTACTGCGAGCAGCCATAAGACCTTCGCGCTGGTCGACAGCAGTGAAGAAAAGGGCGGGAAGCTCGTCGTGAATGAAGCTGCGAATTTAGCGATCCAGGCGACTGGTAAATACAACGACATTACGATTGGTGAAGGAGCTGCAATCGAAAACGGCTGCGTGGCGATCCTCTCTGAGAATCAGACGCTGACCGTAAACGGCACCATTCATGGCGGTGATGATTTTGCTATCGCGACGAATGGATCGTCGACGAAGAACGCGGTGATCAGTATCAATGACGGAGCAGTCCTTGCTTCCGACGTGACCGCCATCTATTTGCCGGGAACCGGAACGACGACGATCAGCGGCGGCAGCATCACCGGCGCGACGGCTGTTTACCAGAAATCCGGCGTTCTGAATATTACTGGAGGAACGTTAAAAGGAACCGGCGAGGCAGTCGCGTTTATCCATAACGAGAACGGCGCGAACGCTACCGGCGACGCAATCGTAGTTGAAGCCTGCGATTATCCGGGTGGAGCACCGGTGACGAGCATTACCGGCGGCATTTTCGAATCCGTAAATGCCCTGACCGTAGCCAGTTATTCGCAGGATCCGGAAACTTATCCGGCAGAAGAGCATTTTGTCACCGGCGGCGCCTATGTCGGGGATCACATCGATCCGAAGGCAATTCCGGTAGGAAAGACCCTGAAGCAGTCTCCGGAAGACGGATACTATTACCTCAAAGACGTTTTCACCGTAACCTTTGATCCGGATAACGGAGAAGAGCCCACGGAAGTTCAGGTTATTGACGGAGATCCGGTTGCCAAGCCGGTCGACCCGGTGAAGGAGGGCTATGACTTCAAGGGTTGGAACGTCGGTGATACGGTCTACGATTTCGAGGCTCCGGTAACCGGCAATCTCAATCTGAAGGCCGCATGGGAGCTGAAGACGTATACGGTTACCTTCGTGATCGATGAGGAAGAAATCAAGAAGGAAAACGTCGCGCACTTCACGCCGACTGCGGATATCAAACCGGAAGATCCAACGAAGGACAACTATGAATTTAATGGTTGGGTGCCGGCTTTGGCCGAAACGGTAACCAGCGACGCGGTCTATACCGCGACCTGGAAGGGCAAGGAGAAGATGATCGTCTACTCCGATGGCATGGGTAACGTGCTGGAGAGATTCACCGTGGAATACGGACAGGATACGCCGGCATTCACGAAGACGGCGGACATTCCGACTCGCGAGGGTTATCGCCTGGACGAGGAGAGTCTCTGGATACCGGCAGTCACCGAAAAGGTTGAAAAAGACGCGGTTTACGAATTGAACTGGATCAAACAGCTGACCGTGACCTTCGACCCGGATAACGGGGAAGACCCGGTGCAGCAGACGATCGATGAGGGTAAGGTTGCTACAAAGCCGGCTGTCGACCCGCTTAAGGAAGGCTATGGCTTCGGCGGTTGGTATGTCGGAAACAACGAATACGACTTCAGCGCACCGGTGACGGCAGACCTGACCATTAAAGCAAAATGGAATATCAATAAGTACACGGTAAAATTTGATACAGACGGTGGCACGGCGGTAGAGGACCAAACGGTCGAGTATAACGGTACCGCTATCGAGCCGGTAACGGTGAAGGAAGGCTTTGTCTTCCTGGGCTGGTATCTGAATGAGGAACCATTCGACTTCGCGACCAAGGTGAAACAGGATCTGAACCTGAAGGCCAAATGGGCGAACGCGATCTGGCAGCTGACGACGCCGTACACGCCGAGCGCGACATTGACCGCAGAAGGCGCAACATTTGAGAACTTTGAACTGGCCTGGTACCCGCAGGATCCTTCCGTAGGCCGCTATCAGGATGGGTACTGGGTCGGCATGCTGTTCACCGCGCCAGAGGCGGTAAATGCGGACAATATCAGCAATACCACCTATAGCAATGATGGCGGGCAGACGTGGAAGAGCTTTGATGCGGCAAAGGATAGCGGGGACACTTATCCGGCCTATATGCAGGCCTGGGTCCCGGTTGATCCGCAGACGCTGGAGCAGGCTTTCGTCAACGGTACGGTTCTGACTTGGAACTATCAGTTCCGCTGGAACGGAAGCGAAGAAAGCACGCAGAGTTTCGTCATTACGGTTGACCCGAAGAACGTCAAACTGACAAAAGAAGGACAGACCGAACTGGAAATCGCGGATGGTAAGATCTTAGTCCACAGCGCTTTAAAGAAGGTAGAAGCAGTACCGGCTACCTGTGAAGAAGCCGGTACGGAAGCTTACTGGACCTGCGAGGTCTGCGGGAAGCTGTTCAGCGATGAAGCGGCAGCGACGGAGATCGAAGCGCCGATCGTCATCCCGGCCACCGGACATGCCTATGGCGAATGGACGCAGACGAAGGCTCCGACCTGCACAGAAGCGGGCGAAGAGCAGCGTGTCTGCGCCAACGATGCGACGCACATCGAGACGCGCGCAATCGAAGCCACCGGCCATGCCTATGGCGACTGGACGCAGACAAAGGCTCCGACCTGCACAGAAGCGGGCGAAGAGCAGCGCGTCTGCGCCAACGATGCGACGCATATCGAGACGCGCGCAATCGAAGCCACCGGCCATGCCTATGGCGAGTGGACGCAGACGAAGGCCCCGACCTGCACGGAAGCGGGTGAAGAGCAGCGTGTTTGCGCCAACGACCCGACGCATATCGAAACGCGTGAGATCGCAGCTACCGGTCACGACTGGAACGACTGGGTCGAGGTA
>JAFRYQ010000090.1 GCA_017437565.1 Bacillota bacterium
ACACGCCCGTCTGCGGAAGCCTCGCCGGCGGCAGGATCAGCAGCTTCCTCTTCCCAACGATCCTACGCGGCGCACATGCAGTGCGACGTGGGATCATCTTTGACGAATATAAAGAATAGTGCTATTATTTATAAACAGAACAGGAAATTTGAAAAATGTCTAACGACCATCGATAGCAGGCCTATATTATGAATCTTCGCTAATGAAAAGGAGTGTCAAATGAAGCAGAAGGTTCCTGTAGTTCTTGTGGTATTGATTCACTTTATAACAAGTAGGATTATTCAGCCTATGCCTGCGTATTATTATTATGCGTTTTCGGAGGATACCTTAGTACCAGATCTTCGAACTGGGATTATCGTTTCAATTGTGTTAATCATTGTAGATTATTTCGCCGGCACGTTTCTTCTCAAGAGAATACATTTAAAGAATCCGTACGCCGTTCATACCGCGGATTTTGTTTTGGGAGCGCTCTACATCGCCTTTTTGGGGTATTTTTACATTTGGCATTGGACGAGAGGAGATAAGTTCTCGAGCTTTGAGATTGTACTACTTGTATGGTGGATATTGATGGAAGCATTATTGGTATTCGAGCGGTTGAAACTGATCGGGAAGAATAAGTAGCTGCATTCTGACCAGAGAACCGTAAGCGGTAGATAGTATGTGTCTGGAAAGCGAAGGTAACAGGGTGCTTCCAGTGACATATCGGGAAAAGCTGGCGGAGAAGGAATAGGAATCTACGAATGAAACAGGAAAGAAGATTAAGAGCTGCTTTGATCATAATATGCCTTTTGCTTGCTGTGTTGCTCTTAAGCAGTTGCGGAAATGTATTTGGAACGCAAAAGGAGACGGATCAGCTGCTGGTTCGAATCATGACTTGCATTGAAGAGGATGATGCGGAAGGCCTGGCTGCGATCAGCGAGGACCCGGATGCTGTCAGGCAGGTTTTCCCGGATATCCAAGCCTATTGGCCGGCGCAATCAGACGACACTTATATCTGCAAAGAGTTTACCGACCGCATCGGAGTCCAGTCAGGGGAAAAATACAAGATCGTTACCGCGGTCTACTCTGTCCAATCCAGCGACGGAGAATATCAAGTGACGCTGGAAGCGCGTCTGGAAGGGGACGAACCGCTCATTCATATTTTCCACGTGGTATCGGCAGAGGATCTTGCCGGTACGGAATAAGAAACCAAGCAAACAAAATCAGAGGCTTTCGGGAGTTCGGCTAAACACGCCGCAACTCCAACGAAAGCCTCTTTTCTTTTGTTTGGCGTTTTCTGATCCTCCTGCGGAAAGCGCCGCCTCAGATCATTGCGATTCTCGCCAGGGGTCCCTCGCCACTTCGAGCTGTGACCCCCCGGAATTTTGAGCCAGACGGCATTTTCCGGTCCAAGTGGCGACGGCCTTTTTCCAGAAATGGCTGATTTTAGCCGTTTTTGGCGACAGCCCTTTTTCAGAAACGGTGCGACACTTATCCCGTGAAGCTCAGACGCTGGCAGGGAACTAGAGCGCCTATTCGGTGATGGCCCAGACGCGGACGGGGAGCCCGGTCGCGCCTTCGATCCGGGGCCAGGCCGCGAAGAGGATGGCGCCGGCCGGGGCTACCTGGTCCAGATTGCAAAGTACTTCGATCTGGAGTTTGCCTTTGGAGAGCACATATCTTTCGCAGGCCAGGTCTTCCGCTTTGGCCGCTTCCTTGGAGGCGTCGGTATCCAGGGCTTCGTGACCGTTGGCGCCGGCGTTTCTTTCTTCGTAGATATACTTAAGGGCAGGGAGCGACCAGCCGGGGAAGTTTTCAGAGCCATCTTCCGCGGTGCCGGAGAGCTTCTCCATATCAGGCCAGTTCTTATACCAGTCGGTCCTTAAGGCGACAAAGGCGCCGTCGGGGATATTCCCGTATTTGGCTTCGTATTCTTTGATGTCCTCAACGCTTACCGCGTAGCAGGGATCCTGCTTCACTTTTTCGGAAACGTCGACGACGCAGAGCGGGAACATGCCGTTTGCAGCTCCGTATTCTTCCGACAGGGCGGCGCCTTTAATGAAGTGTCCGGGGAAGTCGATATGCGTGCCGAACTGGCCGGGGAATTTAAAGGTTTGAATGAGGCATTCCAGCATGGGGTTACCCCAGTCGAAAACGGTCTTGGATAATTCCACGCTTCCTTCCGGAATGCCTGCCCAGTAAGGGCTTGCGTTATTGAGCGAGTGGGACAGTTCCACGATCTTGCATGATTTAAGTTCATTCAGGGTATTCCACAGCTTATACATTCTTTCCTCCTTCAGATATTCTCTTTACTTTCGCTATCCAGATTTGGCTTCTAACCACCTTGGAGTATAAACAAGCTTGTCAAAGGTATTTTATCACAGATCATAAAAGGACGGTAGAATATGCGGAAGCGAAATGAAAAAGAGGCCGCTGTCACCCGTATGATGATACAGGTGGCAGCAACCTCCGGCACTATGTCAATCCATCGATTCTTCTCGCTGAGCGAGGTTTGGCCGGCAACGCGCTATTGGAACATGGTCAAGAGGGCATCCAGGGTGACGGCGAGGGGGTTCGGGCGGATGCCGGAAACGGCTTCCGCGGTGAGACCGTAATCGGCGACGAGGAGCTCGCCGGAGACGTAGGAAGCCATGGCGCTGTTCAGGAAGACGATGGGCGCGGCCATTTCTTCCGGGGTGGCCAGGCGGCCGGCGTAGCCGGTGAATTCCAAGAGGTTTTCCATGCCGCCGATCATCTCGGAGAAGTCGTCGGTCAGGCCGGTATCGGTGGAGCCGGGAAGAACCGCGTTGACCCGGATCTTCTTCGGCGCGAAGGTCTCCTGATACTGGGCGACCAGATAATTCATGGCCAGTTTGGAATAGGAGTAACCAAGATTACCGGGCAGTTGGGAAACCGGGGAAGCTTCCAGCGCCGCCAGGGCCGCGTCCCAACCGGGTTCGCTGACGACCGGAACGACGTATTTCTTGTTTTCTTCCAGTTCCCATCCGTTACCGGCGGTAGAAGTCATATAGGCGATGCTGCCGCCTTCCGGCATGCGCTTTACCAGGTATTCTTCTGTCATATATTTGTTGGAAAGCAAGTCGATCTTCACGGTGGTGAGGAAATCATCGAGCAGGCCGGAGGCGCCGGCGATGCCGAAGAAAGCGTCAATCGACGCCGGCAGTTCCGTAAAGGCGTGATCGATCGATTCTTTGCTGCTGAGATCGGTGGCGATGAAGGCTTTGATGCCGGGCACGTCCGGTTCGCGCCGCGAAAGCGCGTAGACCTCCGCGCCGAGATCGACGAGCATTTTAGCGGCGGCTTTGCCCATGCCGCTGGACGCGCCGGTCACGACGACCGTTTTTCCTTGATATCCGAAATAATCTTTCATAGGAACCTCCTCCTGCGAAACGCGCTCCGAAGAAACCGGCGCCGCGGCGCCGCCTGTCTATTTTACTCATGATATAACGGGTCCTATCCGGACGGCTATGCTGAAACTTGTGTATTTACGCAAGGCCTTGCCTTTTCAGGGACATCATTTTTTGCTATGA
>JAFRYQ010000091.1 GCA_017437565.1 Bacillota bacterium
CATGCTGGACCTGAAGGCGACGATCCTCTGCTGTACGCCGTCGTACGCGGCCTTTCTGGGCGAATCGCTGAAGGAAAAGGGCTATGGTCCGCAGGACATTCCGCTGAAGGCCGGCATCTTCGGCGCCGAGCCCTGGACGGAAGAGATGCGCCGTGACATCGAGAAAACGTTAGGCATCAAAGCCTATGATATCTATGGACTGACCGAGACCTCCGGCCCGGGCGTGGCCTTTGAGTGCGAAGAGCAGCAGGGCATGCATATTAATGAAGACCATTTCATCGCCGAGATCATCGATCCCGATACCGGGGAAGTCCTGCCGGAAGGGGAGAAGGGCGAGCTGGTCTTCACCTCGCTCACGAAAGAAGCCTTCCCGCTTCTCCGTTACCGTACCCGCGATATCACCATGCTGACGCGCGAGAAATGTGCCTGCGGACGTACGCTGATCCGCATGAAGAAGCCGATGGGCCGTTCCGATGACATGCTGATCATCCGCGGCGTGAACGTCTTCCCGTCGCAGATCGAGACGGTCCTGCTGAAGGAAGGTTATTCGCCGAATTACCTGATCGAAGTCGACCGGGTGAACAATACCGATACGCTTGACATCTACGTGGAACTGACGCCGGGAGCCTTCTCCGACGCCGTGAAGAACCTGGAAGGGGAAGCCGGACGTCTGGCCGGCGCGATGCGCACCATGCTCGGCATCTCCCCGAAGGTGCATCTCGTCGCGCCCAAGACGATCACGAGAAGCGAAGGGAAAGCGGTCCGCGTTGTCGACAAGCGGAAACTGCACGACTGATCCGGGAAAGAGTGTAGGAGGAAAGAAAGATGGCAATTAAACAGATTTCGGCCTTTGTTGAAAACAAGAAAGGCGCGCTGGCGGACGTATTGAAGTGCTTTTCGGACCGCGGCGTCGGCTTAAGGGCCATGACCATCGCCGACACGAAGGATTTCGGTATCCTGCGCGTGATCGTCGATGATCTGGCAGGCGGAACGATGGCCCTACAGAATGCCGGTTTCGTTTATTCGATCACGGACGTCGTGGCGGTGGAAGTGGCTGACGTGCCGGGCGGCTTCGCTTCGGCCTTGGTCGTGCTGATGAAAGCCGACATCGACATCGAATACACCTACGCTTTCGTGTTGGAGTCGGGGAAGCGCGCCTGCGCGATCCTGCGGCTCTCCGATACGGAAGCCGGCGAAAAAGCTTTGATGGAAGCGGGCATCCCGCTGATCGGGCAGGATGAGATTTTAAGAATCTAGGAGACAGAAAGCATGCAGGGGCTGACAGCAAGTGAAGTAAAGGCCAGAACGGAAGCCGGGCTCAGCAATATCCAGGTCGACACCCAGACCCGTACGGTGAAGGAGATCGTAAAGGGGAAAGTCTTTACGTACTTTAACCTGATCTTTGTGGTGCTCGGAGTTCTGCTGATCCTGGTCGGCTCGTTCAAAGATCTGACCTTCCTGCTGATCGCCGCGGCCAATACGGGCGTCGGCATTTTCCAGGAGATCCGGTCCAAGAACAAACTGGACCAGCTGCGTTTCCTGAAGATGCCGCGCGCGCACGCCATCCGCGACGGTGCCGAGACGGAAGTCCCGGTGGAAGAACTGGTGCTGGACGACGTGGTGATCCTGCGGGCAGGCAACCAGATCCCGGCCGACGCCCAGGTGTCAGCGGGCAGCATCCAGGTGAACGAAGCCCTGCTGACCGGCGAAGCCGATGAAATTACCAAAAATCCCGGGGACCGGCTGCTCTCCGGGAGCTTTGTCGTCTCCGGGGAGGCGGAAGCGGTTCTGACCGCAGTCGGCGCCTCTTCTTATATCTCCAAGCTGACCCTCGAAGCGACAAAAGATACCCAGAAAGACGATTCCGACATGATCCTCTCGCTGGACCGCCTCATCAAAGCGATCGGCATCATCATCATTCCGGTGGGGGTCATCATGTTGGTGCAGGAATGGGCGGTGCGCGGGGGCACCTTCCAGAGCAGCGTCATCTCCATGGTAGCAGCGATCCTGGGCATGATCCCGGAAGGCCTCTATATGACGGCCAGCGTGGCCATGGTGGTTTCCGCCCTGCGCTTGGCGAAGAACGAAGTCCTGGTGCAGAATATCGAATGCATCGAATCGCTGGCGCGGGTGGACGTCCTCTGCGTGGATAAGACGGGAACGATCACCGAGACCGGCATGCACGTAGAAGGCATGACCCAGGTGACGCGGGCGCTGGATGAGCGGGCTTTGAACGGCTTGCTCGGGGATTTCGCGGCGGCGCAGAACGCGGATAACGCCACGATGGAAGCCTTGAAAGAGCATTTCACGGTGCGCGGCGAACGGATCGCCTCCCAGGTCTGCCCCTTCTCTTCCCGTTATAAATACAGCGGCTGCAGCTTCCCGGACGGGAATTACGTGCTCGGCGCGCCGGAATACGTACTCGGCGTCGGCATTAGCCGCTATCAGAACTATATCCAGGAGATGAGTGAAAAGGGCTACCGGGTCCTGGCCTTCTGCAAGACCGACTGCGTGCCGGACGGGAGCGCTTTAAGCGGGCGGGCCGAGCTTTACGCTTTGCTCTTCTTCATCAACCCCATCCGCTCCTCGGCACCGGAGACCTTCCGGTTCTTCGCGGAGAACGGCGTGACGGTGAAGGTCATCTCCGGCGATAACCCGGCGACGGTTTCCAAGATCGCGGTCCAGGCCGGGATCCCCGACGGCGACCACTATCTGGACGCCCGACAGCTGTTTAACGAGAAAGCGATCTCCGAAGCAATCGAGCGGTACACGGTCTTCGGACGCGTGACACCCGAACAGAAGCAGATGTTCGTGAAAGCCCTGCAGGAGAAGGGACATACCGTCGGCATGACGGGCGACGGCGTGAACGACGTCCTGGCCCTGCGCGACGCCGACTGCTCGGTGGCCATGGCTTCCGGCAGTGACGCTGCCTCTAACGCCGCCCAGTTGGTGCTTTTGGATTCCGATTTCGGGCGCATGCCTTCCGTCGTGGCGGAGGGGCGCCGGGTGGTGAATAACATTCAGAAAGCCGCTTCCCTCTATCTGACCAAGAATATCTTCTCGCTGCTCCTGGCCTTGTTCTCCATGATCAGCGTTTTGACCTATCCGCTGAAGCCGTCCCAGATCACCTTGATCAGCCTGTTTACGATCGGGGCGCCTTCTTTCATCCTGTCGCTGGAGCCGAATCTGGACCAGATCCGCGGCCGCTTCTTAAGCAACGTCTTTAAGATGGCGGCACCAGCCGGTATCACCATGTTTATCAGCGTCAGCGCCATGGTCATCTTCGGCCAGGTCTTCCATATCGACGAGGAATGCATCTCCACCTCCAGTACCATGCTGGTGGCGCTGGTCGGCTTCCTCTTCCTGACTAAAGTTGCCGTTCCGGCCAATAAACTGCACGTGGGGATGATGATCGCCCTGGTCTGCGGCATGGCGCTCTGCGTGATCTTCATGCCCGGTCTCTTCGGAATCGAGAATATCACCATGCGGGCGGCGATGCTGCTCATCGTTTTCCTGATTGCTACGGAAGGACTTTTCCGTTACGTCCATAAATTCGTCGGCGTGATTGCCCGGACCATCGAATTCGCTTCGGAGAAGAAGACCGCCAAGAAGATCCGTCGCCGGGAAGAGATCCGGGCGCGGAGCCGCGCCCGCCGGAAGGAGCGGGAAAGCGCGGAAGCCGCGGACGATACCGAGCAATAGGGGCGCTTTTCGAAAAGCGTTCCGTTTTTTCGATTTTTTCGTTTTTGATACCTAAAAGCGGTAGCAAAAATCGTTTTTTGCATAAAAAGGAACGGATTTGCCCGTAAGAAGAGGAGAAGAGCGTGGCAGAGCAACAGGAAAAGTTGGCGGAACAACTGGCAAAGCTGAAGGCGACGATGGTCAAGATCGCCCGGCTCGGCTACCGGCCGGCCTGGCAGGCGCAATTGTTCTGGCGGGACGGGGACCAGTTTTACGCGACCCGGCGCGGCGCGGATCTTCTGCGCTTGCAAAAGGAAGATGTCTTGGAGCTGACTTTCGCGGGGGAAGTCCTCCCCGGCGTCCGGACCGGCGTCGCCATGGTACAGAAACTGGAGGACGCCGCGGCTGATTTGCCGCCGGTGAAGAAGGATACTTCCCGGCCGGCGCCGCACTGGACTGATAACGAGCTTTGGAAACGGGTCCTGAAGCGTCGCCGCGATATGGCGGCTTTGATCGTGGCCAAACCGAAATACGCGTTGACCTGCCTGGAGCAGGGCAAGGAGATCCAGGCCGTGCTGGAAGATATGGCGCAGATTATCGGGGAACGGGTGCGGGTCACTGACCGTTATGAGGAAATGATCGTTTCCGCGTTCCGGGAGGATGCCGGGGTGTTGGTCCGGCATAAGGACCCGGACGATGCGGAGATTGCCGGGTTCCCCGGCTGGGCGGTGACACTGGGCCGCGATCTGTATGAAGCCTTCGTGGCCATGACCATTTTGGAAAAATCGGCGGAGGTGGCGCTGAAAGCGGAGCGGATCGGCGGCGGGGTCGCGATCCCGCAACTCACCGTGAAGGCGGAACGCTTAAACTACCTCTATAATTACTCGCAGACCGAGCGCAAGATCCGCAAGAAGCTGGCAAGTCCGGAAGCCACAGCAGAGCGGGCAACAGCAGACACACCGTCGATGGCGATCGCCGGACCGGCCGCCCGGGAACGTCAGGCCCGGCAGCTATTAGTTACCTATGGCCGCAAACTGCTGGAGCTCGGACTGGTGCAAGGCACCTGGGGAAATCTCTCCGTACGGCTGGATGACCGCTTTATGCTGGTCACGCCTTCCGGCCGCGATTACTATGGCGTCCATCCGGAAGAGATGGTGAAAGTGCGCATTGAGAACCTGTCTTGGGAAGGCGACGTTAAACCGTCGTCGGAGATGGGCATGCATGCCGGCATCTATCTGACCCGTCCGGACGTCAACGCCATCATCCACACCCATGCGGAAAACGGTTCCGTCTTCGCAGCGGCGCAGATGCCACTGGAAGTGACGGATGAGGGCTTAGCCAAACACACGGGATCTCTGATCCCGGTCACGAAATTCGCGCCGGCTGGGACGCCGGAACTGGTGGAAAACGCGGTGGTCGCCCTGCAGGCGCATAAGGCCTGCTTCTTGGCTAATCACGGCATGTTCAGCGTCGGCGAAGACCTGAAGGGCGCGCTTTTAGCGGCGGCAGCGGCGGAAAAGGCCGCCGCCCTGGCTTTGAAAGAGAGGGAAGGAGAACACGTATGAGCGTAGCGACGATCTATATTGGGGCGGCTGTATTGCCGGCGCTGGTGCTGATGTTCTACGTCTATAAGAAGGACAAGATCGAGAAGGAATCGCCGCGGCTACTCATACGCCTGATTCTGATGGGCGTGCTGGCGGCGCTTCTTTCCGGTGTGTTGGAAACGGGCGGCATGGCCCTCCTGAACGGGACCGTTTCGACCTACAGCCCGCTCTATATCCCCATCCTCGCCATCATGATCGGCCTCATCGAAGAGGGCACGAAATACGCTTTGATGAAGAAGGTGACCTGGCGGAACCTGGAATTCAATTTCGTCTTTGACGGGATCGTCTACGCGGCGTTCATCTCGCTGGGGTTCGCGGCGTTTGAAAATATCGGTTACGTATTGGGGTACGGGCTCGGCGTGGCGCCGACGCGGGCGCTGCTGGCGATCCCCGGGCACCTGTCCTTTTCCGTTTTCATGGGCGCCTTCTATGGACGTGCCAAACTCTACAGCAATTACGGTGACGAAGGGCGTTCACGGGCAGCCCGCCGGATGGGCTTTCTGATCGCGGTAGCCATGCACGCCTTCTACGATGCCTGCGCGATGACGGATTCGACACTGTCGTCGCTGCTCTTCTTAGCGTTCGTCGTCATCGTCGATATCCTGGTCATCCTGACCCTGCGTCGTGAAAGCCGCAATGACCGGCCGCTTTGGTAGGAGACATTCATGTCAGACGTCATACTCTACTTAGGGATCTGCATCCTTGGCTACTTGCTGGGCATGCTTTTCCGCAAGAGAAAACTGAACGTCAGCTGGCTGGGGACCGCCGAAATCATCGCGGTGCTCATCCTCATCTTTTCGATGGGATTGCGGGTCGGCTCCAACCGGGAAGTGATCGCCAGCCTGGGAACGCTCGGGTTGTACGCGGTGATCTTTACGCTCGTGATTCAGGCCTGCTCGGTGCTGGCGGTGTTTCTCTTCCGCAAGGTGGCGGGGTTTGACGCGCACGGGTTGCAGACCCGCGGTAAAATGGTTACTTTACCGGCGGGCGAGGCAGCAAAGCCGGCTGCGGACCTGGAATCAAAGCCGGCTGCGAACCTGGAATCAAAGCTGGCCGCGGACTTATCGGAAGCGCGAATAGGCGCGCCGCTTCCCGCCGGCGCGATGCAGCCGACCGGGGAAACCGGAGGAACGGAAGCGAAGAAGACATCGCTGGTGGATAAAGGCACGATCCGCATGGTGCTCTTTGTGGCCTTGGGTATTTTCTGCGGCTATCTGCTGATGCGCTTCTCCGGACTCGATCCCGACAGGCTGGACCAGGCGGCGAGCCTGGTGATCACGGTAGGACTTTGCGTCCTGCTCATTTTCATCGGGTTCGACCTGGGGTCAGAAGGGGATATGCTCGATAAGATCCGCTCGATCGGCCCTTATGCGCTCGTGCTGCCGCTCATGGTGATGATCGGGACCTTCGCCGGCTCCGCGCTCTGTTCCGTATTTCTGCCGGTTTCTTTAAAAGAGAGCCTGGCTATCGGCGCGGGGTTCGCCTGGTATTCGCTGGCCCCCGGGATCATCATGGAAGCCGGCTATATCACGACCGGCGCGATCTCCTTCCTGCATAATGTCATGCGGGAGCTCTTCTCCATTTTACTGGTGCCGCTGGTGGCGCGTAAGATCGGTTACCTGGAGGCGGTGAGCCTGCCGGGTTCGCCGGCGATGGATGTGTGCCTGCCGGTCGTCGTACAGTCGACGAATGCCAATACGGCGATCTTTTCCTTCACCTGTGGGTTTATCCTCTCGACCTTGGTACCCTTCATCGTACCGCTGTTTGTATAAAAGAGAAACCGAACGAAAAAACCGGGAGCCGGATCTGGCTCCCGGTTTTAGGTTATAGAGGTTATAGAGGTTATAGAGGTTGGGATCAAGCGGAGCCGGATCTCCCGGTATCACGCCCGTACGTCCCGTTGCGCGCAGATGGCCGCCGCCTGCCGGTGTCCGCGGCGGGCCGCTTCCAGGAAGCAACGGTCGGCAACCTTCCTTTGATTGCGGCTGTTGTATTCCTGTCCCAAGGCGAAGAGCGCGCCGGAATGGCCCATCATGGCCGCGTTTTGCAGGTCGAGAAGAGCCCAGTCCGGGAGCAGTCCGCGGTTATTGGTTTTTAAGTGATCCTCTGTGATGAGGAAAGCCAGTCCGTCCGGCTGCCCGCATTCCGCCGCCGCGTTATATGTGGAGGCATAATAATACATGTTGGCAGGAGATCTGCTTTGAAGCTGGATCAGTTCCTTTTGAATGGCATTCCCCAGTTCGACGAAACCGCGGTTAAAACCGACTTCATTCAGCACGTTTTCCGTACCTGGAGTTCCCTTCAGATAAGCGATGACCTTCCAGCACGAATTGTTGCGGTGCGGCCGGCAGACGCGGGTAATGCATTCGAGAGCCGGTTCGTCGCCGCGGGCGGCAGCGGCCAGGAAGAACGGAACCGAAGCGGCGGTATCCTTCGGCAGCCCCAGGCCCATGTTATACATGAGTCCCAGACAGCAAAGCGAGGCGGCGTCTCCTTTTCGTCCTGCTTCTTCCAGATAGGGAAGGGCTTCCAGGTAACGGCGTTCGTTATACAGCCTTATGCCGGGCGGAAGCGTCTCGGCCGGTTCCGAGGACGGCCGGATGAGGATGAGATTTTCCCGGAATTTCCGGATTTCATCGCGCCGCTCCGGAATCGGATCGAAACGCATGGCGAGATCGATCCAGTACCGGGCCTGGCCGAGGTCTACCGGCACGCCTCTTCCGTAATAACAGTTGGCCGCCTGTCCGTAGAAGCAGGAAAGAATACCGGCCTTCGCGCCGACGCCGAGCCAGTAGTGCGAGGCGGCCGGATCTTTGGGCGTGCCCTGGCCGATCTCGTAGCAGAGCGCCGTGTTCACGATCCCTGCTGGATGGCCGAGCTGGGCAGACTGCAGGAACAGTTAGAAAGCGTCTTCCTCTCGGCCTTCGTTCAGGGCGGCCATCGCTTCATCAAAGCGGACTTTGCCCTGGTCGCGCATCTGGGAGATGACTTCCTGCGCCGCATTTTTCGCGTATTCCGGATCGGCCTTCAGGCGGTTTGCTTCTTGGATATAGGGGATGAGCTTCAGGGCTTGTTCGGCAGCGGCGCGCAGTTCCTCGTTCGGGGCTTCCACGACGCCGCGCTCGGCCCAGTATTTGGCCGCTTCCAGATCCTGTTTCGTGCCGATTTCCTGTTCGTAGAGTTCGGCCAGGCGGCAGAAAGCGGGGATCCAGTCGGCTTCGGCGGCTCGTTTTACCCACGTGAAGCAGGCTTCCAGGTTCTTTTCTATGCCGAAACCGTTCCGGTAACAGAGGCTGACGTTCAGCATGGCTTCTTCCAGGCCCAGATTGGCCGCGTTCAGGAAGAGCGGGAAAGCTTCTTCATAACGTTCTTCCATGGCCAGCTGGTAGGCCTTCTGATTCAAAGCGGCCGCGCGGTCCTGATCGGTGGCGGGGACGTAGGTTACCCGTGGCTCTTCTGCGGCTTCCGGGCCAGGCGCCGTTCCTTCCGGCGCCGTGGCAGCGGGGCTGGCTTCTTCCGGGGCGCCCTCCGCGCTGCTGCCTTCCGTGATCTGGCAATAGCCCAGGTCGGCCAGCGCCAGGAAGATCTGATAGGTCAGGTCCTTATCCTCGTCGCTCAGGTTCGGGTCGGAAACCGCTTTGGTCGCCCAATGCAGGGCCGCTTCCGGATCCTGCGGCGTGCCCTGACCGTTTAGGTAAAGCGCGGCGAGCTGCGCGGCAAAAGCCGACGAATCGCATTTCTCGGCGCCCTCCTTGGCCCAGCGGAAAGCTTCTTCCGGGGAGATCAGGTCCGTGACCTGGCTGAGAAAGAGGTCGGGCAGTTCGTAGAGCGCGTTCAGATCGCCTGATTCCGCCAGCACTTTTAAGGGCGCGACGGCGTCGTCATACCGCTCTTCATGCAAAGCTTTTTCGACCTGGACGGCCGCTTTCGTGAGTTTCATGCAATTCTGGAAATCCGGATCGTCGGGATCTTCCGCAAAGGCACGCCGGGCCCAGTAGGCGGCCTGGTTGAGATCCTTTTCTCCCAGGACGCCGTCATAATAGCAATTGGCCAGATTATACATGGCGTTGGCGAAGCCTTCGTTAGCCGCTTCCTGATAGAGTTGGAAGGCTTCCGTAAAGCGCTGCTCTTCATAGAGCTGATTCGCGCGCTCGTTTTTCTCTTTCGCTGTCTTGGCCTCCACCCCCTAATGATCCTTGAAGAAACGGCTTAAGAAGGCGCCGGCTTTCTTGGACGCCTTTTCTGCCTGCTCGATCAAAGCGTCACCGGCCTGTTCGGCGAGATTATAGATGGCGTCGACCTTCCCGGCGGTATTGGCAGGGTTGCCCGGCTGCTGCGGTTGACCCGGCTGCGGACGGCCCATCTGCGGTTGCGACCCGGGTTGGGCGGCCTGCGGGTGACCCATCGGTGGCTGTTGATGGAAGGGCGGGTATATTTCCGGATGCGCGACGCTCGGCCAAGGCAGAGCGGCCAGGTCTTCTCCTAATTCCGCCCAGGGAGCCGGCCCCTCAAGCGGGGCACCGATCGGCGCCCGCAGGAACTCGAACTTATTAAAACGACGCGTTTCATTGTCATATTCCGCGCGGAAGGACAGGATGGAGTTCAGATAATTGCTGAAGCGGGTCGCTTCTACGGAAGGGGCGGGCGTGCTTTGATCGCCGGATACCGCGAGCTGCCGCAGATCTTCATGGATGCGGGCTTTTACTTCTTCTGCCGCCTGATAGATGCCCGGATCGAGCGGCGCGATGGTATCCGCGATGATCGCCAGCGCGTCGTCGTGCAGGATCTGTTGCCCTTCCCAGGCTTCCCGCTCCGGGTACTGATAACGGAAGATATCGTTTTCGTCAACGTGGAAGAGCTTCCGGTGCTCGGGCAGCAGGCAATAGAAGTAAGGCGTATTGTGCTCCAGCTTATTGCGCAACGACCGGAGGCGGAAAAGCTTCAGCACGACCGGATCCGGAATGCCCAGATACTGCCGGAGACAGTCCATAGCGCCGCCCTGCGGCACGCCTTCTGCCTGCGCGGTCGCGTCGTCACCTTTATCGTAAGGGAAGAGCAAAAACCAGAAAGCGGTGAAATCCAGTTCCCCCAGCGGATTTTCCGGCGGGAAACGGAGATCTTTCATATTGCTGTAGTGGTGCGCGGTAAAAATGTCTTGCGCGTAGGCGATGACCGCGCTGTTATTCAGGCCGGATCCGGCAAGCGCGGCCTGCGTTCTCTGCTTCATGAGCGGCAGCACGCGCCGGTTCAGCAATTGCTTGATATCGTCCTGGCATTGATAGATCATGTCGGCCTCCTTCGGAATGGACAAGTAAATAGCACCAGTCTTTTATCACATTCCTGCGAGCCAGATGAACAGTCTGTTACCAATTCGTTAAATAAGCCACAGGCGCAGATTGGTGGAAAGGGCGTTTAAGGTGCCGGGGAGCCGGATGTAATGACATTGTATTGACGAGACCGGCGGATGACCCTATAATAGGATTAGAGAGGACGGTAGGAAATGGATACGCCAAAATATAACGTGGCAACCGCGCCGAAGACGGGAACGTTTCAATTACGAATCAATCCGGAAATCAAGAAATATGTGGAGAGCCTATATGCGAATTGCGGAATGACACTGACAGATGCAGTCAATGCCTTCTTGCAGCAATCGATCAATACCGGCGGGCTTCCTTTTCTCATGACGCAAAACAGCAAGGAGATTATACAGGAACAGGCTATTCTCCGACTGATTCTGGACGCGGCTTCGAGACAGAGCCCGACAGGGACAGACGAAGGATGCGAAGCGTTATCCCGGAAAACACAAAGGAAACCGGCAGAGGCTACTGCTTGGACGATTCCGCATTTGAGATCTTCCCGCCATCAGCAGGCGCTGGAACGAGCAGTCAAAGCGCTGCGGGATTCCAAATACGCAAGTTATATAACCGCTTTGATCCTGTATGGGTCCTGTGCCCGGGGAGAGGAACATTTTGAGAGTGATGTGGATTTATTCCTTGAGATGAAACCGGAGTTTCAAGTATTGCCGGAGCGCACACAAGCCGTCAATACGCTCAGACAAGCGGTGGTTTCGGAAGAGATCCGGGATCCGGAGGTGGAACTGAAGTTTGCGTTCGGACCGGAATGGCGCAGCGCAAGCGATGTTTTTCATACACAAGTACGAACGGAAGGAGTCTGGTTATGGGATTAAAAACATATTTTGATTTTGCGGAGAATGATTATCAATATCTGCAGAATACGGCGAAAGATGGTTATGTAGCAAATACCATGGGGGCGTTAGCGGCAGGTGTTTGCGAGAAATACCTGAAACATCTGACTGACAGGTATGTAAAACCAGCATCGCTGGAAGAAAGTACTGAAAAAACGGCTGCGCTCAGGACTCACAATTTGAAACGCCTGGTTCGATATCTGGAAGGAGCCCTTTCCATTCGATTCACCGATGAGGTAAGAGCTGCCGTGAATGAAGTCGATGGATATTATTTTTCAACCCGCTATCCAGGCGATGAAGCGATCGAACTGACCGCAGAAGATATTCAAAGAGCCGTTGAGGCGACGCGAGTTTGTCGAGAATTTGTCTTGGCTGTTATCACAGGCCTTGAAGAGGAACAAAGTGAGACAAAAGAAATAACAAAATAGGAATCACCGGGATATCAGTATGAAAAAAACACTGTATAAAAAACAGGTTCTTGACGCGAAGAAGCAGTGGCCTGACTTAATTGCCAAGCTGACTAAAGATAATCGGAGACTTATGATTAGGGCCCTTGGCATTTTAGTCGTCTTATGCCTGATGTTGATGGGGGTCACATCTTTAGCACCGGATTATCTCTGGGCCAAGCGAATATCGTTCATTATGACTCGCGGTATTATATTCATTGTGGTTCCGCTGATTATTCTGGTTTGGCTAAACCACCAGAATATTAATCTCTTAAAAGTGGACAGAACTCAATACAGCGGGTGGATGTCCCATTACAAATCAGCCATTTCCGAGACGGACGCAGAAGCAGCTCGTTGGCTTATATCACAATATCAGGACACGTATCTCGAGGATCACGATGAATTGTTACAGATGCTGAAGGATACACTGAAACAGAAACCCGCCAACCCTCTAATCGTATCCGTTTTGGCAGGACTGGTTTTCCTCAGCAATGATACAGCAGACCGTGATTGTTTATGGAACGCGAAATACAAGCACGGAGCTGGCGGGAGCATGATCCCGCACATATGGATTGACGTTTTGGATCCAAACCTTAAAGACGATATTAAAAAAACGCATTCGGAATGCGCGGAGGAATTCCTGTCGTACTGGGACCGGATTAATAAAAAACAGAAAAAAACGGCGTGACAGTGAGGGTCACGCCGCTTTTAACAGTCGAATTCTTCAATTTAGCAAATCCCCTTCAAAGGATCTACAGCAGCGCCTTCAAGTGTTCGGCGTCTTCTTTTTCACGCTCGGTCACGGTTTCGTCTGCCTCGATGATGACGTCGCAGATCAAACGCATCATGGAGCGGTAGTCGTCGGCGAGTTCGGGGTTCAGTTCTTCCAGCTGCTCAATGGAAGCCGGGAGCTCTTCTTCGAAGAGGACATCGATCTTCTCGCTGTAATCGTCATAGACGGCTTCCAGTTCCTCGACCGTATAGGCGAAGCCGAGCGCGTCGTTCAGCAGGTCGACTTCTTTCTGGCGGAAGACGCCGTCGGAAGCGATGAGGCGGACGATGGCGCAGGACACATCGTTCGCAAACCAGGCTTCCATCTCCCCGTCTTCTTCGGTATTCCAAAGCCCGTCCTTTTCGACGGCGTCGCAGGCGACGAGGAATTTTTCGTAGTTCAGCTTAAAGGCTTCCATGGCGGAATTGGCGGAACTCATAATGGGTCTCCTTTCTGATAAGCAGGCAGGAATGAAAAGCGGTGCCCGGGTTTTCGGAAACGGGGGCGCCGCGTGCTTTGATCAGTCTTCGGCCGGGACTTCGTCCAGGAGGTCGAGGCTGTGTTCTTCGTTCATCTGGTCGCACATGTCGAGCAGGGTGTCGAGCGGGACGTTCCGGAGCTGCTTGTTGGTGCCGCGGATATTGATCGAAACGGTGCGCTCTTCGGCTTCTTTGCCGCCGACGACGAGGATGTAAGGAACCTTCTTGTTCTTGAACTCCTTTACCTTGGCGTTCATGTTCTTATCTTCGTAATTGGCTTCAAAGCGGATGCGGTTGGCGCGCAGGAGCCTGGCGACTTCCTTCGCGTACTCGTTGTGCTCGGTCTTGATCGGGACGATCGCGACCTGGATCGGAGCCAGCCAGAAGGGGAACGCGCCCTTAAAGTTCTCGATCAGGATGCCGATGAAACGCTCCATGGAGCCGAGCATGGCGCGGTGGATCATGACCGGGCGTTTCTGCGAACCGTCGGCGTCGGTGTACTTCAGATCAAAGGCCTGCGGCAGGTTGAAGTCAAGCTGGATGGTGCCCATCTGCCATTCACGGCCGATGGCATCCGTCATCTGCAGGTCGATCTTGGGCCCGTAGAAGGCGCCATCGCCTTCATTGATCTCATAATTGCCCTCGCCGTAGGTCTTGTCGAGGATCGCTTTCAGCGAAGACTCGGCCTTCTCCCAGACGGCGATGTCGCCCATATAATCGTCCGGGCGGGTAGAGAGCTCAGCACGGTATTTCAGGCCGAAGGTGTCGTAGAGCTGGGTGGCGATCTCCATGATGTCCGCGATCTCGCTCTCGATCTGGCTTTCCATCACGAAGGTGTGATCGTCATCCTGACGGAACTCCTGCACGCGGAACAGGCCGTTCATCTGGCCGGACTTCTCCTTGCGGTGCAGCACGTCGTATTCGCTGTAGCGGATGGGCAGTTCCTTGTAGGAGTGCACCGTGCGCCTGTAGGTCATCATGGCGTTGGGGCAGTTCATGGGTTTGGCGCCCATCGCGTCGTCGACCTCGCGGCTGAACAGCGCCGTGCCGGCGGGCAGCTTGACGGTCGAGGTTTC
>JAFRYQ010000092.1 GCA_017437565.1 Bacillota bacterium
CGCCGTTCATCTGCAGACGGAACACGCAGGTGGCGATCGGGCCAGTGATCATCGAGGTGACGATCGGGGCGATCCAGATGCGCGGGTTCTTGACGATGTTGCCCATCTGCAGCATTGACGTGCCGATCCCCTGCGAAACGAGGCCGCCCCAGCGAGTCTCTTTAAAGGAAATGACGGCAAAGCCGATCATCTGCGCGCAGCAGCCGGCGACTGCCGCACCGCCCGCAAGGCCCGTTAAGCCCAGCGCCGCGCAGATGGCGGCGGAGGAGATCGGGAGCGTTAAGGCCATGCCGACCAGCACGGAGACCAGGATCCCCATCAGGAAGGGCTGCAGCTCGGTCGCCCACATGATCAGGTTGCCGACCCACATGGCGGCTTTCCCGATGGGCGGCGCGATCAGCCAGGATAAAAACACGCCGATGCCGATGGTCACGAGCGGCGTGACGAGGATATCGACCTTCGTTTCCTTGGAGACCGCCTTGCCGCATTCCGCGGAAAGGATCGCGATGAACAGGACCGCCAGCGGGCCGCCGGCTCCGCCCAGGGCGTTGGCTGCAAAGCCCACGGAGATCATGGAAAAGAGCACCAGCGGCGGGCATTTTAAGGCATAGCCGATGGCCACCGCCATCGCCGGGCCGCTCATAGCGGAGGCGATACCGCCCACGGTGTAGGTCACCGTGCCGACCGTCGCGACGGGCTCCGTCAGGAATTTCAGGCCCAGCTGCGTGCCGAGCGTATTGATGATGGTCCCGATCAGCAGCGAGCAGAACAGGCCCTGCGCCATGGCGCCGAGCGCGTCGATCCCGTAGCGCTTCAATGAGATCTCGATATCCTTCCGTTTCAGGAACGCTTTAAGTTTTTCCATTTCTTCCCTCCGATCCCGCCGGTCCGGGGCGTGCTTCACCATTTCCCGAATCGTAACATGAAGCGGAGGCAAGGTCAATGAAGGAAGCAAGAAAATCAGGGCGATTTGCCTTTTTTTCTTTCCCATCCCCCGTTTCTATGCTACAATAAGGAAAAAGGAGGGCTTTTCCTATGAAAAAGTACATTGCGGAATTTATCGGAACCTGTACGCTGGTGGTTTTGGGCTGCGGGACCGCCATGCTGGTCGGCTGTGACGCGGCAGCCGGCGGCGGATATATTCTGACCGCCTTCGCCTTCGGCCTGACCATCGTGGCCATGGCCTATTCCATCGGCAACATTTCCGGCTGTCACATCAACCCGGCCGTTTCCCTGGGCGTGCTGCTCTCCGGCGGCATGAAGGCCAAGGAGTTTGCGGGCTACGTGATCAGCCAGTGTCTGGGCGCTCTGGCCGGGTCCGGCCTTCTGGCCGCGATCTTCGGGCTGGGCAAGGTCAAGGATATGACCGGCGGCTTCGGTTCCAACGGTCTGGCCGGCGTAAACGGCAACGCGCTCGCGGGCCTGCTGGTGGAGATCGTCCTGACCTTCATCTTCGTGACCGCCATCCTGGGCGTCACCAGCAAGAAAGCGAACCACGGCTCCTTCGGTGGGCTGGTCATCGGCCTGACCCTGGTGGTCGTGCACATCCTCGGCATCGGTCTCACCGGCACCTCCGTGAACCCGGCCCGCAGCTTCGGCCCGGCCGTGATCGCGGCGATCTCCGGCAACACGGAACCCATCGCGGCGCTCTGGGTCTTCATCGTCGGCCCGATGATCGGCGCGGCGCTGGCGGCGTACGTTTACAAGTTCCTGGAAATCAAGGACAAATAAGACGGTAAAAAAGAGCGGGGCGTCGTGCAAGGCAAGGCGCTCCGTTCTTTTTTTGTGCTTTTGCTCTCCGTTTATGCTTTCTGCGCAGGCGCCCCGCCGGCGAAGGAAGCCAGCGCGCCGACCAGCCGGTCCACCGTCTCCCCGGAGGCGACGGTATCGCGGCTTGTGTGGATGCTCGGCGTGTAGTAGAGCTTCTTCTTTTTCAGGCAGACGCAGATGCCGACGCCTTTTTCGAAGTTTTTCTGGTCGCTGTTCATCGCGCTCGATCCGGCGGGCAGGATCACGGCGTCCAGTTCTTCCAGCGCCGCCTTGAGCGCGGGCCAGGCAGGATCATGCTCCGCCTCCGGCGGAACGCTCACGATCACGTGCTCTCCGTTGCCGACACAGTCCAGATTGACGTCCAGCAGGCCGGACTTTAAGGTCGGATGCGCCGCCGTCCAGGCCTTCGAGCCTTTCTTGCCCTTCTCCTCATCGTCGAAAAGGATGAGCGCTGCCGATCCGTTTCCGGCAAGCCGTGCGGCCAGATCCAGTACGGCCGCCGCGCCGGAGCTGTTGTCGTTTTTGTTCTCACGATTCGCCGGCCCGCGGAGCAGCAGGAAAAACAGGGCGAAATAGAGGATCATATAGGTCACCATGGCCGTCATCCGCCCGGTCATCGTTTCGAAGCCGCCGGCCGCCTGTCCGGCCAGCAGAGCCGCGCCGACCGCCACCGCCAGCATGGGAAGGAGCACGCCGAAGGTGTACAGGGTCTTCAGCGTCTTGTTCGCGGGGAGCAGGACGTTGGGCAGGAACGAGCGGCGGGGCGTATCGTAGTGCGCTGTAAACATAAGCTTCGCCCGCTCCGGGTCCCCGATCACCAGGTTGATATGCTCTTCGTTTTCCTCTTCCCGGACGGTCCATCCGCTCTTTTCCGCCTGGGAGGCCGCCCAGTTCCGGAAGTTTTTCTTCTGCTCCGCCGTGTTCCGGACCGGTAACTGTTCGTATAATTCGTCAAGACAGCTCATAGTTCACCTTTTTGTCTATGCATTTTTCTTCCGGGGCCGGTTTCCGCACCGGCACCGGTCTCTTTTTCTTACGGCTTGAACGGCGGCACGTCCAGCACGATATCGCTCAACGGGAAGGTGCAGCAGGGGTGCACGAAGCCGTAGATCAGGTCCGCTTCTCTCCGGCCGTCCACCGAGGCCGGCACGAAGACGTTCCCGCTCACGAGTTTCGACCGGCACCAGCCGCAGACGCCGCTGCGGCAGTGCGACGGCGCCGCGATGCCTCCCTCTTCCATGGCGACCAGCAGCGTTTCCTTCGCACCGCAGGAAATGACCTTCTCTTCTCCGCAGATCCGGACCGTCAGCTGGTAGCGTTCCGCGTCCGCGCCGGGATAGCCCGCCTCCTTCGACGGATCCTTCACCTCGCCGAAGAGCTCGTGGCGGATGAACTTGCGGCGGAGGCCCAGCTTCGGCAGTTCCTTATCCAGGAAGTCGTACATGGCCTTCGGGCCGCAGAGGAAAACGGAATATTCGCCCTCCGGCGCGTACTTTTTAATCAGTTCCGCGCTTAAGAAGCCGTGCTCGTAGCCGGGCGCTTCCTCGTCGCTTAAGACGTTGACGTAGCGGAAGCGCGGGCAGCTCTTGGCCAGGATCTCGAATTCCGCCGCGAAGACGGCGTCCGCGCGGGTGCGGCTGCCGTAAAGGAGCGTCAGTTCCGCGTCCTCGTCGCCGTCCGCGATCGCCCGGGCGAGCGAGCGGAAGGGCGTGATGCCGCTGCCGCCGGCCAGGCCCACGATGTGCTTCGCGTCCCGCAGCGGCTCATAGGTGAATTCGCCGAGCGGCGCGGAGGCCGTGACCTTCGTCCCCTCCTGCCAGTTGTCTAAAATGTAGTCCGATACGAAGCCGCCGGCCGCGCGGCGCACCGTGATCATGTATTCGCCCGCCAGCGCCTCCTTCGGCGAGGAAGCGAGCGAATACGGACGCGTCACGAAGCTCTCCCCGATCTTCATCGACAGGCTGATATACTGGCCGGCGCTGAAATACGCCAGCTTTTCCGTACCTTTTTCTTCGTCCGGGACCAGGAAATAGCTCTTGGTGTCCGGGCTCCAGACGCGGATCCTGGTCACCTTCAGGTACTGGACCTCGGGGTGCAGGGCCGCCGCGATCTGGTTCGGCAGGTAGGAGGATGCCTTCGGCAGCGCTCTGGCCGGCGCGGCGTCAATGATCTCGTTCCGCGCGGGCGTCATCTTCGTAAAATCCATCGGATTTAAGCTTCTTAGTTTGGACATCTCAGGCACCTCCTTTCACGCGTTTCGCGACCCGTTTTCCGACCGTATCCCCCATCGCATACGCGCAGCTGTAGCCGTCCCCGCGGATATAGTGGCCGCCGCAGAAGGAAAGGCCCGGGATCGCGTAGTCGGTCTTTTCGCCGGCGGTGCGGGCCATCAGGTTGTCCCAGCCGGACAGCTTGTAGCCGTAGATGGTGCCCTCGGGCGTGCCCAGGTAGCGGGCGAAGGTCACCGGCGTCGCTACGGAGATCTCCTCGATATGCGGCAGGATCGAAATGCCCAGGGTCTTTTCCGCATCTTCGATGTACTTCTTCGCGATCTCGTTCTTGTACTTCTTGTAATCCTGCGGCTTTAAGTCCTTCGGCACGTCGCAGCCGAAGATCGGGATGGTAAAGAAGAGCGTGCAGGTGCCTTCGGGCGAACTGTCCGGCACCACGCGGTTCAGGCAGTTGACGATATAGAGGCCGTCCTCCAGACGGTGATCGTACTGCGCGCGCGGATTGTCGTAGCCCTTGATGAAGATGGTGTAGTCCTTCATGCCCAGCTCTTCGGCCGTACAGTCCAGTCCCAGATAGATGGTCGCAACGGAGATGCCGAACTCACGGGCGTTGGCGAGCTTTAAGTTCTGCTCCGGGATCACCTTCTGGTCGCTCATGTTGAAGACGTTGTTCGGGATGACGTTCGAGATGACCTCCTTCGCGTAGATCTTTTTGTCGCCGACCGCCACGCCGGCCACGCTCCCGTCCTTATTGTAGAGGAACTGTGTGACCTCGCTGTTGTACCAGACCTGGCCGCCGTTTCTCTCGATGACGTCCACCAGGGCGGAGGAGAGCTCGTGCGAGCGGTGATGCGCCATGGCCGCGCCGTCGTTCACGTAGTCGTAGAGCATGTTCAAAAAGTGCATGGCGTTCAATTCATCCGACGGGACACCCAGATAGCCCCAGTAGGTGTTGATGAGGTTCTGGGCCTTTTCGGGCATGCCCAGCGCCGTCATGACCTCTTCCACGCTGTGGCCGGCCACGCGCATGAAATCCGCGTGCTTTAAGATCATGGTCAGGCCCTTCGGCTTGCCCTTCATCTTGTAGATGTAGTCGATGGCCGCGTTGATCTTCTTCTTTAAGGCCAGGAAATCTTTCACGCTCTTCTTACTGCCGGGCACCGCCGCGTCCACCGACTCGCAGAAGGCGTCGATGCCGGCCTTTAGGGTGATGTCGTAGCCGTCCTCGCCTTTTAAGATGGTGCGGAAAATATCATGCTCGTAGCGCCACTCGACCTTCGCGTCCAGGTCCTTGAAGATCTGGTAGACCGTATTCGGCCTTTCCTCCGTGCCGACGCTGCAGAGCTCGTGCAGGGACGGCTCAAACTCGAAGCGTCCGCGCTTAAAGCTCGTGGCGCAGCCGCCGGGCAGGTTGTGCTTCTCCAAGAGCAGCGTTTTGCAGCCGGCTTTGGCGGTATTGGCTGCTGCCGCCAGGCCGCCGTTGCCGGCCCCGACGACGATCACGTCAAACTGCTGATCCATAGGGTTCCTCCTTACTATATTTTTATCGGACATTTCTCAAAGTCCGTTTGTTTCCGAAAACAAATCAAACCAGCCAGCACCAGAGCGGCAAAGTCACCAGGGCACAAAGGGTGGTAAAAACGATGCATTTACTGGAGAATTCCACGTCACCGCCGAAACGGGCCGCCAGGATTGGAGCCGTAGCGCCTGCCGGCGCGCCGGACATGAAGACGCTGACGCTTAAAGGCATACCACGCAGACCAAGGAGCCATCCCAGTCCCCATGCAACCAAGGGGATCACCAGCAGGCGAACAGTACTCAGGATATAAACGTCTTTCTCCCATATCTTCCTGAATTCGATATCCGCCAGGAAGGTTCCTATCAGAATCATGATCAAGGGCGTATTGCACGCCCCGATCAGCTCAATCGGACGTGCGATCACATACGGCAGCTTCCATTGCGTCAAAAGAAAAACCAACCCCAGCAGCGTACCGATCATGGCTGGATTTGTCACAGATTTCTTCGCCACCTCCCAGGGACTCCGCCTATCCGGGATAAAATATGACGCACCGATAGACCACATGGCCAAACGCATCGGAATCAGAAAGAGGGAGACACAAATCACCCCTTCCGCTCCGTAAAGTGATTCTGCAATCGGATTGCCGAAAAAACCGCTCATGGCAGCCACGCCGCAGTACTGCATCACGCGGCGATGCGCATCAGAACAGTTTTTATATAAATACTGATTAGCCAGCACTGTTCCCAGAAGAATCAGTGTGCCGGAAAGAAGCAACAGGCCGCCGTTTTTCAAAAGGCCGGGGGAAACGCCGCTTAAGCCCGCTTTTATCACGTTACAGGGAATAATCACGTCCATTCACAGCGCGGTAAGGCCGCCGCGCACTTTATCATCGAGCATGCCGGCCTTCTTGCAGAAGAAGCCGATCGCCATCAAGATGATCAGCACCGCCTGAAGCTGAACAATATCCAGAAACAACATAATGTTCCTCCCCGGAAAATAGAGCCGGCCGGGTTTTATAGTTCCGTGTACTGAAGTATTCTTACTGATTGTTTGTGTTAATTATAAAACATATCAAATTCCCGAAGATTATTGTCCAATGTTCCTAAATACTCTTCTATATCTTTTTCATGACGAAGAGCCCGACAGGTCAGGATCGTATTAATCATCGTCAAGACCCCCGAGTACGATGCCACATACGAGTATGAAACCGTCCGACAGGACAAAACAAGTTCCGCATATTCGGAACATGGAGAAAGCTTTTCGCTGGTTATCAGTGCAATATGCGTCCCAATTTCCCTCAATTTTTGGGTAAGCATGACAATGGATTTGGTGTACCGGGGGAAAGAAAACACAATCAGCAGATCATCCGGTCCAATCTGCATGGCTTCATCAATAAATTCACCGTGTTCAAAGCTGATATTGCTGACTATCAAACGCTGCTGGCGAAGCTTGAAGGCCAGAAAGCCTGCAAAGAAATTGGCGGAACGACCGCCGATCGTATAGATATGCTTCGCCTGATCAATCAGATCCAGAAGCCTCGGAATCGCCTCCAGATTGGCTGGGTTGGTGAGAGTTGCTTCAACGTTTTCTGTATCACAACGAGCAATTTCTCCCGGTGCATCTTCTACACACAAATTGGCCGCGGTGCTGGAAAGTCGGTTATTCAGCGGCAAAAAGTTGTTGACGTAAGTCGTCACAACACGCTTAAAATCAGAAAAGCCGTTGAATCCCAATTCTTTACAGAATAAAAACACAGTTGTCTCACTGACACCAATGCGTTCGGCAATATTTGCAAGCGTCTGAAAAGGAATCGTGGCGTAGTTGGCAGAAATATAATTCGCTACAGCACGCTGCGACTGTGTATAGTGGCTCTGGTTCTCCTGAATGGTTTGCAATATTTTTTGCATCGAATGCTTTCCCTCCTAAAGACAGTATCTTTTTTACCACGAAACAAAAAAAAGTTCAAGCATCTGCGAGATGGAATGCTCCGGTTGTAGACGACATATTTTTTTATTAGATTTAAAAAAATATTTTTTTATTATATATTTACAAAATATTTTTTAAATGATATCATTTGCATAAGAGCGGAAACGCAATCTCGTGTAAAAAAAGAAAGGAGACACTATGACATTCATCCCAACTGAAAAAATTGCCAGTGGAACCATTACGAATCTCATTCTGTATTTGGCAATCATTGGCGCGTTGCTCTTTGTGGCAACCATTCTTCGACTCAAGGTACCCTTCCTCAAGAAAGCCTTCATTCCTGCTTCTCTAATCGCAGGCATCATCGGGCTAATCCTCGGCCCGTACGTCCTGAAGGTCTTTCCTGCGGACATGAGAAGTTCTTTTTCAGCCATGCCGACACCCTTAATCGTGATTGTATTTGCCTGCATGATGCTGGGAAGGAAATCTAACATGAGCAAAGAAGCACTGGTCAGTTCGGCCCCGTCTATTGTTCAGTGCTACACCTACAGCTTCGTTCAGGTCGCGCTGACCTGTTTGCTGGTCGGTCTGATCTTCACTCCTCTGTGGGGAACAAACCCCCTGTTCGGTTCCGTCATCGAAATAGGTTTTGAAGGCGGACATGGCACGGCCGGTGGCATGAGCGAAGTCTTCAAAGAACTGGGATGGGAAGCAGGAACCTCCGTCTCACAAACTACCGCTACCATCGGTTTACTGGCCGGTGTTTTTGGTGGCGTTATCCTGATCAATATCGGCGTGAAGAAGAAATGGACTAACAAAACTGCCCGTTTGCGTGATGGATTCTACCCGTGTCAGTGCCATGCGTACCGGAGCTGCCGGCGGCATGGGAGTAAAGTATCTGGCAAAAAGAGATGCGTCTACTCTGCTGATGATTGGAGCCGGTGTCATCGGCCGGGCACAAGTGGAAGCCGCTTGCTGCGCAAGAGACATTAAGCGGATTATCGTCAATGACGTATTCCCTGAAAAGGCAAAACACTTTGCGGAAAAACTGACTGAAGACCTTGGGATTCCGGCAGAAGCCACGACCGAACCGGAAAAAGCGGTGTTTGAAGCAGATATCCTTATTACGGCTACAGTGACTACTACTCCAATTGTCAAGGAGGACTGGATTCATCCGGGTCTGACCTATATCCATATCGGAGGGCCTGAGTGTACAGCTGGTGTGATAAAGAAAGCTGACAAAATCTTCACGGATGACCTAGAGGGCATTATCCACCGCGGTCTGACTTCGTTAGCAGATGCCATTCTCAACGGGGATATCCATCGGGAAGACACAAGCGGAAATCTGAATCAGGTTATGCTTGGAAATATACCCGGCCGCGATAACGATGATCAGTTTATCTTCTTCGGATCTGTTGGCATCGGTGCCACGGATATTGCAATCAGCAGTCGTATCTACCGGAAAGCTCTAGCAGAAGGGCGTGGAATCCGGCTACCCTATGAGATAGAATAAAACATAAGTTCCCATCAAGAGAGCGGCCGTTCAACAGCGGTCGCTTTTTTCTCTTTGATCGAACGATAACATCAGCTATAAGTATTTATAAAAAACAGATATTTTATATCGTTTATCGATAATTTCTGCTTGACAAGCGATAAATAGCTATGCTACACTGCTTTCCGGCCGGAGAAATAAGCGGCAGAAGGCCGCCCGCTTTGGCCGGGAGGTTTCTATGAACTGGAATCAGGATAAAAGCGTAAAGCTCTCGCTCCTCTGCGTCGCCCTGTTCGCCCTGATCCTGCTGGCCGGAGACGTGCTCGTCATCCTCGGACTGCGGGAACTGATCGGCGGAGACCCTGCCATGACGGCCGTCAACAGCTCTCTTTCCGTTCTGTACAGCTGGCGCGGCATCTCGCTGCTCGTCTGCTTTCTGCTCTTCAGCGTCGTCGCCTGGATCGCCCTCGCGCAGCTTTACCTAATGCTGATGAATCTGAAGAAGGATAACGTCTTCGTTCCGGAAAACGTCCGCCGCATGCGCATTGCCTCCTGGTGCTGCTTCGGCGCCGCCTTCATCGGACTGATCGCCGGCATCCTCTGCATTCATGAAGATCTGGCGCCGCACCTGCCCGTCCTCTTCTGCCTGACCCTCGCCGCCGCTTTCATGGGACTTATCGTCCGGATCGTGAAAAACAGTTTCGAAGCAGCCATCCGCATGAAGGATGAGCTGGATCTGACGATATAGGAGGCCGCCATGGAGATCATTGTCAACATCGACGTCATGATGGCGAAGCGCAAGATTTCCGCTGGAGAGCTGGCGGAACGCATCGGGATCACCCCGGCCAACCTTTCCATCTTAAAGAACGGCAAGGCCAAGGCCATCCGCTTCTCCACGCTCATGGCCCTCTGCCACGAACTGAGCTGCCAGCCGGGAGATATCCTGGAGTTTTAGGAATA
>JAFRYQ010000093.1 GCA_017437565.1 Bacillota bacterium
CCCCATCTGATCCAGTTCATTACGAACAAGCTCCGCTGTCTGCCGGACATCCCAGCCTATTTCCGGGTTCTCATGAATCCTACGACGTATTTGCGTGACGTATTCTTCATTCTCGTCCGCCAGAACACGAATCGTTTCTGCATAACACATATCTGATGCTCTCCTTCTCTCATGTAAATAAACGGGCAGCAGCCCTCATACGAGCCTCTTATATTATACCACTCCTTGAAACGGTCTTGCCGCCTTTTAAGCCGGCTTATTTATTAAAATGACAGCTCATAAAACTAACAATGATCGGGAAAGCGTTTTCCCGATCATCCATAAATACTTCGTATTATTTCATGGGTATTCCCATCGTTCAGGCGCTTTCGGAAGCATGGATCTCTTTTACTATTCTTTATTCCTGTACGAAAAGCCTGAGTCCCAGTGCGACACCGCTTTCTCTGCTTCTTGACGGCATGATAATGGCAGAAAATGAACAGTATTCAGCACTTATTCCCAGAGGCGGTGATGCTTTGATAAGCGTGCTCGACATGCTCGGCCATGAGCGAACCCACCAGCTCCACATTGCGGGCCTCGAAAGCCTGCAGGATTGCCTTGTGCTCCTTGACGGAAGCCAGGATGCGGCCTTCGTTTTCCAGGGAGACGCGGCGGAATTTCATCATTTTGCGGTGGATGGAAGTGAGGATGCTCTCCAGAATCATGCTGCCGGAGCCGGCGTAGATCAGATCGTGGAACTGGGTATCCAGGTTCCGGACTTTCTGGGCATCACCCTTCCCTGCGTAAAACTCCTGCTGCTCCACCACGTCCCGGAGGGCTTTCAGCTCGTCCTCCGACATGTGGGCTGCCGCTGCCTTTGTCGCCGGGATTTCCAGCTGGCGCTTCACCATGAACATGTCTTCCACGTCACGGCAGCTGATGCCGCGCACTTCGCTGCCGCCCGGCGTTTCGATCAGGAGCCGGTCGTAAATCAGGCGGGAGACCGCTTCCCGGATCGGCGTCCGGGAAACGCCGAGCTCTTCTGCCAGTCGTTTTTCGGTCAGCATTTCTCCCGGCGCGTAGCTTCCGGATAGAATCGCGAATTCCAGCCGCTCATAGACCTGATCGGCCAGTGTCTTGGGTTTGTAGGTGATCATGCTCTTTTCTCCTCCCCTTCTGCTCCTGCGGCCAAAGCTTTTTCATACTGCGCTTCCAGCTCCTTATTCGAGAGCGAGGTATTACGGCCCTCTTCATAGACCCGGTCCACCCAGGTCTTCATCGCCGTCACCACCGGACTGTGCTTATCGACGCGGTCCTCGCCCTGCAGGCGATAGTGTTCGTTGATCCAATAGGCGATCCCGGCGGCGCCGCTGGTCTTGCTGACCGTGACGCCGGGCACCCGGCCCAGGATCTTGCCGGTATCAAAGATATTATAGATCTCCTCATCTTTCATCAAACCGTCCGCATGGATGCCGGCGCGGGTCACGTTGAAATGCTCCCCGACAAAAGGCGTCATCGGCGGGATGTCATAACCGATCTCGCGGCGGAAGAAATCACCGATCTCGGTGATGACAGTGGGATCCATACCGTCAAGGCTGCCCCGGAGCGAGGCGTATTCCATGACCATCGCTTCTAAGGGGACGTTGCCGGTCCGTTCCCCGATGCCCAGGAGCGAACAGTTCACGGCCGACGCGCCGTAGAGCCAGGCGCAGGCAGCGTTCGCGACCCCTTTATAGAAATCATTATGTCCATGCCACTCCAGGCATTCGCTCGGCACGCCGGAATAATGCTGCAAGCCGTAGATGATGCCGGCGACGCTCCGCGGCAGGGCGGCCCCGGGATAAGGGACTCCGTACCCCATCGTGTCGCAGGCGCGGATCTTGATGGCTACCCCCGCCTCTTCCGAGACCTTCTGGATCTCGTTCACAAAGGGTACGACAAAGCCGTAAAAATCAGCCCGGGTCACGTCTTCCAAGTGACAACGGGGGATCACTCCGGCCGCGAAGGCGTCCCGGATGGTCGCCAGATAGAAATCGACAGCCTGCCGACGGGTCATCCCCATCTTCTTAAAGATATGGTAATCGCTGCAGGAGACGAGGATCCCGGTCTCCTGGATGCCGAGCTTCTTTACCAGCTTAAAGTCCTCGCGGCTGGCCCGGATCCAGCAGGTGATCTCCGGAAAGCGAAGTCCCAGGTCGCGGCAGCGCTCGATCGCCTCGCGATCCTTTTCGGTATAGACGAAGAACTCCGACTGCTTGATGACTCCGTAAGGCCCGCCAAGCCGCGAGAGCATTTCGTAGAGTTTCACGATCTGGTCGGTGGTATAAGGCGCCATCGACTGTTGTCCGTCGCGGAAGGAGGTATCCGTGATCCAAATGTCCTCCGGCATATTCATCGGTACGCGCCGGTGGTTAAAAACGACTTTCGGTACCTCTTCATAATTAAAGACGTCCCGATATAGATTGGGTTCTGCCACATCCTGTAGAGAATAGGTATAGATCGCCTGCTCCAGGAGATTCGATTTCTTGGATACTTCTAACACTATTATTTCCTTCTTTCCTCACACTTTCGCCTTCCGCTTTGATGCTCTAAAGCGCTAGCGGAACGATGTATACATGTATACCACAATCCGCGTATTCCGTCAACCCTTGCTTGCAAATTTCTGGCAACGGGATTACAATTTTTCAGAAGCGTTGGCAATGAAAGGCTAAAAAAACGGATATGGATAAAACAGAATCAGCGAAAATCAGAACCGGCATCATCATCACTTTGATCGCGGGCATCCTCTGGGGGTTCTCCGGGACTTGCTCGCAGTTTCTGTTCCAAGATTACGACATCACCCCGCTCTTTCTGACGACCATCCGGCAGACCTTCCCCGGTATCATCCTCACCGTGATCGCCTTGCTCCGTCATC
>JAFRYQ010000094.1 GCA_017437565.1 Bacillota bacterium
AGCCTAATTTGGCGAAGAGCGCGTCGAAAACGCCGGTCTCGGCGAGCGTGTTCACGGCGCTGGTCATGTTCAGCAGGCCGGAGAAGAGGATGCCGAACCCGATGGCGATGCTGCCGATCGTTTTCGTCTTCCGGGATTTAAAGCCCATAATGGCCACGATACCGATGATCAAAGCGATCGGGGCCAGCGTGGAGGGCTTGAAGAACTGCAGGATCGCCCCGGCACTATTATCGATATCGAGGAGACGGATGATCTGGCCGGTGACCGTCGTACCGACGTTGGCGCCGACGACGATGCCGAGCGATTGCTTCAACGAAATAATACCGGCCGCGACGAGGCCGGAAGTAATAACAATGGTGGCGGTGGAGGACTGAATGATCGCCGTTACGGCAACGCCAAGAAGGAACGCCTTGAACGCGTTGTTCGTGACGTGCTCCATGGCAACTTTCAGGGTCCCCGAGGAGCTCTCTTTCAGGCCGTCGCCCATGAGCCGCATTCCGTAAAGGAACATGGCCAGGCCACCGAATAATGTCAAAACGTTAAAGATGCTCATGGGCTAATTATACGGCAAAAGCGACTGAAATTAAAGAGGGAATTAGAGAATCATTGCCGCCTGTTGGAAAGCCGGCCGGAAAAACAGATTTGCTATTTTTGCAAGAAAAGCAAATTAACAACGAATTTGGAGGGATCCTCGTTGTTATATCATCCAAAAAACAAAAATAGCAAAACCAGGTCAAGAAATCTGCCGCTGGCTATAGAGGCGGGGGGACATCCGCGCATGTTATATAGATTATTACCGCGATGAAAAGAATTATCGAAAACCTCTTTCCTCACCGGCTGATTGGGTGTATCATATAAAAGCCGGAGGAAGAACCTGCCGGCAGGGCAGATGTTTCTAAGGAGGAACAAAATAATGAAGAAAAAAGTATTGATTACCCTTCTCATCGCGCTCCTTTGCATGAGCCTGCTGGCGGCATGCGGCGGCTCGAGCAGCAACAATACAGCGCCTGCTGAGGAGAAAGAAGAAGAACCGGCGGAAGAGCCTGCGGAAGAACCTGCGGAGGAACCGGCGGAAGAACCCGCGGAGGAACCGGCGGAAGAACCTGCCGAAGAACCGGCGGAAGAACCTGCCGAAGAGCCGGCCGAGGAACCGGTAGCCGAAGGTTACGGCCCGGACGGCAGAGCCTATGCGGCGGAACAGGTTTACCGCACGCTCTATTCCAGCGAAATGACCACGATGAACTATCTGGTCAGCGGCACGACCTATGAACTGGAAGTCGGCGCCAACACCATCGACTCCCTGGTCGAGAACGACAGCTACGGCAATATCGTTCCCTGCGCGGCCGAGAGCTGGGAGACCAGTGAAGACGGTCTCGTCTGGACCTTCCATCTGAGACCGGGTCAGCACTGGTACGATAAGGACGGCAACGAGATGGCAGAAGTCACCGCGAATGACTATGTCGCCGCGGCGCGTTACGTCTGCGATTCCGCGAATGACTGCGGCAACAGCTACCTGATGGACGGCTGGCTCGTCAACGCGACCGAAATGCTCGAATACACCGCGGCGAAACTCGTGGCGGTGGAACAGGGCACCGAGACCGAAGACGACGAATACGTCTATGACGCGGACGGCAAGTACTACTACATCGACGGCGAAGAACTCGTTGAAGTCCCGGCGGTCGCTCCGGAAGACCTGGGCGTCGTCGCGGTCGACGATTACACCCTCGAATATCACCTGGTAAAAGTTCGTCCGTACTTCCTGACCGTACTCCAGTTCGGTACTTACTGGCCGGCTCCGGCGGAAATGCTGGAGAAATACGGCACCGAGTACGCGCTGAACAACGAATCCATGTGGTTCAACGGCGCCTACATCCTGCAGACGGCCGAACCGCAGCAGAAGAGAGTCTACGTCAAGAACGAGAACAACTGGGACGCCGAGCACATCTACATCGAGCGCATCGAAGAAACCTATAACCAGGAAGCCGCGACCCTCGCTCCGGAACTCTTCCTGAGAGGCGAAGTCGATTCCGCCTCCATCGGCTCCGATATCGTAGCCGACTGGCTGGCCGATCCGGAAAAGAGCAATATGATCAGCACCAGCCGCATCGTGGGCGACTACTCCTACTTCTTCGGCTTCAACTTCGAGCCGAAGTTCGACGAGCAGTATGAACCGGAGAACTGGATCAAAGCGGTCAACAATGAGAACTTCCGGAAGAGCATCTTCCACGCCATCGACCGCGCGACCTATATCGCCGCCAAATACCCGGGCGACGATCCGGCGATGCACATGATCAACACGGTTACCCCTCTGGGCTTCTCCGCCAACGAAGGTAAGGACTACGTCCTTTACGACGGACTTGAGAAGTACACCAACGGCGACAGCTTCAATCCGGACCTGGCCCTCGAATACAAGGCCAAAGCGGTTGAGGAACTGAAGGCGGCGGGCGCGACTTTCCCGATCAAGATTCCAATCAACTACAACCCGTCCTCCACGACCTGGGGCAACTGCACGGTCGTCCTGAAGCAGCAGCTGGAAGACCTCCTCGGCTCCGACTATATCGAACTGGAAGTCGTCGAATACGCTGGTAACTCCTTCCTGAACGAGACCAGAAGAAACGGCAACTACGCCATCCAGGAACTGAACTGGGGCGCTGACTTCATGGATCCGGAGACCTGGGCCGACCCGTTCGAGAGAGAGAATTCCTACAACTTCTTCTGCCACGACACGGATTCCTACAGAGTCTTCCAGGATACCAAGACCGAAGAGACGAACGCTTTGATCGACGAATACTATGAATTGGTCGACTACGCGCGTACCTGCGTCACTGACATCGACGAGAGATATGAAGCCTTCGCGAAAGCGGAAGCCTTCTACATCGACCACGCCATCGTGGTACCGGGCTTCATCTCCGGCGGTTCTTACCAGGCCACCAAACTGAACGGTTTCGAAGGCCAGTACGCGATGATGGGCCAGTCCAGCAGCCGTTACAAAGGACAGCACGTCTATGCCGAAGCCATGAGCCAGGATATGTACGACGAACAGTACGAAGCCTGGAGAGAGGCCATGGGCGAGTAAGGCGCGTTACGGGATCGCGTGCCGGTAAGGCTTCCCCTTACGGCGCGCGATACAGCCTAGATTCTGAACGGAACAAGCAGGAGCGGCCCTGGGCCCCGGCGGGGCGGGCCGCTCCATTCTATTAGAAGAGGAGAGCGTAACGTGTTTAAATATTCCATGAAGCGTCTCGCGCGGTCCCTCATTACCCTGGTGATCCTGATCGCGATCATTTTCGCGCTGCTCCGCTTTATGCCGGAGGAAGGTTATTTCACCAACTATGAGAAAATGTCACCTGCGCAGATCGAACTGGGCCTGACCAAGATGGGCCTGAAAGATCCGCTCTTCGTGCAGGTGATCCGCTTTATCAACAATATCCTGCACGGGGATCTGGGCATTTCTTACCGCTACCGGGTGAACACTCCGATCGCGCAGATCATCGCCCCCAAGATCGCCATCTCCGCCAAGCTCGGCATCATCTGCATGGTGATCAGCTTGCCCATCGGCCTGGCCTTGGGTGTCCTCATGGCCCGGCACAAGGGCAAATTCTGGGACAAGCTCGGCAATGGCTATATCGTCTTCATCCAGGCGGTTCCGAACGCGGTCTATTTCATCTTTATCCAGTTATACGGATCCACCATCCTGAACGTCAGCATGCTCTATAACGAGAACGACTGGCGGACGTTGATCCTGCCGACCATATCCCTCGCGCTCCCGTCCATCGCCAGCTACGCGATGTGGCTGCGGCGCTATATGGTCGACGAGACCAATAAGGACTATATCAAGCTCGCTCGCGCCAAGGGCGTGCCGAATACGACGATCTGGTTCCGCCACGTCTTCCGCAACGCTGTGGTGCCGATCGTCAACCTGATCCCGGGATCGCTCCTCATGACGATCTCCGGTTCCATCTACACCGAATCCTTTTATTCCATCCCCGGTATGGGCGGACTCCTGGTCGACGTCATCAAGCGGCAGGACAATAATATGGTCCTGGTGCTGGTCGTCCTCTTCGCCGCGGTCGGTATCGTCGGGTTGCTCCTCGGCGACATCTTCATGGCCATCGTCGATCCGCGCATCAGCTTTGTTAAGAAGGAGGGGTCGCGATGAGTAAACTTTCCCCGAAAGAAAAGATTACCGGGAAGCTCGCGGCGGCGCAGGAAGAATTCCTGAAGAGCCAGCTGGGGCTCCTGCCGGACGACCTCACCCAAGAACAGATCGACGGGCTCGATGCCGCTTTGTTCGAGGAAGAAGAAGTCGACGAAGCGGCGGCGGAACGCACCGGGTATTCCAATTATTCCTATTGGGGTTCGACGGTCCGCATGTTTCTGAAGAACAAAGTCGCCGTCTTCAACCTGATCATCATGCTGGTGCTGGTGCTCTTCACCTTCATCCAGCCCTATCTCCCCAACCAGTACGACCCGAACAAAGTCAATTATTACCACAGCCGCGCTGTCTGGTACCTGATCGAAGAGAGCGGGTCGTATAAGATGGAAGGCATCCAGTATACGAAGGGGAAATTCCCCGTCAGCCTGAAGCTGGGCGAGACGCTTGCCTTCATCAAAGCGCCAGCCGACTGGGGCACCCCGGTCTGCGAGGTCTTTAACGCCGCCGGGGAATCGACGGAAAGTCCGGCGATTCCGGATCCTGCCAACAAAGGCTGGTTCTATACGGTCGTTTCGGAGGAGGCGCCGTATATGGCGATTCTTTCAGAAGACCGCGAGCATACGACCTATACCAATGCGGTTTGGTTGACGGTCGAGGGTGAAAAGAACGCGGTCTATACCTCCAACCAGAAAGCGACCGAAGGCGATCTTGCGACCGGCGCGCCGGAGGGCGAGAGCCTGATCTACGTAAAGGCGCCGGAAAGCTGGGGCGTTCCGAAGCTGAAAGCCCAGACCCGCACCAATTCCAAGGAAGCGGTCATGGTGGAACTGCAGCCGGCGGCAGACGATCCGGGCTGGTACTACGGCTTCTTCCCCACGGAGAAGAACACCCTGATCATCACCAACGAAGACGGCACGATTAAAGGGATGAACCGGGCGACGGCGGTCACCGGACTCCCGCAGGAAGTGAAACCGCTCACCGGCTTCATCGAAAACAAGCAGCCGAACAGCATCTTCTGGTTCGGTACCAACGACATCGGACAGGATCTGTGGAGCCGTATGTGGAACGGCACCCGGACTTCACTCTTCATCGGCATCGTCGTAGCGGCGATCGAAGCGGTCGCCGGCATCCTGGCCGGCCTGCTCTGGGGTTACGTCCGCAAGCTCGACTTCCTGTTCACCGAGATCTACAACCTGATTGACAATATCCCGAGCACGATCATCCTCATGCTGGCCGCCTACGTCATGCGGCCGGGCATCAAAACGATCATCATCGCCATGAGTATCACCGGTTGGATCGGCCTGGCGCGCTTCATCCGTAACCAGGTTCTCATCATCCGCGACCGCGACTTCAACCTCGCCTCGCGCTGCCTGGGTACGCCGACGCGGCGCGTCATCACGCGGAACCTGCTTCCGCAGATGGTTTCCGTCGTCATGCTGCGCATGGCCCTGGCCATCCCGGGCGCCATCGGTTCGGAAGTCTTCCTCTCCTATATCGGACTGGGCCTGCCGATCTCGATCCCGTCCCTGGGTAACCTGGTCAATAAGGGCCGTACCATGATGATGGCGCCGACCCTCCGGTACCAGCTCTTCATCCCGGCGATCATCCTTTCGATCATCACGATCTGCTTCTATCTGGTAGGCAACGCCTTCTCCGACGCGGCAGATCCGAAGAACCACGTATAGGAAGGAGGGGATTTAAGTGGAAAACGGTGATATCATCCTGTCGGTCCGCGACCTGAACGTGAAGTTCAGCCTCCGCGGCAAAGTGTTAAACGCCATCCGCGGCATCTCCCTCGACCTGTATAAGGGCGAAGCGCTGGCGATCGTCGGCGAATCCGGCTCCGGGAAATCGGTTTTTACCAAAAACTTCATCGGCCTGCTCGATAAGAACGGCTGGGTCGATTCCGGCTCCATCCTGTATTACGGGCGCGGCGGCGAACCGCTCGATCTCGCCACGTTCAAGAAAGAAGAGGACTGGCAGGGCTTCCGCGGGAAAGAAGTCGCCATGGTCATGCAGGACCCGATGACGAGCCTCAACCCGCTGAAGACCATCGGCTGGCAGATCGAAGAAGCTTTGAAACTCCATCAGGGGCTCTCCGGGATGGCGGCTACCAAGAAGGCGGTCGAGATCCTCGCCGACGTCGGTATTCCCGAACCGGAACGCCGCGCCAAACAGTATCCACACGAATTTTCGGGCGGCATGCGCCAGAGAGTCGTCATCGCCATCGCCATGGCCTGCAACCCGCAGATTTTGATCTGTGACGAGCCGACCACGGCGCTCGACGTGACCATCCAGGCCCAGATCCTGCAGCTGATCCGCGACCTGAAAGATAAATACGGGCTCACCACGATCTATATCACCCACGACCTCGGCGTGGTTGCCAACGTAGCCGACCGCATCGCCGTCATGTACGCGGGGGACCTCGTGGAGATCGGCACCTGTGAAGAGGTCTTCTACGACCCGCGGCATCCTTACACCTGGGCGCTGCTCTCTTCGCTGCCGCAGCTCGGAATCAAAGGCCAGGACCTCTACGCCATCAAAGGCACGCCGCCGAACCTCTTTAACGTTATCCGAGGCGACGCCTTCGCGCCACGCAACCCGCATCCGCTGAAGATCGACTTCCTGTACCGGCCGCCTTATTTCGACGTTTCGCCGACCCATAAGGCCAGGACCTGGCTGCTCGACCCGCGCGCGCCGAAAATCGACCCACCGGAGATCATCAGCCATATCCGCAACATCCGCCTGGAAGACATGAGCGAAGGCGTGACGGCGCGTGAAGCCGATGCCGCGCGTGAAGAAGCGGAAGCGGCAGCGCAGGTTGCTGAAACCGCGGCCGCCGAAACCGCCGGGACCGCAGTGAATGAAACAGCGGCCGGGCCGGAGGAAGCGATCGCAATTGCCGAGACGGCCTTGTTTACCGAAGAAGCGGCCGAAAGCGCCGCAGGGAACGGAGGTGAGGAAGCATGAGCGAAATGAGTAAATACGAAGGACGTGAAGTGCTTTGCTCGGTCCGCGACATGGAAGTCACCTTCGGCAAAGGCCGGCGGAAATTCGTCGCCGTGAAGAACGTCAATTTCGACATCTATAAAGGCGAGACCTTTGGCTTGGTCGGCGAATCCGGTTCCGGCAAGACGACCATCGGGCGTGCCATCATCCGTATCAACCCGATCTCGGCCGGCGAAGTCCTGTTTAAGGGCGAGCGCATCTCGGGGCGTATCTCACGTGCTATGGATAAGATGGTGACCGAAAAGATCCAGATGATCTTCCAGGATCCGATGGCATCCCTGAACGAACGCGCGAAGGTCGACTATATCGTCTCGGAAGGCTTGATCAATATCCACCCCGAGATGCCTCGGAAAGAACGCGAGGAGCGTGTCTCCAAAGCGCTTTCCGACGTCGGACTGTTGCCTGAATTCGCGACCCGTTTCCCGCATGAATTTTCCGGTGGCCAACGGCAGCGGATCGGCATCGCGCGGGCCCTCATCATGGAACCGGAATTCATCATCGCCGACGAACCGATCTCGGCGCTGGACGTTTCCATCCGGGCCCAGGTGCTGAACCTGATGAGCAAACTGCAAAAAGAGAGAGGCCTGACCTATCTCTTCATTGCCCACGACCTTTCCGTCATGCGTTTCATCACCGACCGCATCGCGGTCATCCATAAGGGTGTCATCGTGGAACTGGCGGAAACGGAAAAGCTCTACGCGCATCCGCTCCACCCCTATACCCGGGCTTTACTCTCGGCGATCCCGATGCCGGATCCGATCAGTGAAAAGAAGAAAGTCGTCACCGCCTATGATCCCACGCAGCATCATTACGAGAACGATCCGCCGCGCTGGATCGAGATCGAAGACGGGCACTTCATCATGGCCAACGGGGAAGAAGAAGAGAAATACCGCGCGATCCTCGCCAAATAGGCAGGCGCGCAGGCTTCCCAAGTAATAGCAAAGACGCCCGGCAGCGGCATCAACTCTTTGATCTCATAAACCGGACCGTTTTTCTGGAATAACAAATCTCGGGGCCGCTTTTCTGCAAAAGCGG
>JAFRYQ010000007.1 GCA_017437565.1 Bacillota bacterium
GGCTTCTGACTGCATGGCCTGGGCGAAAGCCGGGCTGCGGAAAGCAGGACGCGCCGGAGCGTCAACGGCCGGGGCATCGCCGGCTACCGGCTGACCGGTCATATCCAGGTAGCAGAGCAGAGTCGGGACCGCCTGGCTGACGGTGCCGATATCGGAGGCACCGACGAAGACTGGCGCTGGAGCGTCAGCGCCACTGGGCGCCGGAGCGGCAGCCGCAGCGTCGGTGCTGGCGTTGGCCAGGAAGCCGGTTTCGGTGAGCGCTTCCCGCAGGAGCGTTTCCGCGACCGGATTGGCGTTCAGATCGTCACAGGGATTAAGGCCCTTGTATTTGCTCCAGGAAGTGCCGGTGGAGAGACGGGCGCCTTCGGCCATGAAATCGATCTTCTTCACCGCCGTCCGGCAGGATGCACGGTCCGGGGTGAAGACGCGGATTTCCGCCGTGCAGCCGTCAGCTTTGATCACGGAGAGAATACTGGCGCGGTCCCGGCAACGGCGGCTGTAAAGGTCGACCGCGTTCAGGAAGAGCAGGGCGGCATCTTTCACCGCCTGTTCATCAGCGCCGGAGAAAGCATAGAAATCATTACAGAAGGCGAGAAGCCGCGGTGAGGAAAGTGTGCGGTCATAGGCCTTAAACTGGACGGCAAGGTCGTAACCGTTAAAGACCTGGTCGTAAGCCATGAGCACTTTGGTGCCGCCGGTCTCGGAAGCCGGCGCGCCGATGAGGGCGATGCCGCATTGCAAGGTTTCCTGCTGCGGGGCGAGGGCGCAGGCGGCGAGGGCGGCCAGCGCGGCGCCGGCGCAGTTCCCGGTCACGTGTCCATCCGGCGAAGCCGTATCGTAATCGGTCACGATGGCGATGCGGCGCGGATAAGCGGTGGAGCCGGCGGTAGCCCGGAAAGCGGTATCAAAGCCGTCAAAGGGCTGCTCAACGGTAAACCCGTATTTCTCCAGGAAGTCCCGGAGCAGGCGGACAGATCCCTGTTCGGCGCCAGGCGCTTCGGGATGGCTGGCGAGCGCGTCGTTTAAGGCGGAAGCCTCTTCCGCGTGTTCGGCGATGAATGCGTTGATGGCATTTTTGATCACTTCGAAATTCATAATCTGATCCCTCAATCTGATTCTTTGATCTGATCTGGCGACAGGGTCACGGCCGGTCTTGTCCGAACAAACCGATGGTCAGGCCGCGATTTCATTCTGCGATAAATATCAAATCTATTATACCCCCACCGTTTCCCAACTGACAAGTCCCCGCTGGGCTCAGCCGCCTGACGACATGAGAATTTCCCGCATTTTCTTGCGCGCGGGGCGGAACCGTTATATAATGTAAAAAAATGTATCATCAAACAGGCGGAAAGGAAAAACGATGAGAAGATTAGTTACCATCAGCCGGGAATATGGGAGCGGAGGCAGATTGATCGGCCGCATGGTCGCGGAGAAGATGAACATCCCGTTTTACGATAAAGAGATCATCGATCTGGCGGTAGAGAAGAGCGGTCTCTCCCGGGAAGTAATCGAAACGGCGGAACTCAGGGCGAAGAGCAGCTTATCTTATAGCTTTTCTTCGGCGATGTCTTTCGGGGAGGGCTTCACGTCCGAACCGATGTCGATGAATGAGAAGCTGTTCATCACGCAGTTCGATATCATCCGTCAGATCGGCGAGACGAACGAGGGCGTGATCATCGGGCGCTGCGCGGACTATGTGCTGAAGGACCTGCCGGGTGTAACGAATATCTTCATTTACGCGGAACTGGAAGACCGCATCGACCGCGCGGTGAATTCCTACGGAGACGACCCGAAGAAGGTCCGCAATATCATCCGGGATTACGACCGGGCGAGAGCGAATTACTATAATTACCACACCTCGCAGAAGTGGGGCGCCTATTCCAACTACAATCTCGCGATCAATACGAGCTATATCACCGATGAGAAGGCTGCCGACCTGATCGTGGAATTCATGAATACGCGCATCTATAAAGAGCAGTAATAAGAGAACCGGAATCCAAACGCCAGCCGAAGGAGGGAATAGAGATGAGTAATAAGATGGGCATGCCGAAGCCGATGAAAAGCATCGATACAACAAGTGCCATTAAAGCTGCCTGCGCGATCGTCGCGGTCGGCATCGTGGCCGGAGCCACGCTGGTCGTGGGCATGGACCACATCATGAAGCGCATCTTCGTCGGCGAAGACTGGCCGGCAGAAGAGTGGTCTAACGACGACTGGGCGGAAGAGGAACTGGAAGGCTGATCCGGGAAACGCCGCTCCGCGCGCGGAGAGGGCGGGGGAGATCCCAAGCAAAGCGAAGGAAACGGGCGGCACCGATCTTGTGCCGCCTTTCTGATAAGGAGGACTGAAAGGCAATGAGCAAAGGAACCTATTACATCACGACGCCGATCTACTATCTGAGCGATAATCTGCACATCGGACATACCTATTGTACGGTGATGGCCGACGCCATGGCCCGGTTTAAAAGGCTGATGGGCTACGACGTCCGCTTCCTGACCGGAACGGACGAGCATGGGCAGAAGATCCAGAAGAAAGCGGAAGAGAAAGGCGTCACGCCGCAGGAATACGTGGATACGATCGTCGCCGGCATTAAAGAGCTTTGGAAGACAATGGAGATCTCTTACGACGATTTCATCCGTACCACGGAAGAGCGCCACGTGAAACGCGTCCAGTACATCTTCAAGAAAATGTACGAGAAGGGCGACATCTATAAATCTGTCTATGAGGGTTGGTACTGCACGCCTTGTGAATCCTTCTGGACCGAGAGCCAGCTGGTTGACGGCAAGTGCCCGGACTGCGGCCGCCCGGTGGAGAAGGCGCATGAAGAAGCCTATTTCTTCCGCCTCTCCGAATACGGCGACAAGCTGCTTAAGCTCTATGACGAGCATCCCGAATTCCTGCAGCCGGATACCCGCCGCAACGAGATGAAGGCTTTCATCAACCAGGGCCTGGAGGATCTTTGCATCTCCCGGACCAGCTTTGACTGGGGCATCCCGGTACCGATCGACGAGAAACACGTCATCTACGTTTGGCTGGACGCGCTCAGCAATTACATCACGGCGCTCGGCTATCCCGACGACCGCGCGCTCTATGATAAATACTGGCCGGCGGACGTCCACCTGGTCGGGAAAGAGATCGTCCGCTTCCACAGCATCATCTGGCCGGCTATGCTCATGTCCATCGAAGAACCACTGCCGAAGCAGGTCCTCGGCCACGGCTGGCTTTTGATCGACGGCGGCAAGATGAGTAAATCCAAGGGTAACGTCGTGGATCCGGTCGTGCTGATCGAGCGCTACGGCATCGACGCCTTAAAATACTTCCTGCTGCGCGAATACACCTTCGGCCAGGACGGCATCTATACCAGCGAAGTCATGCTGAAGCGCATGAACTACGACCTGGCCAACGACCTCGGCAACCTGGTCTCCCGGACTGTGACCATGATCGAGAAGTATTGCGGCGGCATCGTCCCGCAGACGGAAAGCCGGGATGAGATCGACCGCGAACTGGAAGCCATCGCCGTCGGCGCGGCGGATAAGGTCGCAGCGCAGATGGATAAATTCGCTTTCAATATGGCGCTGGAAGAGATCTGGATCCTGGTGCGCCGGGCGAATAAATACGTGGATGAGAAGATGCCCTGGGCACTGGCCAAGGATGAGGCGAAGAAGGCGGAACTGGAGACCTGCATGCACCATCTGGCGGAAGCCCTGCGCATCGTCTCCATCCTGATCTATCCCTTCATGCACACGACGACCGAGAAGATGAGAGAACAGCTCGGTATTGACGCGCCGATCGTCTGGGAAGACACGACCCGTTTCGACCTCATGGCTGGACAGAAGGTCGCGCGCGGCGAATTGCTGTTCCCGCGCCTCGATATCAATAAGGAACTGGCGGAGCTGGAAGCGATGAAGGAAGCGCAGAAGGCCGCTGCTGCGGAACCGGAAAACGTGCCGTTAGCGCTGAAACCGGAGATCACCTTCGATGATTTCGATAAGATCGACCTCCGGGTCGGCACCATCATCAAAGCCGAGAAGCATCCGAAGGCGGATAAGCTCCTAGTCTTCCAGGTACGGATGGGGACGGAAACGCGCCAGGTCATCTCCGGAGTAGCTAAGCATTTCAAACCGGAAGAGATGGTCGGCAAGAACGTTATCGTGGTGGCCAACCTGAAACCGCGTGATCTGCGCGGTATGGAATCGAAGGGCATGCTGCTCTTTGCCGAAAACGGGGAACGCCTGGAGATCGTGACCACGAGCGCGCAGGACGGCAACGCCGTCAGCGTAAGACTCTAAAAGGAGTAGAGGTTGAAGAGACCGGAACTGCTTTGTCCGGCAGGTTCGCTGCCGGTTTTGAAAACGGCGGTCCGCTACGGGGCGGACGCGGTCTATATCGGCGGAGAGGCGTTCGGGCTCCGGGCAAAGGCGAAAAACTTTTCTCCGGAGGACATGGCGCAGGGCATTGCCTTCGCGCATGAACACGGCGCCCGGGTCCACGTTACGGCCAATATCCTGGCGCATGACGAAGACCTTAAAGAAGCGGCGGATTATTTCCGGTTTCTGGAAGAACTCAGGCCGGATGCCGTGATCGTCGCGGATCCCGGCATGTTCCTGCTCGCCCGGGAAAAC
>JAFRYQ010000008.1 GCA_017437565.1 Bacillota bacterium
TATTCAACGGCAAATTCTTCATTCAGCCGTTCCTGTTCCCCTCGTGTCAGCGGCCTCCCGGCATCCAGTTCTCTCTTTTTGCGATCGATCTGCGCGAAGACGCTCTCTCTGGACCGGAAGCGGCCATCTGCAGGCTTTTCCGCGTCAATTGGAATCTTCCATCCGCGGCCTTCCTGAAAAACGCCGGGGATCTTGCCTTCCGCGCAAAGAACTCGCACTCTCCGCTCTGATATCCCCCATCTTTCAGCTGCCTGTTTTACCGTCATAAACATCAACTCATTCCTCCGATCCTATTGCTATTATACCTTTTTGTCGGAATAACAGCAACAGTATCGGAATAATACAAAGGGTAATAACGGAATAATGAGGTCAGGCGTGAGTGCCTCACTCTGTGCGTCCCGCCTTCCCGGTCACACTCCCCAACTCGGTATAGATCATACCGTTTTTCCCGCGCGTAGACTGCATCAGCGAGATCCGTTCCACCCGCATCTCCCGCGGCACGATCGTCGCCTGGACCTTTCTTCCCCGCCGGAATTCCGCCCGGCGTAGAAATGTGATGTGCGGCTTGAACCGCTTGCGGTCGAAAGGAATACCGGCCTCCGCCAGTGCGTGCCGGAGGCGCCGGGCCAGCGCGGACAGATCTTCATTCTCAGCAATCCCAGCCCACCAGAGCGCGTCAAAGCAGCCGATCCGGTCCAACCTCATGGTAAAAGGAGCGAACGGGACGCTGCTCTCCATGATCTCCAGGATCTCGTCCGGATCCCCGTACTCGCCGATAAAAGCCAGGGTCAGATGCAGGTTCTCTTGCGGTGTATAATTCCCCCCGACCTGCTGCCGGCGAAAATCGTCCTGCACATCCTGGATGCTCTCTTTCAATTGTGAAGTCAAACGAATGGCAATGAACAGTCTCATCTGGTCACCTCCCCGCGCCATAGTTTCTTCCCGATAAGAGCGTTTCCCCGTCTTCTCCGGTTTTTTCCGCAATCACGTCCGTCAGCGCATAGGAAAGCAGTTCCTCCGGCTTTGTTTCCGGCCGGATCCAGCGGTCGACCAGGTCTTCCGGCAACATCAGCGGCATGCGGTCGTGAATGCGGCGCAACTCATCCGCCGGTTCCCGGGTCAGTACGGTGAAGACCGGTAGATCATCTTCCAGCCGGTAGAGGCCGGCCAACCAGGTCATGCCGGCACCGCGCGGCTGGATCAGGTACTTGGCGCCGGTCTTTTTCTTGCCGCCGGTACCAAGCAGATGCTCCCACTCGAAATACCAGGAGGCCGGAATGACGCAGCGGTGGCTCTTCCAGGCTTCCCGGAAACTGGTCTTCCGGGCTGCGGTCTCCGAGCGGGCATTTACCACCAGCGGCCCGTTCGGGATCCGGAAGCCCCATTTCATCGGGAATACCGCCTTACGGCCGCTTTTCCCCGTCGCGATCACCGGCACCACGTTCGTCGGCCGGATCTCGCCGGATGTCAGTACGGCGTTCCCGGCTTTACGGAAAGCGTTCGCCAAGCGTGACTTCTCAGCCGCGGCGATGATATCCCGGAATTCTTCCGTATCCGGTTCAATGAAATAACGCGTACACATATTGCTCCTTTATGATAGTGTTTCTTTACCATTCCACTTCCGCCGGCATCCGGCTCAGTTCCACTTTCAGGATCTGGTTCCAGTCCGTTGCCGGCGGTCTGTTCCCGCTTGCCCGATCGGCGTCTTTATTTCCGCCCGGCTCCTCCAGAGCCGCGGCTCGGCCTTCCTCAGCGAGAGCGGCACTGAATCCCTTCAGCGCGTCAAAAGGCGCGAAGATCTTTGCCCTCCTGCCGACATCCATTTGCGGATGCCGGGCCCGGAACGCGTCCGTTCGTTCATGCCGCGGCCGCCCTCGCAAGGCCACGTCCCGGTATTGGAAATCGGCCGGCATAGCCATCGCTCCGATCATACGCATGTAACTCACCTCCCTGCCGCCGGCTCATACAAGTAATATGCTATGCTGAACTCCTACCCATACAATTAATGAAAACCTATTTACCGTTGACTTCTTCTTCAAGATTGCGAATGCCTTCCATGATTTCTTCATACGATGGATACTCTCCGAAGATCATTTCACGCATACGCGAGTAATCATCCCGGAGCCTAGCAACACTATGCGAAGCAGGGATAAGTTTCAGGGTCCCCATTTTTGCCAAATTATACTTTGCCCACTTACGTGGATAAAACTTCTCCTTAAATCTCGCTACTTCCTCAAGAAGCTCCGGCTGCTTAAGAGCGCTGTCTTTTATAGGCGTTTTGCTCATACAGAACAAATCATAATAGTGTCTGGAATATCTTGTTGGAATCAATGATGATTCCGGTCTTGATGCTTCTTGATGCAGAATTGTTGCTTTTTCCCAAAATGATCTTTCCGCTGTTGTTGTTAGCACTTTTGTCGATCTCATTTTGAAGACATTTGGATATTGTTCAGCTGAATAGGGCGTTACCTCCGTAATCTGTGTTGGTGTCCATGCCGCTAGTGCTCCTATCTCTAATCTTATTGCCTGCAGAATTGACGAATCTGCAAACAAATTTGGATACGAAAAGTTCACTATACCCGCGTCATTATTATCAATACTTATATTGACTTCTCTCCCCAGAAGGGTCTCTATTGTACCTTTGAATTCCGGCACGAAGCTCTTTTTAAGAAATGAAAACAGTCTTTCTCTGGACTCTTCTATGAATTTCTGCTGTTTAGTATTGGAACGTACGCCCCATGGTTCGTCCTTCTCATATCCCAAGACTCTCCAATCAAGGATAAGATCGATATCCTCAGAAAACCTTTCAATAACTTTATAGGATTTGGACAGGCTCGTTCCTCCCTTAAAAGCTATGCAATCTTTCCATCTGCTTGAACGGAACAGATAATCCAGGGTCAAGCAAACCCAAAAGTCTTTCTCTACGACAGCAGCGTTCATTCCTATTTTGGCACCTGTGTTTTGAAACAATAATTGTCTCTCTGTAGCAGGCAATTTCGCTATATTATACATAAGGTCACATCCTCAATCTGTACAGATCTTTTTAATTGCCGAATATATCCAGTTTGTGGTTTGCCTCCCTTCCGTTAGAAGTCTTTCCTTGTCCCCAACCGTGAGTCGTTTTCTCAACGTCTTTATCATGCTTTCGCTGAAATCGTCTTTTTCTATCGTTCTGAGGGCCTCAATTACCATTGCAGTTTTTGGGGACATGCCTTCGATGGTTTTGTTCGCTCTATGAGAGAAACGTAATGTCATTTTCCCAATTTTGTAAGATCGATATGGACCAGTACTTATATAATCCCAATGTGCAGGAACTTGAGTAGACAGACCCAAAAGATTCAGCGCCGTGTTTCCACTCGGTGCAATCGTCCAATTGTAATTACGAGCCAAAGCTTCTGCTACCTTGTTTATGTCCGGCGCCGCATATTCACCAAGGAGTTCGCTGTACTTCGGCTTGTCATAAATTCCACGTATAACTCGCCTTATCACACCGCTCTTTTCTAAACGTGCAATGCTTTTTTTGGCAGCCTCATATTCCATGATGTCAGTGAAATCGGAAACCACAAATGCGTGTCCATCAGGTGCATTTCTAATTCGCTCGTTCATTTTGGCAATATAACTACTCATATCGCGCCTCCTTTTGTCCCTATTATTATATAATTTTAGGGACATCTGTCAAGACGATCCAGATTGAGCTCACAAACAAGAACAGTGAAGAAGGACTTGAATCTTCGACAGTCGGGTTATGAGCCCTGCGGCTCATGCCCGGTGCCCGCCGATCTGCCGGTTCCGCTCCAGCGTGGTCGCGCCTTCCAACAGATTCATGCCCTTAAAGACCGCGTTCACGCCATATTTCTGTCTCACGGCCAGCATGGCGCCCTGCAGCCGCCGGTCCTGCTCCCAGGCTTCGTAATCCGTAAAAAAGTCCAGTTGGTAAATACCCTGATCCTCCTTCACGTCATCGGCAGCGACGCCCAGCCGCCGGTAAAGCAACCGGTGGTCGGTCTTCTCGTCAAACTGCGCGAGGAGTGGCGCCGCGAGCATCGCCGGGTCATTCGTCGGTACCGGCAGCCGCACCCGCCCCACGGAGTGCTTCGGATGCACACGCCCGTAGAAATCCAACGAAAGCGGACCATCATAACCGGGACAGGCTTCCAAACTCTTATAGTCGTAGACGACCCACCAGGAACAGCCCCGCGGGACCAGATTCTTCGCGAACAGATCCGCTGCCAGCACCTCGATCATCTCCCGGAAGACTACCCGCGCCTCCGGATAACGGTAAGGCCGCGGCAGGACCTGGCCGTTGGAAAGACTGTGCGCGTCGCTTTTATAGGCTTTGATGTCACGCATCGTCACCGGCTCGATCCCCCAGGCGTGGTCGATCAGGATCTCCCCGTCAATGCCAAAGGTCCGGTAGAAATACTCTTCATCCCACTGCGTCCGGGCCGCGACGTCCCCCATTGTAAACATGGCTGCCTTTTCCAGCCGCCGGGCCTTACCCCGGCCGATCTGCCAGAAATCCGTCAGGGGTCGGTGTTCCCAAAGCAGGTATTTATAGGAATCCTCGTTCAGCTCCGCGATGCGCACGCCATCCTGATCCGGCGGCGCCTTTTCCGCCACGATGTCCATCGCCACCTTGGCCAGATAAAGGTTGGTACCGATGCCGACCGTCGCCGTGATCCCCGTTGTCCGCAGCACGTCCCGAATCATGGTCATGGCCATGACGTGGGCCGGATGCGTGCCGGTGGCGTCCGCCTCCTGCTGATAAAAATGCAGGTAGCCGGTACAGTCGATGAAACACTCGTCAATGGAATAGACGTGCACGTCTTCCGGCGCGACGTAGCGTAGATAGATCCCGTAGATCTGCGCCGAGATCCGTTCATATTCCGCCATGCGCGGGACGGCGATGATATAGTCCAGCCGGCGGTTGTGGGTCACTTCATACTCACGGATCTTCTGCTTGGCCTCAAAAAGCCGCGGCCGCGCCGGCACGCCCTTGGCCTTTAGCGATGGTGACACCGCTAGGCAGATCGTCTGATCGGAGCGCGACTCATCCGCTACCAGCAGGTCCGCCTGCAGCGGGTCCAGCCCCCGGTGGACGCACTCCACAGAAGCGTAATAGGATTTTAAATCAATACAGATATAGGCTCTTTCCATTGGGTTTCCGGCTTCTTTCTCCCATCCCGCGCGGTAACCCCTACCATCTTGCATATTTGTCTGATTGAACGCCTGGATGCCCGGCCCGGCGCTCAGGTCTGGCACTCAGACCCGGCGCTCAGACCTGGCACTCAAAGCCACGTTCTTCAGAACGTCCGGATCACGTGCCGCACCACGCCCTGTACCGCAAAGCTGTGGACGCGCTCCACCTTACCCGGATATCGCTTCTCATTCATATATTCCAGCCGATAGCAGCCGCTTACCTCTTCATAGCCGCCAAAGCGCTTCAAAGTATTCTGCCCGTCCGGGTCCAGGGCCACGACGATATCCCCTTCGTTGGCCTCCTGCTGGATCTGGATCACCAGCAGGTCTTCCTCCGCGATCCCGGCATCCACCATGGAATCGCCCTTCGCCCGCAACAAGTAGAACTGCCCCGTCCCGAAGATCGCCTCCGGCAGGCTGACGTACATCTCGACCTGTTCTTCTTCCGTTTCCGGATCGCCGCAGCGGATGCTGCCTACCAACGGCGCCGAAAAATAGCCGTTCTTGGTCTTATTGATCTTAGGCAGGTCGGTGATCACGCCATTCTCATAAGAAAGCAGGCCCCGCTTATCCATTTCCACCAGATAGTTATAACCGCTGGCCGGCGAGATTCCCACCGCCGTCGCGATCTCACGGGTCGTCGGCGTCGTATGATGCTGCCGGTAATAGTCCCCAATATAACGGCTGATCCGCTCCATCAATTCCGGACTTTTGCTGCGCATCCCATCGCTCCTCTCCTGGCGTTCCCTGGCGCTTGCCGCCAAATTTGCTTTGATCTCCTATCATAAGCAGTCTGCTTACGATACTATTATACGCCATTTCTCCGGGAATGCAAGAAAAAAAGAACGCGCCCCACCAAGCGGTCGCCGGGCTCCGTTTTCGGGCCGGTTCACTTTTCGCTCATTTTTCATCAAAACGGTTACTATTTTTGCTTTTTTTGCGAAATATGAACCGCTGCAGTTTTAGGCGAACGCGGCGCTTGAACGGAGCGGTTCACTTTTCGCTCATTTTTTGTCAAAACGGTTACTATTTTTGCTTTTTTTGCAAAATATGAACCGCTCCGACTTTGACGTGGAATCGCGCCAGCTTTGACGTGGAATCGCGCCAGCTTTGACGTGGAATCGCACCGACTTTGACGTGCAACCGCCCCTACTTTGACGTGGAATCGCGCCGACTTTGACGTGCAACCGCCCCTACTTTGGCATCAAAGCTGCGCCAGCTTTAGCGCAAATATCTGCATACGAAAAAACCCAAGTCCGGCGCGGATTTGGGTTGGTTCTGATTTGTTCGAAGGATTTAAGGCAGCTGCAGCTCCTACAGCTCGACGGTTCCGCCGTAGCCGACGGTGATATCGCAATCGCCGATCACGCCTTCCCGCATGGAAGCGAGCATCCGCAGCTTCACCTGCGGGCGCTCTCGCAGCTTCATCCGCGGGCTCACCTGCGGGTTCTTTCTTTCCCCTTCTCCGGCAGGTTATAGAAGACTAAAGCCGCCAAAATCAGGATATACCCGGTCACTTTGGCGACGCCCACGCTCTCCCCCGCGATCAGGATGCCCATGATGCTCGCCGTGAAGGGGTTCAGCACCGTCAGGACCGCCGCCTCTTCCGCGCGAAGGTATTTCTGACCGAGGGGCTGGAAAGCGAAACCGAAACAGCTGCAGACCAGGACCAGCATCAGCATCATGCCCCACTGCGTGCCGCTTTGAGGGAGGCTGAATTCCCCGAGGGCCAGCGTCACGACCAGGCTCAGCACGCCCATCGTGCCCAGCTGGACCGCGCCGACCGTCAGCGGGTCCGCGCCGCGGCTGACCTTCTCCGTAGTCATGATGCAGATTGCGTAAGTGACCGCCGCCATGAGGATCAGAAAGATCCCCAGGCCGCTATGGGCGCCGCCTCTCTGGGTCAGCGAAAGAAAGCCCACGCCGACGACCGCGACCAACGCGCAGATCATGGTCTTGGCCCGCGGCAGGCTGCGGCTCAGCACTGCGGCCAGCACCGGCACCAGAACGATTGCCATGTTTTCGATCAAAGCGCTGACGCCGCTCTCGATCAGGCGCAGGCCGAACATTTCGAAAAACATGCAGACCGTATAGAGCACACCCAAAAGGATGCCGCCGCGCAGGCTGGCGCGGCTGCACCGAATCAGTTTTTTATGAAAGATACAGGCCAGTATCGTGAAAGCCATCAGGAAACGCACGGCCAGGACGCTCGTGGGAAACAGGTTCTGCATGAGAGTCTTGGAAAACAGGAAGGACGTTCCCCTGGCTATGAATACCGCGCTGAGTAGGAACCGCGCTTTTGTCTGATTCATCCCTTATATTTTACCAGCAGTTCAGTCAACAGGTCGCCGTCGATGTTGCCGCCCGAGATCACCAAAGCGATATTCTTGCCGCCGACCCGCTCGGGGTAATCCATGACGGCCGCCACCGTCAGGCAGCTGGAAGGTTCGGCGATATACTTCTCATTGCGGGCCAGGAAGCTGACCGCCCGCGCCGCGCTCTCTTCCCGGATCTCGATCAGGTCGTCGCAGTAATCCTTCAACATGGCGTAACTGAGCGCGCCGATGCCGCCGACTACCGCGTCGCAGATCGTCGGGCCGATCGGATATTCCTCGTAGCAGACGCCGTCTTCATAGGCTTTGATCATGGCCGGGCAGGCCTCCGTCTGCACGCCGATGACGCGGATCTCCGGCTTCAGGTGCTTGGCCATGACGGCGATGCCGGTGGACAGGCCGCCCCCGCCCACGGGAACCACGATGGTGTCGATCGCCGGGTTCTGCCGCAGGATCTCGATGGCGATCGTCCCCTGCCCAGCATAGATCTTCGGGTCGTCGTAATAGGCGTCGATATAGGTCATGCCGCAGTCCCGGATATAGCTCATGCCGAGGGCGTGCGCCTCGTCATAATTGGCGCCCATCTGCAGGACGGAACCGCCGAAATACTCGATCCGTTCCACCTTGCTCCGCGGCGCGGTGGCCGGCACGATGATCTGCGCCTTTTCGATACCCAGGAGCGACGCCGCGTAGCTGACGGAGCTGCCGTGGTTGCCGGAGGAGATCGTCGATACGCCCCGCTCCTTTTCCTCTGCAGTCAGCGTCAACATCTTGCTGAGCGCGCCGCGTACCTTGAAACTCTTGGCCGGCTGAAAGGTCTCCAGTTTGAAATAATACTTCCGCTCGCCGTTCCCCAGATACTGGGAAGCTTCCAGCGGAGTCTCTTTTAGATATGGTTTGATGCGGGCATAAGCCTCTTCCACGTCTCGATAGGTGAACGCCATCCGTACTTCCTCCTTCACACTTTCCCTAGCTTCACAAGCCGTCGCGCCGCAAACTGTCGCGCCGCAAGCCGTGAGCGCCGCAAACTGTAGCGCCGTGATCGCCTCTTCAATCCCGCAGGTCGGGATTCATCGCGAACTCATCCCGGATGCGGCGCATCAGGTCCGGATCGGACATGACCTGAAGCGCCGTCAGGGCCATCGCCTGCGCGCCCCACTTCATGGCCCGGTCGCCGGCTTCGGTCATGGTCGCTTCCCGGAATTCCGCCGTGTGCAGCATGGTGCCCGGGCAGCCGATGCCGATGCAGGGCATGATGGTCGGCACGCAGTGGCTGACGTCGCCGACGTCCGTCGAACCGCCGAAACGATCGTCCAGCATCGGTTCCCCGCTCAGTTCCTCATAGATGTCTTCGAAAACCGCGGCCAGGGTGTAATTCGTCACTACGTCCATATTGCCGGGCTCGTTATTCCAGATCTTATACGTCGTCCCCACCAGGCGGCAGCAGGCCTCCGCGGTCCGTTCGAACAGGTCGCGGATGGCTTTGATGTCCTTCACCTTCGGCGCCCGCACCAGGTATTTCACGGCCGCGTGGTCGGGGATCACGGAGCATTTCACGCCGCCGTCCGCGAAAACGCCGTAGATATTGGTATCCTTCAGATACTGCTTCTCGAACCCAATCAGCTCGTAGAAATGCACGGCCGCGTCCAACGCGTTGATGCCCTCTTCCGGCGCCGCGCCCGCGTGCGAAGCTTTGCCGTAGAAGTCGACCTGCCAGGCGTCCAGGGCCGTCGTGGTGCCGGACTTCAGGTTGGTCCCGGACGGGTGCACGTTCAGACAGAAATCGAGCTCGTCGAAGGCGCCTTCCCGGGCGAGATCGCATTTGCGGACAAAGCATTCCTCCGCCGGCGTCCCGTACAGGACGACCTTGCCGCCCAGCTCATCCGCCACCTCTTTCAAAGCCACCGCCGCCCCGGCTGGCGCCGTGGCGATGATATTATGCCCGCAGCCGTGGCCGATCTCCGGAAGCGCGTCGTATTCCGCCGTCATCCCCACCGTGAGCCCCGGCTTGCCACTGTCGTAGCAAGCCCGGAAACACCAGGGAATATCGTGAAAATCCGCAATCACCTGAAAGCCGTTCTTGCGCAGGTAATCGATCAGGATGGCGCTCGCCTTCTCCTCTTCACCGCCCACTTCCGGATTCTCATAGAGAAATTGCTTGATCTCTTTTAAAGCCGCGAACTGCTCTTCCACCGCCGCCATGATATGCTGTTTCAATCTTTCCTTCTGATCCATGGCGCCCTCTTCTCTTCTTCTTTTTCCACACACTTTTTTCTATTCTACTGGTTCCCGTCCGCCTTGTCACGGGGAACTTCTCCGATTTCCTCCTGCAGCTCCCGCAGATAGGTCTCCAGAAAGGCGTGCCGCTGCTCCGCGAGGCGCCGGGCCGTTTCCGTGTTCATCCGCTCCTTCAGCAGCAAGAGTTTTTCATAGAAATGCTGAACGGATTCCGTAAGCGGCCGGCCGTGCGCGCCGCCGTAAGCAAAGGTACGGGCGATCCCGATGGCTCCGATGGCGTCCAGCCGGTCCGCGTCCTGCACGATCCGCCCTTCCAAAGTCGCCGGTACCCGGTCCCCGTTCTGACTGAAGGAGACCGCCCGGATGGCCGCGCAGATGTCCTCGATCCAGGCTGCCGGCACCTGATTCGCCGTCAGGAACGCGCGGGCATTCTCATGATTCTCCGTATGGAAGAGCTTATGATCGTCGGCGTCATGCAGGAGCGCTGCCAGTCGCACGACTGTCCGGTTACAGCCCTTCTCCTGCTCCGCGATCAACAAAGCATTCCGGTATACGCGCAAGCTGTGGTCAGCGCCATGGCCTCCGGCATCGCCCCGGAACAGTTCCTGAATATATGGGATCGCCCGCTCACACCAGACGTCCGCCTGCATCTCATCGCACCAACGATCCCACTGCTCCCGGTAAGCTGCTTCTGGCAGGATACGCGTAAGCAGGCCGGATGGTGAAGTGACGCCCCTCTCCCGGCAGGTGGCTACGCAGCGCCGGTACATCTCCCAGTCCAAGTCATCCTCATCCCGGACGAGCGGCACCCGCTCAAGCCCGGCCATGAGCGCCGCGACGGCACGGGTATGCCCGTCCGTCATGACCGGGATCCCGTCCAGGAGCTTGACCGGGATGGGCGCGAAACCGGAAAGGTCCTGCGGGTCAAACCAAGCCCGGACTTCTGCCAGCTTTAGCGCGGAGATATAGAATTGGGAAGGCTGCAGATCTTTTAGCTTCAGATTGCTTAGCTTCAGATTACTGATCTTCAAGTCGTCGGACTCTAAGCCCTTCCGTTTTAAGACTTCCTCGTTCATTTATAGGAGATCTCCTGTACCAGTTCATAGGCCTGTTTGATCACGGTCTTCAGGCTGCCCACCCGGTCGCAATCGCCGATAAAGTGGACGCGCGGCGCAGCCGGCGCGGCTTCCGCAGCGCTCGCGGTCTTTCGCGAACGGGCGGCTCGCTTCGCGGAAGTAGCGGCCATAGCGGTCTTCCCAGCAGCCGCCGCTTTTTTGCGATCCTTACCCTTCTGCGGTTTGAAGCGCGGATCCGGCGTATAGCCGACCGAGAGGATCACCGTATCCGCCAGGACGGAGAGGTCGCCGTCCGGCGTCTTGAAGGCGACGTGATCTTCCCCGATCGCCGTGACCGTGGCATTCAGATAAGCCGGCACCCGATGATAGCGCAGCAGCTCCCGCAGCATGGAGGAATTGGCCATACAGATGCCGCGCGCGCCGACCAGATGACCCGTCATCTCGATGATGACCGGATGTTTCCCTTGTAAAGCGAGTTCGTAAGCGATCTCACAGCCGGTCAGACCTCCACCGATGATCACCACCCGGTCCCCGGCTGCCACTTTCCCGTTCAGGAAATCCACCGCCGTGACGGCGCGTTCCGCGCCGGGCACCGGCAGATGCTTCGGCTGGGCGCCGATGGCCACGACGATCTCATCGAAGGCTGGCGCGGCTTGGCCGGTTACGCTCTGGGGCGCGGCTTGACCGGCAGCGCTCTGCGCTTCGGCCGAACCGGCAGTCCCCGCCGTCGCGCTCTCGGCTGTCAGCGCTGCCAGGTCCGTGATCTCCGTATTCAGATGCACGGCAGCCCCGGACTTGGCCAGTTCCCGCTCATACCACTTCAAGAGCTCCTGATCCTTCTCTTTAAAGGACATCGCGGCGGCAGCGTTGAAGGCGCCGCCGAGGCGGTCAGTCTTCTCAAACAGCTCCACCTGGTGCCCGCGCCGCGCGGCCTGGATCGCGACTTCCATACCGCCGGGACCGCCGCCAATGACAGCGATCCGCCGCGGATGTTTGGCTGGGGCCAGGGAATACTTCCGCTCGTTATTCGTCCAGGGATTCAGGACGCAGCGCCCCATCTCCACGTGCAGCGGATCGATATCGGTCCCCTTCCCGTTCAGCCCGTTGAAGGGCAGACAGGCGCCGTGGCAGGCGATGCAGGGCCGGATCTCCTCCAGGCGGTCTTCTTTGATCTTGGTCACGTATTCCGGATCGCAAAGCAGCTGGCGCCCGACGCCCATGGCGTCGATGCGGCCGGCGGCGATGGAAGCGGCAGCCGCGTCCGGTTGCATGCGGCCTGCGCAGACCACCGGCTTTGATGTGAAAGATTTAATGTGCTCGACGTAAGAAAGGTTCAGATTCAGCGGCGCGTAGACCGGCGGGTGCGCCCAGAACCAGGCGTCGTAGGTGCCGTTGTCGCAGTTGAACAGGTCGTAACCCGCCTCCTCCAAAATGCGGATGGCGCGCTCCGACTCGGCCAGCGAACGGCCGACCTCGTCGAACTCCTCGCCGGGCACCGCGCCCTGGTTGAAACCGCGGGTCATGGAGCAGACCGAATAGCGCAGGGAGACCGGATAGTCCTCGCCGCAGACTTTCTTGACCTCGCGCACGATCTCGCAGGCAAAACGGAGCCGGTTCTCCAAACTGCCGCCGTAGGCATCGCCCCGGTGGTTGGTATAGGGCATGGCGAACTGGTCGAGCAGATAGCCCTCGTGCACGGCATGGATCTCCACCCCGTCGACGCCGGCTTCCTGACAAAGCTTGGCCGTCTGTCCGAACGCGTAAACAAAGCGGCTGATCATCTCGGACGTAAAATGCCCCATCTTGACCTGTGGGTCCCAGACGTTCGGTTCGCCCGGATCCGGAGCCGACCACCACCATTTGGACATCACGATCTTAGAAGAAGCCTTCTGCAGGAGGCCCGGTTTTACGAATGGTTTCAAAAGCGGCGGCAGCAGCATGGAGCGGCCGGAACCGGCGCTGAGCTGGAAGAAGACCTTGGCGCCGCTTTCGTGGATTTCCCGGACGATCGGCTTCACCGGCTCGAATACTTCCGGATGCTGGTAGACCCATTTCTCGCCGATGATGCTGACCAGCGGGATGAGGCCCGGGATGAAAAGGCCGACATTCTGATCCTTCCGGTCGCGGTAGAGCTCTTCGATACCCTTCACGAAACCCGTCTTGGCTTCCCACTGGATCATATTGGTCCCTTCCATGGGCAGCATGACGACGCGGTTCTTGATCGTGACCTTACCGACCTGCCAGGGCTGGAACAGCGGTGCGTACTTGGGATCCATCGTTTTCTCCTTCCTATTAACACACTTTACTGGCGTGGAGTTGCCGATGCTTGACTGGTCACGACTGCAGGTCACAGACCATGATATATTCTTCTTCCGTTTCCCGGATGGTCCGGAACCCCACGGCCCGGTACAGGCGGACGGCGTAATTCTCCTTCTGAACCGAAAGGGACACGCGCCGGAAGCCGCGGCCGGCGAGTTCCGCTAATAATGCCTTTAACAAGCGGGTGCCGATGCCCTGTCCGCGGTATTCCCGGTAAAGAGCCATGGCAAGAGATGGCGTTTCGTCATCCACGTGTCCGTAGTCATTCATGATCCGCGACCAGGCGGCGCCAATCACGCATCCGTCGGCTTCGGCCACCAGCGCCTGGTCCGCCCGGCTTTCACCGAACCCTTCGTAATACAGCGCCAGTTCCGGGCGCGCCAGGATCGAGCGGTCCGGCGGCGCGACTCCTGCGGGAAGGAAGATCGCCTCATACAGGAAGTCTTTCAGCAGGTCCAGCTCCTCTTCACGCAGAGGACGAATGATAAGCTCCATATCGAATCCCTTCCTCAGGTCTTTAGATCTTCCGTACCGGATGGCGGACGACGGTCCGCAGTTTCTCCGGCGCGACTTTACGGGCATCGCTTAAATAGATCTCGTGATGGAAGCGGGTGGAGAAATCGGGGACATAACCCTGCTGCTCCGCGTAATCGTGCATGGCCGCGACCGTAGCCGGTTCGGCGTCATAGGGACCGACGTGCAGGCACTGGACGCAGAGGCCTTCATCGTAGGTCCAGAACCCGACCTGGGAGAAGTCCTGTTTCTTTTTCCGTTCCGCTTCGGCGAGGGCCCAGCGGAAGTCCGTTTTCGTGACGAAATCCGGGAGGCGGATTACCGCGATCCATTGGAAATTCTCTTTATGCGCGTAGTCGACCCCGTCCAGGCCCTCCTGCCACCAGAAACCTTCGAGCGGCGGCACGACATAATCGAAATAACCATCGATCTGATGGTCGCCCTTCTTGCTCATTTTGATGGTGAAGGCGATGCCGTAAAGCAACCCGATGGCCTGCTTATACGCTCCGTCTTCCTCATTCGGGTCCCCCTGTCCGCGCACAGCCAGATAATTCATCGGCGGGACGGTCACCAGCGACGGCTTGGCCGGGGGAAGATAGAATTCTTTATATTCTTTTTTGAAATCAAAAGCCATTTTACTCAACTCCTTCTATCGGTTGTTTTCTGCCATCCAAGCCTCTGCCGCCTCCAGTTCCCCGGCGGCGATTGCCAGCGGGCTCTCCGGCGGATCCACGATCAGTCCCAGCGGCGTTGGTGCGGTCCCTCGGTTGATGGCGCTTGTCGTCTGTAAGACTTTTAGGAAAGGATCGTTCATGATCATAAAGGCGGCGCGCCCCTCCTGCCGGTGATAGGCAGCGGCTTTTTCCAAGGTGGTGAAGACCGGCAGATAGACCTGCCCACCGGCATCGGTCGCCAGGAACAGCTTGGGATTCCCCTCCTCATCGTCGCCATAGGGCGTGGAATAATAGACGAACGCCTTCCCGAAGGCCTTCATAAAAGCCGCGTGATCCAGTTGTTCGTTCTCGTAAGCGTCCAGGAGGACCTGCGGATCCGGGGCTTTCCGCCGCAGCTTTTCCTTCTTGTCCCGGATTGGGATCGGCGGCAACAGATAAGCCAGGCTAGCTAAACCCAGTATGATAAAGAAGGCCCCTGCGTAGACGATCCGCCCATCGCGGTCGTCCGGCCGCAGACCGGCCCAAATCAACAGGATGCCGCAGGCGATCAGGACCAGGCCACTGAGGATCGCCAACACGATTTTTACCGGGCTCTTCTTTTTTTCCGCCACGTGCTACCTCTACCTATGATTTCGGTTATTATCGTTTGAGAAGCTCTCCTTGCGTATCCCGCTAGCTCAGAGCCACTCCGCCGGCTTTGATCAGAACTCCTCCAGCTCTTCTATCAAAGCGCTTTTGCGGGGATATAAAGCACGGTACTTTGCCGCAAGCTCCGCTGCTTTCTCTTCTCCGCCCGGATACCTGCACATCCAGCGTAAGACTCTTGCGATATGACGATAATCCTGCCGTTTATTTGCTTTTAATACGTCTTCATCAGCCGTCTTCACCAAGATAGCCAGACATCTGTCCGGATAGATTCCTTCCAGCTTCTTCCTATATGTCTTCAGGTAAGCGTATCCGCAGGCTTCCACGCCGTCCATCAATCGGTCGAGGCATCCTTCCTGCGCATACCAGGGAAGCACCCAGTAATCGGCCGGCTTAAAGGAATCAAAGAGCCTGTCTCTGACTTTCTCCCAGTCTCCCGGGGGAATCAAAGCCTTGTATTCCTCTAATATAGCTTCGCTTCCGACCTCCAGGTACAGGAGCCTTTCCAGCTGCTCTTCATATTTGTCCTGAAGGCCGTTTTCTTTGTAAATGTCTTTCAGCCGGATGCTGTAATTATGGCGGCTCCACCACTTGCCCGTCTCTCCGGCAGCCAGCTCTTCATAAATGGCGATGGCGGCGGACGTATTTCCATACGTCTGTTCGATCTCGGCAAGCAACTCCCGGGAACTTGGACGTTCCATATCCTTCGCATAATCCCGGATGGACTCGATCGGACGTCCCTGCTCGCTCATGATCTGAAGGACTCTCTCTTTATAACCTTCGATCGAGTAA
>JAFRYQ010000095.1 GCA_017437565.1 Bacillota bacterium
CTTCGCCGATGCGCCGTTCGAATTCCGGCTTGTCGATGAAGAAGTAATTGACGCCTTCCACCTCGCCTTCCCGCGGCTGGCGGGTCGTCGCCGATACGGAAAGCTCGATGCCACCACGTTCCTCCAGGATCCGCGAGCAGAACGTCCCCTTGCCGGCTCCGGAAGGTCCCGAAATAATGAACAATTCAGCAGGATGTTCACAATTATGATCCACGCTATTACCTCCTGTGCCTTAAATAGGTCCCGTGAACAGATATTATAGCAAACCGCAGCCCGGAATTCAATACAATTCTTTCCCCGTCCCGGTTTCTATTCCACGTTCTGCACCTGTTCCCGGATCTTCTCGACTTCGGCTTTGATCTTCAGCATCAGGCCGGTGATCTCCAGGTCGTTGGCCTTAGAGCCGATGGTATTGGCTTCGCGGTTCATCTCCTGGACCAGGAAGTCCAGACGTTTGCCGTCCGGCTGCCCGTTCTCAGCGATGATCTCTTCCATATGATCCATATGGCTCTTCAGGCGGGTGATCTCCTCGGCAATGCTGCATTTATCAGCAAAGACGGCCGCTTCCAGCATGATGCGGTCCTCAGGGATCTCGACCGCGTCGCCGATCAGGTCGCGGATGCGGTTTCTCAGTTTTTCAGCATAGGTCTTCGGAACGTCTTCGGCCAGCGTCTCGATCTCGGCGACGAGCGCTTTGATCGTGCGGCCGCGGCTCAGCAGATCGTCCTCCAGCTTCTCGCCTTCCAGGATCCGCATCTCGTCCAGCCGGGCAACGGCAGCCCGTACCGCAGCCAGGATCGTGCGGGTGATTTCTTCTTCATCCTCCACCGCCGGCACCGTTTTCAGGACGTCCGGAAGCGTCGCCACGTATTCCAGCGTGATGGCGCCTTCGTCGGCGAGCCCCAGCTTATCCCGCAGGAGCGCCAGGTTCTCCATATACTGGCAGGCCAGATCCGGGTTCACCTGGATCGTCAGGTCGCCGGCGCCGGTATTTTCTACGGAGACGGAAACGTCCAGCTTGCCCCGGGCGATCTTCTCCTTCACCGCCTGCTTGATCTTCTCCTCTACAAAAGAATAGCGGCGCGGCATGCGCACCGAAATATCGCAGTATCTGTGATTCACTGCCCGGATCTCGCAGACGACGTTACGCTTTTCGTCATTTGCTTCGCCACGGCCGAATCCGGTCATGCTTTTAATCATGGGAAATCCTCCTTCAGCTTGCTGTTTTGCCTCTCCTCATCCGGTTTAATTTTACGGGCGCGGCTTGAGTTTGTCAACGCCGCGTGCTATCATCGGAAAGGTGGCCGCCGGCACCAAACCGGCCATCCGCTACGGATCCACAAGAAATTCCGCAAGAAAAGAGGAACGCTTATGGCCTTTGACGGCATCGTCACCCGCGCGATGGTGACTGAACTGAGAGAAAAACTGCTGCTGGGCAAGATCGACAAGATCTACCAGCCGGTTAAGGACGAGCTGGTGCTGAACGTGCACACCCGGCGCGGCAATCTGAAGCTCTTCGCGACGGTGAGCTCGGAAGGGCCACGGGTGCATCTGATCAGTGAGAATCCTTTCAATCCGCCCGTCCCCTATAATTTCTGCATGCTGATGCGCCGGCACCTGTCCGGGGGCCGGATCGTCGCCGTCGAACAGAAGGACTGTGAACGCATCATCGAGATCTCCCTGGAAACGATCAGCGAGCTCGGTTTTACCCTGTCCAAAAAGCTGATCTTTGAGATCATGGGCAAACACAGCAATATCATCCTGGTCGACCTGGCTACCAATCTCATCATCGACAGCATCAAGCACGTTTCCATCGATACCAGCCGCGTGCGGCAGGTACTGCCGGGACTCGCATATTCTTATCCTCCGGATCAGGGAAAAGAAGGCTTTGACGCGGTTACGGAAGAAGAACTCGCCGCGATGCCGCGCGAGGCGCGGGCGCTGCTTTCCCGCATCGGCGGTATTTCGCCCCAGGTGGCGGAGGAACTGGCGTCTAACCCCGCGCCTTTCCGCTTTCTGGCGGCTTTGCGGGAACAGGTCGCGGCCGGCACCTGTCAAGCCCACATCTATCAGGACGCTACCGGCAAAGGCGTTGAGTACCACGTCGCGGACCTCCGCGAATACGAATCGGCCTGCACGCGCCGCGACTTCCCGGATCTCAGCTCCTGCATCAGCGCCTATTACCGCGAGAAGGCTTCCGACAGCCGCCTCCGTCAAAGCGCCCGTGACCTGCGCGCTACCGTCCAGGCCCAGTTGGAGAAGGCCCAGCTGAAAAAACAGCGCCTGATCGAGGATATTAAAGAAGCCCGCAATTCCGAGCATCTCCGCCTTTACGGAGAGCTTCTCACCGCCAATCTGCACCGCATCAAACCCGGCGCTTCTTCTGTCAGCGTAGAGAATTATTACGACGGGAGCACGGTGGAGATCCCTCTCGATCCCCGCTTCTCGGCCGCGAAGAATGCCCAGAATTACTATAAGCGCTACGGGAAATCCCATACCGCCGTTAAGGAGAAGAGCTTGCAGTTACAGGAAACGGACGCCGACATCGATTATCTCGCTTCCACCCTCTCCTTCCTGGAGCGGGCGGAAACGCCGGACGAGATCGACGCCATCCGGGCGGAGCTCGCCGCCGAAGGATATGTGCGGAAACGCGGCGCGAAAGGCCAGCTGAAGAGCAGTTCCTCTTCCGGCCGTAATAAAGGCCGCCGGGATAAGATCGCTCCTTACCGCTACCGGTCGCCGTCGGGACTGCAGATCCTGGTCGGCCGTAACAATCTGGAGAACGACGAGCTCACTTTGAAGATGGCGGAGAAGACCGACTTGTGGCTGCACACGAAGGACATCCACGGCTCGCACGTCATCTTAAGGACCGGCGGCGCCGAACCGGAAGCCGCTGACATCTACTGTGCCGCTGCGATCGCCGCCTGGTACAGCAAAGCCCGCGGGTCCTCCCAGGTTCCCGTGGATTACGTGAAAGTCCGCTACGTGAAGAAGCCTTCCGGCGCCAAGCCGGGCATGGTCATCTTCACCAACAACCGCACCGTCTACGTCACGCCGGCGCTTCCGGAATAGGATAAAGAAGCTTGGCCATTGTTCAACAAAACGCAGGTTTTCTGAAAACCTGTTCTGAAAAAAGAAAAAAGAGCCTCAGGTGAACAAGCTCGATGCTGATTTGTTCACCTGTTCTCTTTTTTGGCAGGAATCTGTTCCAGAAACCGAATTTTTAACGTTTTTTGAACAACACCCCAGCGGGGGCCAACACCCTGGAAAGGGCTGATACCTTTGCAGTGTGTCAATATTCCGGCGTGGGCGGGATCTTGTCGCGGATCTCCATCATCTTCATATCGGTCGCGGCAATGGTGTCGGCACAGACTTTCAGGTCCGCCATGATCTCGTCGGCGTTCTCGATATCGCGCTTATATTTCATGCGATGCTCCAGGCTGGCCCAGAAATCCATGGCGACGGTGCGGATCTGCACTTCTACCCGCATAGGACGCTTCTCGTTGGAGAAGAAGATCGGCACTTCGATCAGCATATGGTAGCTGCGGTAACCGTTCGGTTTCGGATTTTTGATATAGTCCTTCACGCTGAGCAGGGTCACGTCATCCTGCTGCACAAGCATCTGCGCCACCTTATAGATATCGTCGATAAAGGAGCAGATGACCCGCACGCCGGCCACGTCGTTCAGGTTCTCCTGGATCGACTCCAGCGACAGCTCGTTCCCCTGCCGGCGCAGCTTATCGAAGATGCTCACCGTCGCCTTACGGCGGGACATGATATTGACGATCGGGTTCTGATGCCCCAGCAGCGATAATTCATCGTTCAGGATATCAAGCTTGGTCCGCACTTCGCGGATCGCCGCTTCATAGCGCATCAGCAGGACGTCCAGTTCTTCCAGGGTCTGCCGTCCTTCATCCGGATCCTGCGGCAGGAAGTTCTGCAGCATCTCCCGGATCACTTCTTCATTTTTCTTATTCATAATCTCGGTTCAGACCATCCTTCTCGCAGCCGGCTCCGGCCAGCCCGCTCCCGGTTCCCTTATCAGGCCAGGACAAAATCGCGAATCGTTTTAATGACCTCCATGCCGTCCGCTTCCGGACCGCCGTTATGGATCTCATGATAGTAACCCGGCCATTCCCGGTAGGTGAATTGCGGATCGCCCTGATACTGGGCCGCTACCATGCGGGACCCTTCCACTGAACAGATCTTGTCAGCGTCACCGTGCATCAGCAGGAAAGGCTTGCCGTCGGCGCCGTGATTGTTCTCCAGCGTGCCGGCGCAGAGTTCCGCCGCGATATCAAAGCATTCGATCGCCGTCTGCAGGGTGATCTTGGTATGGACGAGCGGATCCGTATCGTAAGGCCTGGTGATCTCGATATTGCCGAGGTCCTCCGCTTTGCAGCCGGAAGACATCTGGAAATTGGGCATGAGCTTGGCCGCGCCGTGCAGGAGCGCATAGACCGGCGTTGGGAACTGCAGCACGAGCTTCAACCAGGGCGCGGAAACGATGTATTTTTCGGGCAAAGCGTTTTTAGCGCCGCGGCTCCGGTAGTCCAGGCAGAGATTGCCGCCCATGCTGTGCCCGTAGAGGACGACCGGCACCCCCGGCCACTCCGTTTCCGCCTTTTCCAGCAACCGATCAATGCAGGTGAAGACGTCCCGGCGCGGTGCCGTCTGGCCGCGTTTTCCGTAGCTCTTGCCGTGACCGGGCAGGTCCATGGCCAGCACCGCGATGCCAGCTTCATTCAGGACGCCGGCCATGCGGTCGTAGCGACCGGCATGCTCACCGATGCCATGGATGATACACATGACCTTAACAGGCGTTTCCACCGGCCACTCATAACCGGTCAGCGTTCCTTTCGCGCCCTCGAACTGGAAGTTCCTGAACATGATTTTCCTCCTTGCATAATTACGGTATATTACGCATAAATAACATAAAAAAACGAATATTCAACATCGGGGTTAAAAAAAGCTTGCCTTTTTCCGGGCGCCCGTCCTATCATGCGCTTTGGGAGCGCTGTCCGCGAAAGGAGGAAGCCATGAAATACCGTTGCACGATCTGCGGCCACATCTATCACAATACGATCTTTAAGGGCGGATACGTATGTGAAGACTGTGTCAATTATATCAAGTCGCTGGATCTGACGCCAGCCAAGCCGGCGGAACGGAGATCAGGGTCCGACTTCTCGGAAAAAGCTAAAGTACCTCAAGATACTTTCTGATGATGCATAAACCGGCACCTGTCTCTCAGTCGAATTTAGAAATAGTGCCGCGGACGCGGTCCCGGCGGGGAAAGGAACGCTCTCTCGATCACACGCGCCCTTTCCTCGCCACCTTTTCAACCGCTTTCCGGAAATACTCCGGTCTATCGCTCGTGAATTCCACGTAAGCGCCTGTCGTGGGATGGAGAAAGCCCAGAAGCCGCGCGTGCAGGATCTGTCCGCCGAGATGCAGCGGATCCCGCCGCGGCCCATAGAGCGGGTCTCCTAATACCGGATGCCCGATGGAAGCCATATGGACGCGGATCTGATGGGTCCTTCCCGTTTCCAAGCTCGCGCGAAGCAGCGTGTAATTTCCGAACCGTTCCAGAACGGCGAGATGGGTCACCGCCCGGCGCCCGCCCGTTTCCGTGACCCGGTAACGCAGGCGGTTGGCCGGATCCCGCTCCAGATTGCGGTCGATGGTAAAATTGTCTTCCGGGAAATTGCCATAGACCAGGCAATCATACTGGCGCGTGATATCATGGCGGTCAAACTGCTTCCGCAGGGATTCGTAAGCTTGGGCCGTCTTGGCGCAGACGAGCAGGCCGCTGGTATCTTTATCGATGCGATGCACGATCCCCGGCCGGGCCGGATCTCCGGCTTCCCGTAAGGTTTCCCCGACGTGGGCGAGCAGTGCGTTGACCAGCGTTCCGTCTTCATTCCCGGCGCCGGGATGGACGACCAGTCCGCGCGGTTTATCGACCACCAGGATATCATCGTCTTCATAGACGATGACGAGCGGGAGCGCCTGCGGCTTGGGAGCGGCTTCCTGCTCCGCCGTCTGCGGAACCCGGAATTCGACAAGGTCCCCCGCCTGCAAGCGGGTCCGCTTTTCCAGACAGGGCCGGGCGTTCAGGCAGAGCGCTCCGCCGGCGATCTCTTTCTGGATCCGGCTGCGGGAAAGATGCGGAAGCTGTTCGGCCAAGTACTGGTCGACCCGCTTGCTTTGATCTTCCGTGCCGACGGTCAGCGCGATCCTCTCCTCACTCATCGGTTCTTCCCTCATCCTGTGGCTTCCTGGCAGCCAGGCGTTCCTGCCGGCTGGAAGCGATCACATAGAGGATCATCAGTCCGCAACCGCAAACGACCGCGATATCCGCGACGTTAAAGATCGGCGGGAAGAAGCTGACGGAGATCATATCCGTAACGGTCCCGAAGAAGACGCGGTCGATCAGGTTCCCGATCCCGCCGCCACAGATCAGGATCACCGATGCTTCCAGCAAGCGGTTCTTCTCCCGGTTTTTGCGGAACAAAAAGATCAGGGCACATACGACGGCCACTGCCGAAAAAGCAATCAGCAGTTCCCGCTGTCCCCTGAATGAGCTGAAAGCCGCGCCGTCATTACGAAAATAGGTCAGAGCAAGGAGTTTGGGAATAAGCTCAATGCTCTGGCCGACTGTCATTGCTTCGCGCACGGCATATTTAGAGATCTGGTCAGCCAGAACAATGGCCAGGATCAGACAAATCTGGATCATCGATCAGGATCTTCCCGTCTTATCAAGCAGCTTGCGAATCTCCTCGGAATCGATCACGCGCGTTTCCTTCGGCGCGGGACCGGCCGGTTTCTCCACCGGTCTGGCCTGCGGCGTTCCCGCCTGCACGACTTCCCGCTCCAGCTTGGCAAAGAGTTCTTCCGGGCTGGCCTCGGTAGCCGCCTTATGCGCCTGCACCGCGTCGATGACGGCATCCGCCGTATCCGGGATCTCCCGCGCGATCGCCGCCGGCATGAAATCCTGCTCGATCTCCGAAAGCAAACGGCCGCTCTTCTCATCAAAGCCCGACAGTTCTTCCTGCAGGAGACGTACGTAACGGGCGCGGAAATTCTTGACGCGGTCCCGCAGGTCCCCGCCTTCCCCGCTGTATTTATAGACCGAATCGCGGGCATCCTTAATGATCATCTCCGCATTCAGCTTGGCGTTGCGGATGATAACGTCAGCGCGCTTTTCCGCGCTTTCCGAGATATCGCGCATCAGCTTCTTGGCGGAGTCAAGCGTATTCATGACCGAACGCTGCGACGCTTTATGCTCTTCATTCTCGACCCTTAAGGCTTCATTCTCCGCTTTCAGTTCATCCACCTGCGCGAGCAGAGCCTGCAGATCCAGAATGATCTCATCCAGAAATTCGTCGACTTCGTCTTCATCGTAGCCGCGGAGCTTTCTGGAGAAATCTTTTTCTTCTATCTCTTTCGGTGTGATCATCTCTATCTCCAGGGACTTCTCTCTTCAGCCTGGCTCGCGGGAGCTTCCGCAGCTGTGTTAGGTCTGCTCTGCTGAGATGCGGCAACTGCGATATTCTCCGGAGTGAAGATGAAGATATTGTTGGCGATCTTCTGGACGTTCCCGTTCAGCGCATAGGTAGCGCCGCTCAGGAAGTCGAAGATTTTACGGGCACTTTCCGTTTCCAGCTTCTCCAGATTGATGATGACCGGTTTGTGGGCTTTCAGGCTGTCCACCAGCTTCGGGCATTCTTCAAAGCCCTTCGGCTCGATCAGGATCAGCTTCAGGGAACCCGTATTGACCGCGGAAGGACGTTTGCTGTCCATCGGGCGGCTGTAAGCAGGAACCTGTCTTCTTTCGGGAGCCGGGGTATCCTGCAGCATGACCGGCGACACGTAAGACTGTTCGTCACGGGCACGGTCACGTACGCGTTTATCGTCACGCTCACGGGAAAGTTTCTCTTTCTCGCGCTGGATCTCGCTTTCCGTGACGACTTCATCCGGGTCGATCTCTTCGATCCCGATGACCTTTTTCAGTGAATCAGTAAATCCCATCTTTCCTCCTAACTTATTTCTCTTCCTGCCGGTAGTTCCTGGCTCCGAAGATCGCCGTACCGACGCGGATGGCGTTGGCGCCTTCCTCGACGGCGACCTCAAAGTCGTTGCTCATTCCCATCGACAGTACTTGGAAGTCGGTTTTTCCGCTCTTATCGCCGCGGTAGCGATCATATATGGCTTTCACTTCGGCAAAGAACGGCCGCGCTTCCTCCACGTCGTCCGTCAGCGGCGCGATGCACATCAGTCCTTTGATCCGGATGTGCGGGCACTGCTCACAGATGGCCTGGATCAGTTGATCGGTTTCTTCCGCTCCGATACCGAACTTGGATTCTTCCTCCGCCGCGTTGACCTGGACCAGGATGTCCATGACCTTATCGTGCTGGGCAGCCCGCTTCTCGATCTCTTTCGCGAGATGAAGCGAGTCCACGGAATGAATCAAGTCTACCTTATCGATTATATACTTTACTTTGTTTGTCTGCAAGTGACCGATCAGATGCCAGCGTACCGGCTTGACGCGGTCGTATTTTTCCAGGATCTCCTGCACCTTATTCTCACCGATATCGGTGATCCCGCAGTCGATGGCCTCGTTGATCTCCTCCGGAGTATGCAGCTTGGTGACCGCGATCAGCAGGACGTCTTCCGCGCGTCTGCCGCTCCGTTCCGCTGCCTGCCGCTTCCGCTCTTCGATCGCGGCAATATTATCCCTGATCGACATCTTCGTCCCCTTCCTCTTCCTGTATCGAAGGATCCGAGAGCACGTCTTCAAACGGATCGATCGTATACACGTATTCGCCTTCTTCGTCATAGAAGCTTGACGCCGATACGACGGACTGCTCATCGTCGCTGTCCAGCACGTTGACGCGAACAAAAACGTATTTTCCGGTCGTGTCTTTAATATACACACCGGTCTTGCCGTCTTTCTCCACGATGCTGCTGTTGCGTACGAGCAGGCCGCTGTGTTCGGAGGTGATGACCTTTACCTTCATGCAACGCAATTCCCCGATGCGATCGAAGTAATTGCGGGAGCTCATGACGACTTTCGCCTGCTCTCCGTCCATATCCACGCTTTCCACGCGCAGC
>JAFRYQ010000096.1 GCA_017437565.1 Bacillota bacterium
ACCTTGCCTGGATTTTGGACGATATTACCGACGACGGAAGAGCCGGTGAGCGGGTCTTTCATCATGATCCCGTCGGTAGCCGCCCGCTGTATGGTATTGTTCTTCAGCACGGCCCGGGATTCCAATACCGTGATTCCGCGGGCTGTCGCGCCGCTGATGGTGTTCCCTGAAACTGTGATCACCGAATTGCCGTTGATGAAGATGCCGTTCGCGCCGTTGCCGGTCCGCCCCGCTCCTTTGATCGCGAAGTCGTTATCGGCGACCGTGCCCGTGGCGCCATCGTTGAGGATCAGGCCTTCGCCGCGGACGTTCCGCAGGGTGTTGCCCTTGATATTGACGCCCTTGGCCTCTTTATTCAGATTCGCCAGGGAATAAACGCCTTCCATGGTATTGTTGGTGATCGTCAAGCCCTTTACACACATGAAATTGACCGCGTTGCCATAAGTCCCGTCTTCACGGCCATAGCGCAGATTCCGGAACGTATTGCCGATCACCGTGATGTTTTCGGCCGGTATGTCGTTCGTCTTATGGCAACCGACGCCGGCATAGGTCCCGTTAAAGGTACAGCCCTTTACCAGTATATTCCGGCAAGGCGTATTATCCTGCGGGCTGCTGTTCGGTTCGCCGGCCTTGTTGCAGAAATCGAGATGGATCGCTTCCAAATAATTGGCTTCCGCGATGATCGTTCCGACACCGGTATAGTAGACGGGGTCGGAGAAACTGCAATTGAGGACCTGGATCTCTTCCGAACCGGCGAGGTTCATGGCGTGGTTGGTATTGCCCGCCAGCTTCATGCCGTCAAAGGTGATATGCGAAGCATGCTGGAACAGCATGATCTGGGCGTTTAAATCGGAATCATCGGCACTGGGGGCGATCCAGGTACCGCCGTGGACTTTGATATCGTGAGCCTGCGAGTAACCGCCATGCCGGCAGCCGGTCGCCGCCATCTCGTTGACACAGCGGTTCGATCCCCAGCTGACCGGGGGCATGCCATCGGCGGTATGCGCGCCTTTCAGCAGGCTGCCGCTGTAGCCTTCCCCGCGGATGGTGGCTCCTTCCGCTTCGATCACGGTATAGGGATAGACGAACAGGATCTGGTTGACGACGTAAGTCTCGCCGGCTTTAAAGCGCACCGTAGCCGGTCTCTTTTCGGTTCCCTGACGGCCCGCCTCCGCTAACGCCCGGTTAATGGCGCTGCGGACCGCGGACGGATCCTGGCGGTCAGCTCCGGCCAAATACTCCTCGACCTCGATCTCCCCGGCTGCGTCACTGGTCGCGGCCTGGACCGGCATCAACGGAAAAAGACTGGCCAGAAGTATCATGGCTAGCAAAGAAACCGCGATTTTTTTCATTCTGTCCATCATTGTTGTTTCTCCTTAAGTTGGCTCTCTAAGCTGCGAAAACCTTCTTCAGCCCATTTCGGCTCGAAGAGTGGCCGGAAGATATTGCGAACTGGTTTGCTTGCCAGCAGGAAACAAAGCAAAACGATACCGGGTAGGGCAAAAACATAAACGTTGATTCCCTGGTTTAGGAAGTCGACGACGGTCTGCAAAGTGCCACCCCCGATCTGCTTCTGCTTCAGGATCATGATCCCGCGCAGGACAAACCAGTGCAGAACATAGGGATAGATGCTGTATTTTCCAAGGTAAGAAAGAATCGTCTGCTGGGAAGGCATCATCATGATCAGGACGATCCCGATGACGATCGCCACCAGGATCAGCAGCAGACGGGCCAAGGGCCCTAACAGCCAGTATGGCGCGCTGGGGATTTTTATATGCTCGATATAGCGGCCGTTATCTTCCATGGACACCAGTCCGGTCCAATTGATATACGTATGAGTCAGATCATACAACCGGACCAGCAGCGCCATGGCCAGCACGAACAGGACCAGCCCCCAACCGTTCCGGTGCCAGACGCGCTGCCATTTTTCCTGGAAGCGGTATTTGGCGCCCAGATAGCCCGCATAGAAGAAGGGGAAAAAGCAGACAAGCTTATTCAGCCGGAAATACATGGTCCGATGGCCAAAACCCATCAGCAGGGCCGCCAGGATGATCAAGGCGATGGAGAACCATACCGGTTTTTTTTGCGCCTCGATCATGATGACCACCGGAATATAGAGCGTTACCGCGAACAGATACCATAAAGGCCCGATCGGCCGGAACAGGAAGAACTGGTCGCTGCTTTCCGTAAAATAGAAGAGATCGATTTCATTGGTCAGGGCAAAGAGGAAAAACAGACCTAGCTGGGCAAAAGCAAAAGGCAGCAGACATCTCGTGAACAGCTTCCCGTACTCCCGGTTACGGATCCGGTTCAAGGAAAGATAGCCGGACACCATCAGGAAAGCGGCCATATGGAAGGCGTTGATGACTGAAAACAGCATCGCATTATAGGCTCCCCCCCATTTCAGCAACGAACTGATAAAATGGGCAAAGACCATCAGGATGATCAGGAAACCTTTCACGTTATCCAGTTTTGCGCTTCGTTCCAGTTTCGTCGCCATCGCCGCTCCTTACCGTTTAGAACAGGCTGTAATTCCCGTTATCGTAGTCCTCCAGAAGTTTGGTGATCGCCAGGGAATCCTTGATATGGAAGATCTCATCCGAAAGATCCCGGTTGTTGATGCGGCGCAGGAATTCCATGATCTCATAGCGGAAGCCTTCGCCTTCATACTGCCAGAAATACTTTTTCGTATCGCGGAGATCTTCATAACGGATCTCAAAATAGTCCGTCTTCCACCACGGGGCCGGCACGTAGACATAACCCTGCTCCCCGGTGATGATCAGCTGCCCTTCCGTCTTGACGCCGAGGCCGGCTTTAAAGGACGCGACCGCGTCCTTATATTTGAGGATGCCCTTGGTGAAGACGTCGAACCCGTTCTCCCGGCTCGTAAAGATGTGGATCTGCTCGTAATCGCGGCCAAGCAGCTGGATGATGGGCAGGAAGATATAGCCGCCCAGATCATAGAGGCTGCCCTCGTATTTATTCAGGTTCTTGTAATCGACGTAAGCGAGCTTCTGGCTGAAGGAGACCTCGATATCCTTGATCTTGCCGATCTTGCCGCTCTTCAGCAGCAGGAGCAGATGCCGGTAGCCCGGGAAATAACGGGTCTTGACCGCGTCTAACAGGATCAGCCCGTGCTCCTTGGCGTATTCATAACAGCTCTTCGCTTCGTCCAGATGCAGGAATAAGGGACCTTCACAGATGACGTGTTTTCCCTTTTCCAAGGCTTCCTGGATCAAAGCGGCATGCCGGTCGAGCCGGTCGATGATATAGACCGCGTCGACCTCTTCATACAGGGCTTCCCGGGACGCGAAGCAGGTCACGCCGGCTTTTTCCGCCACCTCGGCGGCTTCGCCCGCGTTATCCGAATAGAGCCCGACCGCTTCCGCCCCGTTCACCTGCTGGCATTCGCGCAGGAAACGTAAGGAAGGATTGCGGCTTCCCAAAACGCCCACCCGCACCAGGCGGTTGCTCTCTTTGCGGATCTGCGTACTGGAAACGCCCTGGGTCCGGGGCAGATAAACGACCTCACAGAATTCGTTCAGATAATCGAATTGTCCCACCCAGTCGGAACCGACCGTAAAAATGTCCACGCCGTATTTCTGGATATCGGCGATTTTCTGGCCTTCATACTCTTCGACGATGATCTCATCCGCCAGGCCGGTCGCTTCGACGGCAGCCATACGTTCCGGCAGGGTCTGCCGGACGTCGATCTTACCACGGGACCGGTCGTACTCATCTGACGTAATGCCGACGATCAGATAGTCGCCGAGCGCTTTCGCGTTCTTCAGCAGATTGATATGCCCATGATGAAGAAAATCATAGGTGCCGTAGGTGATGACCTTTTTCATGTTCTTCCCCTTTTCCGATAAGATTGATCAGATGATGCCCCGTTTCTGCAGGTCTTTTAACGCTTCGATCAGCCGGGCGTTGTCTTCGTGCGTGAGTTCGCCCATATGGCCGACACGGAAGACCGATTCCGCCAGGTCGCCGCCGTTCGGGCAGATCCAAATCCCATACTCGTCTTTCAGCACGGTAAAGATCTTCTTAGCCGAAACGCCACGCGTTTTCAGCGATGTCACCGCGTTGGTGAAGCTTTCCGAGAAGAAATCAAAGGGCAGATCCTGCACCCGCTCGCGGAAGTCCGCGGCCTGATCCGCCGAATGCGCGATCGCGGTCTCGATACCGCCCGCTTCTTCCACCTCGCGCAGGCGCTGATGGATCTGCAGGAGGATCGTAACGGCCGGGGTGAAAGGAGTCTGTCCCCGCTCGCCGTTCTTCAGTGCGCTCTTCAGGTCCAAATACATACAGCCGCTGTCGATCCGTTCCACCCGCTCCAGGGCTTTCTGCCCGAGGACGATCAGGGAGATGCCGGGAGGCACGGCCAGCGCTTTCTGGGACCCGGTGATCATCACGTCCACGCCGGAACGGCTGAGATCCAAGGGATCCGCCATGAAAGAGCTGACGGCGTCTACGATAAAGAAGAGCCCGTTGCGGCGGCAAAAATCGCTGATCAGGTCGATATCATAGAGAACCG
>JAFRYQ010000097.1 GCA_017437565.1 Bacillota bacterium
CTGTACGGGACGCCGGACGTGACCGTTTACCTGGACGTTAATCCTAGCGTTTCCATGGAGGTCAACCGCATAGGGCGGGTAACCGCGGTCAAAGCAGAAAATGAAGATGGCCGGATCATTTTAGATAATATGGATCTGAAGCATACGGAAATCGACGTAGCCATGAATGCCTTGCTCGGCTCGATGGTCAAACATGGATATCTGTCGGAAACACAGAACACCATTCTGATTTCCGTAAACGGAAAAGACGAAACCAGGACCGAGACTCTGCGTCAGCGGGTGGCAACGGACGCGGAAGATACTTTGAAAAGCCTTCTCGGGTCCAGCATCATCTTAGAACAGACGCTGGACTTGGATGAGGCGACTGAGGATGTGGCGGAAGAATACGGGATAACCCCGGGGAAAGCTGCTTTGATCCTGCGGCTCTTGCAGGATGAACCGGAGTGGGACGTTGCGAAACTAGCCGGAGAGCCGATGGTGGATCTGATCCGGGACTGCCAAGCGGCCGGCATCGATATCGCTCAGTATCTGGGCAATCATGGCGAGATCATCGGTGATTTGGAACAGCTGCGTGATGATGACGACGATGACGATGCTGAAGATGACGACGAGCGTGAAGCGCCAGATGATGACGTTGATGGAGCTGAGGACGATGCGGATGATGACGATGACATCCTTGATTCCGGGGAGGATGAAGACGATGACCACGACGAAGCGGGTGAATCAGACAATCTGGATGAAACCACAGCCGATAGTGAGGACGATTGGGACGAATCCTCTGATGAATCCGAAGACGATATTTTAGAAGTAGAAGACCATGAAGCGGATGATCTGGATGAGGATGCGGAAGACTCCGTAGATGACGATATGGACCAGGACGAACCGGATGTCGAAGAAGAATCGGAAGCTGACGAGGAAGATGACGAAACAGAAGAAGACGCTAGCGATATTGATGAAGAAGACGACGATTGAGGAACTTCGCCGGATGCTTGTTTGAGCTAAAAACATCATTTCAGAAGCGAGCCCTTGGCGGCTCGTTCTTGTTTTCCCACAATTGTCTCTCTTTGGCTTATTATTTAAATCCGTCGATATTTCAGATGACAGAACATCCCATTATGAAGTACTAGATATATTTAGAAAAAATAGCTCCTTGGAATAAATGTGATATACTTATCCCAAGGAGTTTTTCGATGGCTTTCTATGCATCTGAACGCATTGTTTGCCTGATTAGTTTTTGAGATCAAAACACCTATGGATATCAAACATTTTTATCAGGAAAAAGGAACGGGAGAGGCTTTGATCCTGCTCTACGGGAACGGCGGGAACAGCGGCTATTTCCAGAAACAGATCGATGTGTTTGCGGAGCACTATCACGTATATGCGCTCGACACGCGCGGGCATGGGAAAACGCCGCGCGGAGAGAAGCCGTTTACGATCCGGCAGTTCGCGGATGATCTGCGGGACTTCATGGATGAGCAGCAGATCGAAAAGGCCCATGTGCTTGGCTTTTCCGATGGCGGAAATATCGCCCTGGTCTTTGCTTTGCGGTATCCGGAACGTGTAGATCGACTGATTCTGGACGGAGCCAATCTGGATACAAGCGGAGTAAAACGTTCGATTCAGATCCCGATAGAAGTCGGTTATCATCTTGCTAAACTGTTCTCGGGTAAGAGCGAATCGGCCAAACAGCATGCCGAGATGCTGGGGCTGATGGTCAATGACCCGAATATTAAACCTGTTGAGTTAGCAAAGGTGCAAGCCAAAACCCTGGTCATCGCCGGTACGAAGGACATGGTCCGTGACGCCCATACGCGTCTGATCGCGAGAAACATTCCCCATAGCCAATTGGTGATCCTGGAAGGGGATCACTTTATTGCCAGTAAGAGACCGAAAGCTTTTAACCGCACGGTGATGGAGTTCCTGGCAAGGTCATGACCGGCATAAGAAAGGAAAACTGGAGATGACTTGGAAATGTCCGAAATGCGGGCGTGAATTTGCCAAAAATGAGAGAACCAAGAGCGTTAATAGCCCTTGGTTCTTTTCATAAATCTTGATTTTGCCCATTATGACGGGTTTATTTTTCGGCATCGATCAGCCGACAGGCAACGAAGTGTTCCTCACCGACATCTACCAGATTTGGAGCGCATTTCTTACATTCTTCCATCGCGTATTTACAGCGTGGGGAGAAATAGCAGCCGGGTGGTGTATTGACCGGTGAGGGGATGTCGCCCTCCAGAATGATCTTTTCTTTTGTCGCCTTCTCTTCCGGAGTAAAGGCCGGGGAAGAAGCGAGCAAAGCCTGCGTATAGGGGTGAAGTGGATTTTTGAAAATCTGCTCGGTCGTACCTTTCTCGACAATCTTGCCAAGATACATCACCGCTACTTCATCACTGATGAATTCGACCACGGAGAGGTCGTGGGAGATGAATAAGTAGGTGAGACTGAGATCTTCCTGAAGATCCTTCAGCAGGTTGATCACCTGGGCCTGGATGGAAACGTCGAGCGCTGATACAGCTTCATCACAAATGACAAAATCCGGATTGCTGGCTAAAGCACGGGCAATACAGATACGCTGACGCTGACCGCCGGAAAACTGGTGCGGGTAACGATTGCATTGATCGGGGAAGAGGCCGCACTTGCTGACCAGTTCTTCCACCCGTTGCCGTAATTCCGCTTTGTTTTTCACGAGACCGAAATTCTTCAGTGGTTCGCCGACGATTTCATAGACGGTCATACGAGGATCAAGGGAGGAGAAGGGGTCCTGAAAGACGATCTGCATGCGTTTCTTTAGCTCATGCTGTGTCTTACGATCCGCTTTATCGACCCGGATGCCATCGTAATAGACTTCTCCGGCAGTCGGGCTGAGCAATCCGATGATAACGCGCGCCACGGTGCTTTTACCACAGCCTGATTCGCCGACAATGCCGAGCACGGTACCCTTTTTGATCCCAAAGCTGACGTCATCAACCGCTTTCACATTGCCGAGAATTTTGCGGGAAACGGCGGATTTGATCGGAAAGAATTTGGAAACATTCTTTACTTCTACCAGATAATTCTTCATAGCATCACTCATGCCGCACCTCCTCCGTCATGTCCGGATCGCTGTAAAGCCAGCAGGCAACGGTGTGTCCCTCATTTGGTTCGGAGAGAGGCGGGAAAGCCTGTTTGCAAATATCCATACAGCGTTCACAACGCGGATGGAAGGGGCAGCCAGAAGGCAGATCCTTCAGCGATGGGACGTTCCCTGCAATCACCGGCAACCGGGTTCCGGATTCTTTTCCGCGCGGTTTGGAGCCGATCAGGCCAACCGTATAGGGATGCAGTGGTTTTGTGATCAATTCATCCGTTTCGGCTGTTTCACAGACTTTACCGGCGTACATGACCATGACCCGGTCCGCCATTTCGGAGATGACGCCGAGGTCGTGGGTGATGAAGATACAGGAAGCGCCGATCTCGCGTTTCATCTCGTTGATCAGGTTCAGGATCTGTGCCTGAATCGTGACGTCCAGAGCGGTGGTCGGTTCATCCGCAATCAGCATCTTCGGCTGGCAGGCAAGGGCCATAGCAATCATGACGCGTTGCCGCATGCCCCCTGATAACATGAAAGGATAGCGTTTCATTGTTACGTCCGGATTGGGTATCTTCACTTTATCCAGCCATTCTACAGAGATCCGCCATGCTTCATCGCGACTGACGTCCTGATGCAGGAGGACGGCTTCCATGATCTGATTACCGACCGTGAAAAGGGGATTTAAGGCAGTCATTGGCTCCTGGAAGATGACCGAGATCTCATTGCCCCGTACAGCCCGAATCTCTTTCGCATCCATCTCCAACAGACTCTTGCCGTCAAAAAGAATCTTGCCACCGGCATAGATGCCAGGCGGGGTAGGTACGAGTTTCAAGATGGACATACAGGTGACACTCTTCCCGCAACCGGATTCACCCACGATGCCATAGGTTTCGCCACGGCGTACAGTAAAGGAAACGTCGTCTACTGCTTTCAGAGTTTCGCCATCGCTCAGGAAATAGGTTTTCAGGTTATCTACCTGAAGAAGAATATCGTCTTGGTATTTCTCGTTCATAAGATCACTCCTTCAGGCGCGGGTCGAGCGCGTCACGCAAGCCGTCACCCATAATGTTCAGAGCGAGCGAAGCAATCGTGATAGCGAGTCCCGGGAAAATGAGAATATATGGATAAGCGCCCATATATTGACGGGCATTGGATAGCATTGCGCCCCATTCCGGTTCCGGAGGCTGAATGCCCATGCCGATGAAGCTTAAGCCGGCGGCGGTAAGCAGCATATCGGCGACGCTCATGCTGGCTTCGACGATGATCGGGCCCATGCAGTTCGGCAGGATGTGCCTTATGATCATTTTAAAACCACGTGTGTCCGCAGCCCGCGCTGCCTCTACATAATCTTCTTCGACTACGGAGAGGATGATGGAGCGTACCATACGAACATAATAGGGGACGTTTACAATGGTGATTGCCAACAATAGATTGGTCAAGCTCGCGCCGAGCGCCGCGACGATGGAGAGCGCGAACAGGAAGGTGGGAATACAGGTGAACACGTCGCATATTCGCATGATCACCGCGTCAAAGGCACCCCCGTAGTAGCCACAAATCGCGGCAAGCGCACAGCCAATCAACATCGAGATTACGGTCGATACGACGCCAAGACTTAAGGACCTGCGGGATCCGTGTACGATTCGCGCAAAGATGTCCCGACCGAATTCGTCGGTTCCCATCAAGTGTTCCGAACTCGGCCCTTGTAAACGATCCTGCGCGTGCTGATCGATGCAGGCGTCATAGGGAACGATAAAATCGGCGAACAAGGCTACGATAATATAGATGATCATGATGATCAGTCCGACCACCGCCGCTTTGTTCTTCTTAAAGCGTTTCCAAGTGTCGTGCCCGTAAACCTGGGTCTTGCCCATGGAGGCCGCGTCTTTTCCGAAGGCGTGTCGGATTGCTCTGAGTAAAGACATCGACGCACCTCCTAACGTGAGAACCGCTCACGGATGCGCGGATCGATCAAAGCATAAATAATGTCGACAAAGACCATGACGACACAGAAGAAGGTCGAAATGAAGAGTGTCGTGGAAACGACCGCCGGTGTGTCCTTATAGTTGATCGAGGTCAACATATAATAGCCAACGCCGGGAATCCCGAAGACGCTTTCGATGACGATCGTGCCACCAAGAACAGAGCCGAAACGCATACCCAGATTGGTAACGAGCGGAATGCACGTATTGCGAAGGGCGTGCTTCCAAATAACGATCTTTTCCGGATTTCCCTTTGCCCGCGCGGTGCGGATGTAATCCTGCCGTATCGTTTCCAACATGGTCGTACGGGTAAGTCTGAGCAGCCCGGAAGAAGTCGCCAGGCTCAAGGTGAGAACCGGCAATACGAAATTCCGCCAGGAGCCGACGCCCATGACTGGCAACCAGCCTAATTTCACAGAAAAGAGCAGCATCAGCAACATTGCCAACCAGAAGGCTGGAACCGAAGCCGCCAGAATCGCCATGCTGGTGGAGAGCGTATCCGCGATGGAATACTGCTTTACCGCCGACAGAATACCAATCGAGACCCCAATCAATGAGGCAAAAAACATAGAAGCGGTACCGATGATCAGGGTATTTGGGATACGAGCCAGAAGGTCTGGCAGGATCGGTTGTCCGGTGCGGTAAGAATTACCGAGATTCCCGTGCAGTACGTCCAACAGATAGTTAAAAAAGCGGATCGGAAGGGGATCGTAAAAACCCAGTTCGCGATTTAAAGCTTCGATTGCTTCCGGCCGGGCGTTATTCCCAAGCATGGCTTTAGCAGGCGATCCTGGGGTGATTGCCATTAGTATGAATACAATCAGAACGATGCCCAGGAGCGTCGGGATTACGGAGATTAAACGTTTTATAATATATTTAGACATAAAATCTCTCCCTAGCTGTAAAGACAGGGCACCCCTTCGGAAACCTCAGGGGTGCCACAGAATGAGCTATTGTTTCGTCTATTTCCACTTCAGATATTGCGGATAGACGTAAGAATAGGCCTTCGCTTCAGAGAGATCGAGTTCGTCCGTGCAGAGCGTCTTGGAAATCTCATAGTAGAGAACCATATAAGGCGCGTCTTCCTGCTCGATATCGATGATCTGGCCATAGTAATCTTTACGTTCCTGTTCGTCGATGGTGCCGGAGGCAAGATCAAAGAGTTCGTCAACCTTCGGGTTGCTGTACCAAGCCGAGTTGAAACCACCATCGGTTACGAGCATGGTGGCGTATTCAGAGGCGTCGATGCCAAGGCCCATGCCATCTACCGAGAAGGCAATGGATCCATCCGTCTGGCCATCCCAGAGGAAGTTCATGTCGACCTGTTCGACCGGCCAGTCGATACCGATCGCTTTCAGGCTGTCCTGAATGACCTGTGCTTCCTTAGCACCGGTGTCGCCATAGCAGTAGATCGTCTGCTCCGGAACACCTTCGCCATTCGGATAACCGGCTTTTTCCAGATATTCTTTTGCCTTATCAACGTTATAGGGCCAACCTTCCATCTGTTTATATCCGAAGACCTGATCGTTCCAGATATTGTATTCGATGTAACCGTCGCCTTCCTGAACGATATCGATCATGGACTGACGATCCAAGGCGTAGTTGATAGCCTGACGGAAATCAGCATTATCAAACGGTGCGATAGTTACGTTATAAGTCGCGAATTCATAGGAACGTTCACGATTTTCCAGGACCTGCATACCTTCCAGCTTTGACAGGGTATCAAAGTCCGTCTTGGCGTAATTGGAAGTGTACTGTACTTCGCCATTCTGGAGTGCTGCGGAAACAGTAGCGGGTTCCGCGATCAGTTTATACTTGACGTGCTTGACGCCGACTTCCTGATACGTGAAGTTTTCATTGGCCTTCATGCTGACGGAATCGCCAACTTTATACTCATCCAGAACATAGGGGCCACTGCAGACCGGTTCATAACCGAAATCGCCGCCGGCTGCTTCGTGGGCTGCCTTCGGGACAATGGTAACGTCCTGCATGGAGAGAGCCAGAGGCGCGTAAACACGGTCGAGGTTGATCTTGAGGGTGTGGTCGTCAATGACTTCTTCATCCGTGACGTAATTCGCCCAGGTAGTTGTGATCGGGCCTTCTTTACACTTTTCGATGGTGTAAGCCAGGTCTTCAACCGTAATCTGTTCACCGTTCTCGAACTTTAAGCCGTCACGAAGCGTTACCGTCATGCTCTTACCATCTTCTGAGAATTCATAGGCGGTGCAGGCACGGTAATGGATATTACCGGCATCATCGAATACCCAAGGGCAGTCATAGATACTGCGGCAGACTCTCCAACTGGAAGAACCGGTGCACTTGAACGGATCCAGTGTGGTCAGGTCTTTCGTGATCGTCATGACCAGTTCGCGGTCATCCTTATTTTCTTCAGCAGGAGCTGCTGAGGATCCGGAAGATGAGCCGCCACAGGCCGAAAGAAGCCCGATTACCATGATCGCGATCAGTAAAAGGATTGCTTTCTTCTTCATGCTAAAACTCCTCCTTAACGTTCTCACTTACTAATTGGCAATAGGAAATATAATAGATCTTCTGTTGAAGGCCAAAGGAGCGGTCTTCGTTTATAATAATAACACAATTATCAGAAAAAGTATACAGGAGCCGTCGAGCTAGTAGCTGTTAAGAGTGCCCTGAGGTTTA
>JAFRYQ010000098.1 GCA_017437565.1 Bacillota bacterium
AGTTCGCGGCTGCCGGTAAGTCGATCGAGAAGAAGTCCCTCTCGCAGATCGCCATGGCTTACGGCTACGTCTACGTCGCGCAGATCGCGATGGGCGCCAACCTGAACCAGACGATCAAGGCTCTGAACGAAGCGATCGCTTACGACGGACCGTCCCTGATCATCGGTTACTCGCCCTGCGAAATGCACTCCATCAAGGGCGGCATGACGAACTGCCAGCTCGAGATGAAGAAGGCTGTCGAATGCGGTTACTGGAACCTCTTCCGCTTCAACCCGGCGCTGAAGGCCGAGGGCAAGAACCCGTTCACCCTCGACAGCAAGGTACCGGCGGGCGGCTATCAGGAATTCCTGGCCAACGAAGCCAGATACGCGAGACTGACCAGAGAAAATCCGGAAAGAGCCAAGAAGCTCTTCGCCGAGAACGAGGCAGCCGCGATGGCACGTTACGACAAGCTCGTACGCTTCGTAGACTTCTATGCGCCGAAGGCAGAGTAGGGTTTTATGTCCGATCTGCTGAATATCTACCAAAAACTGACGCTGCTTGACTGCCCCTGCTGTGGCGGGACGGGCGTCCTGGAGGAAGAAAACGGTTGGTGCTGGTACGCCGTCTGCATGGACTGCGGTGCCCAGACCGGATCCTTCGAATACCGGGACGAAGCCGGACGCTACGCGGCGGCCGCGCAGGCAGCAAAGATCTGGAACATGGGTAAAGTCATCAGCCCGGCTCCGGGAGAATAAGAACGAAAAGGGGCTGCCGGCCGGCAGCCCCTTTGTATTGGTCTCAAGCTGTTTATTTATATCCCAGGAAACCGTCATCGACCGGAATGGTCACGGCGTTGACACCGTCCGCGGCTTCGCTGGCCAGGAAGGCGACCACTTCGCCGATCGCGGCAGGGGGCAGCGGTTTCTTGCGCATGCCCTTGGAATAGAGCTCTTCATAGGTACCGCGCTGTTTATCGATATCCAGCATCGGTGTGTCGATGACGCCGGGAGCGATGGCGACGACGCGGATATTATAGGGAGCGAGTTCAAAGGCGGCTGATTTGGTCATCATTTCGATCGCGGCTTTGCTGGCGTTATAGCCGACGATATTACCGCTGGCGACGCGGCCGTAGATGCTGGCCATATTGATGATCACGCCAGAGATCCCTTTTTCGATCATGAGGCGGGCGCCGCGCTGCATGCACATGAAGGTCCCGTACTGATTGACCTTGACGGCCCGGTCATATTCCGCGTAGCTCGTCTCCAGGAAAGGATGGCTCGGCGCGATTCCGGCATTGTTGACGAGCGCGTCCAGACGGCCGAATTTTCCAGCAACCGCGGCAAAGAGCTGATCAACGTCTTCCTCTTTGGAGACGTCATAATTCAGGCAAAGCACGCGGTCCGCGCCGAACTCTTCCGCGAATTCCCGCGCGGTCTCTTCGATGACTTCTTTCCTTCTCCCAGTGATCGCTACGTCATAGCCCCTCTCCAGGAAGCAACGCGCGCAGGCCTTGCCGATTCCGGTACCGCCGCCGGTAACCAGGGCTGCTTTTCTTTCCGACATATCTCTCCTCCTTATATGACACAGGTTCTTTCTGCCTACGTTCAGTATATACGAGAGCCTGGCTGTTGAAAAGCATAAACTGGCTGCGCGGCAGTGTCACTTCTGGCGGGTTTGCCGACGGGAAGAGGGAAGCGCCGGTAGGAGATCCGGCAGGCGTTCCAGTTTTTTGGATTTTGGCCTTTTGTTGCCGGGTTGGGAACAAAAAGCGGCAACAAAACCGGTTTTTTTGAAAAACTGGAACAGGTCCGGTCCGGCGCGTGGTATGATGAACAGGAATGAGAGGGAAAGACATGGCAGAAAAGGACGACCGGTATCTGGCCGGTCAGATCGAGGACAAGATCCGCCAGGCGGCGGAATACTATATGGTAACGCATACGGGGTTCCTGGATCCGCACGCGTACGCGGTGGCGCAGCGGATCTGCCGGGGCGGCAGCGCGCCGGAGATCCGCAAGGTCTTTACCGGCGGTTACCCGGAAGCGGAGCGGGTCATCTTGCTGTGCCTGCCGGATTACGCGGCAGAGGAAGCAGCCGACATTCCGGGCGGCACAGCCGCGACAGAAGTCCTGACCGTGATCCGGGCTTCCGTGAAACCGGGCGGCAGGAAACTGAAACACGGCGACTATCTCGGTTCGGTACTGGGACTCGGCCTGGACCGCTCCGCGATCGGGGACATCCTGGTGCGGGAAGACGGCGCGGACCTCATCGTCCTGAAAGAGATCGCGGAATTCTTAATGACGCATTACGCGAAGGCCGGCCGTTCCTATCTGGAACTGGAGGAAAAGCCGCTTGGCGAACTGATCGTGCCGGAAGCGCAGAGGCAGGAAAGCACCGACACCCTGGCTTCGCTGCGACTCGATAACCTCGTTTCCTCCGCCTTTGGGCTGTCCCGGGCAAAGGCGCAGGAAGCGATCCGTCGCGGCCTCGTCTTTCTCAACAGCCAGGAAGAACTGCGGACGGACCGGGAATTCGGGACAGGGGACCGCGTGACCCTGCGCGGCAGCGGTAAAGTCATCGTGACGGAGATCGGCGGCCGTTCCCGTAAGGACCGCATCTACGTGACCTGGGAACGCTTCTTATGATGCTTTTTATGAATGCTTTGCTGCGGTAAACCGGCAAACAAGCGCTTGATTTACCGCGCCGACGGGTGTATGATATCCCTTAAGTGAAAGGAACCGGCAAGCGATCTTGCCGGGAACGCGAGAAGACGATGAAAAAGCAGAACCTTTTTGCAGCTGAATACTCCTATTATTACTTTTTCTCCCCAACGAGAAGAAGCGGTTTTGCTGCATGAGCGTCAGATCTTAAGGAAGGCCGGTAAGCCGGTCCGTTCCGGGAAAGAGGAAACAAGCTCCGCAGCGGCAACTGCGGAGTTTCTTATTTCAGGAGGCAAGCGATGATTACAGTATTAAAGCCACAGGCGACGGATGAACAGAGGAAGCAGTTGGTGAGCTGGCTGGAGAGCCAGGGCGTTACGGTGCACGTGTCCAAGGGCGCGTATCAGACGGTGCTCGGCCTGGTCGGTGACGTTTCGGCGATCGATATGGATCTCCTGAAACTGCTCGATATCGTCGAGGACGTGAAACGCGTTACGGAACCATATAAGGAAGCCAACCGGAAATTCCATCCGGAAGACACGGTGATCAAGGTGGCGGACGCTTCTGTCGGCGGCGGCCATTTTGCCGTCATCGCCGGACCCTGCTCGGTGGAATCGGAAGAACAGATCGTGGAAGTGGCCAGACGCGTGAAGGCCGCCGGCGCCACTATGCTGCGCGGCGGCGCTTTCAAACCGCGCACTTCACCTTACGCCTTCCAGGGTATGCGGGCGGAAGGCCTGGAACTCTTATCCATCGCCAAGAAGGAGACCGGACTGCCCCTCGTCTCCGAGATCATGAATGAAAACCACCTCGACCTGTTTGAAGACGTGGACGTCATCCAGGTCGGCGCCCGCAATATGCAGAATTTCGAACTTCTGAAGGCCTTAGGCCACACCCGCAAGACCATCCTTTTGAAGCGGGGGCTCGCCAATACGCTGGAAGAACTGCTGATGAGCGCGGAGTATATCATGGCCGGCGGCAATGAGAACGTCATTCTCTGTGAGCGGGGCATCCGGACCTTTGAGCACTATACGCGTAATACCCTGGACATCTCCGCGGTGCCGGCGCTGCATGAAATGACGCATCTTCCGGTCATCATTGATCCCAGTCACTCGACAGGCAGGGCCAGTTTCGTAGAGCCGATGGCCCTGGCCGCCGCGGCCTGTGGCGCCGACGGGCTGATGATCGAGGTCCATAACGACCCGCAGCACGCGCTCTGTGACGGAGCGCAATCCCTGACTCCGGATCAGTTCGACCGGGTCATGGAAAAAGTCCGCAGGGTCCGGGAGGTACTGGTATGAAAGTCGGCATCGTCGGGTTGGGTTTGATCGGCGGTTCGCTGGCGCGGGCCTTCCGCAAGAGCGGATGCGCGGTCTATGGGTGCGACCGGGATAAGAAGACCGAGGATTTCGCGCTCCTGGATCAAAGCATCGCGGGAACGCTGGATCTGTCCGATCCGGCGAGCCGGCCGGAAGTGATCCTGATCGCGATCACGCCGCGCAGCGCGGAAGAATGGCTTCAGGAAAACGCTGCCGCCATCGCGCCGGGCACACTGGTCATCGACTGTTGCGGCATCAAACGCGACATCTGCGCGACCGGATTTGCCCTGGCCGCTGAATATGGCTTTGATTTCCTGGGCGGGCATCCGATGGCTGGCCTGCAGTTCGGCGGGTATAAGAACAGCCGGGCTGACCTCTTCGCGAACGCGCTCTTCGTGCTGGTACCGCCGCGGGACGATATCTGTCTCCTGGAGCGGGCGCGCAACGCGCTCCGCCTGGCTGGCTTTAAACGATTTGCCGTCATGACGGCAGCCGAGCACGACCTGGCGATCGCCTTCACCTCACAGATGGCTCACCTCGTCTCCAACGCCTATATCAAGAGCGACCATGCTTCTGCGGCGGCGGTGACGGCGGTAACGGGCGGCGCCTTCCGGGATATGACGCGGGTCGCCTATCTCGATGAGACGATGTGGACCGAGCTTTTCCTGGCTAACCGTGATAATCTGTTACCGGAGATCGACGGGCTTCTCTATGAACTCGGACGTTACCGGGAGGCGATCGCCGCGCACGACCAGGAGGCTTTATGGAACCTGTTGCGTGAAGGAAAAGAACGAAAGAAGGAGTTGGAGGGGCATGCCGGAAAAAACTGAAAGAAAGATCTTCGCCGGACTGGGAGAGGCCGTGCGGGAGAAGACCGGCCCGGCCCGGATCGCAGTGGTCACCGATGAGAACGTGGCGCCTCTCTATCTGGACGCCTGCCGGGAAGCTTTAGAGAGCGCGGGACTTCCGACGGAAGCCATCGTGATCACGACGGGGGAAGCGGCCAAAAGCGGCGCGGTCTACCTGGATGTGATGGATAAACTGGCCCACATCCAGATGACCCGCACCGACGCGGTGCTGGCGCTCGGCGGCGGTGTTACGGGGGATCTGGCTGGATTTGTCGCGGCGACTTACCTGCGGGGCATCCCCATCGTGCAGGTGCCGACGACGCTGCTCGCCATGGTGGATTCCTCCATCGGCGGCAAGACGGCAATCAATCTGCCGGCGGGAAAGAATCTCTGCGGCGCGTTCCATCTGCCCTGCCTGATCTACCGGGAACTGCAGGTCCTGGATACTTTGCCGGAAGACGTTTTCCGGGATGGCCTGGCGGAGATCCTGAAATACGGGATGATCGCGGACGCGGAGCTCTTCAGGCAGGGAGCAGGATATCAGCGCCGGCCGGCGGCGGAAGACCCCGAGCTGCAGGCCATCATCCGGCGCTGCGTGGAGATCAAAGAAGGGCTGACGCGTGAGGACCCGTTGGATACCGGCTGCCGGCAGCTCCTGAATTTCGGCCACACGATCGGCCATGCGATCGAGAAACTCTCGAACTATACGATCCCGCACGGCGCCGCCGTGGCACGCGGCATGGAAGCGGTAACCGCTATCGCGGTCCGACAGGGCTGGTGCGACGGCGAAACGCTGGCGGGGCTCAGGGCGGCTTTGCTCGGACAAAGCTTCCGGTTGGGCGTTCCGTTCCCGGCGGAAGCGGTCTACGCGGTGCTGGCCGGTGATAAAAAGCGAAAAGGGGATATGATCGACCTCGTGATCCCGGAGCGGATCGGCAGCTGCGTCCTGCGCCGTCTACCGGTCGCGGACTTAAGGAGCCTCTTATGAAAACGGTGACCATCCTGCCATCGAAATCCGACGCGCACCGGGCGCTGATCTGCCGGACGCTGACGGCGATCCAGGGCGGCGTGGAACCGGCTGGCCGCGTCCTGCAAGCCGGTACGTCCCGCGATATCGCGGCGACCCGGGCTTGTCTGGAACGGCTGCAGGAAGCCTGTTCCCAGCGCGAGCCGGCCCATGAAGCAGCGCCGGCGCGATTGCCCTGCGGAGAGAGCGGTTCGACCCTGCGCCTGCTCCTGCCGATCGTCTGTGCCTTAGGCATCAAAGCGGAATTCTACCGGGAAGGGAGGCTTCCCCAGCGGCCGCTCGCGCCACTGGACGCGGAACTGATGCGCCACGG
>JAFRYQ010000099.1 GCA_017437565.1 Bacillota bacterium
TGGCGACAGCGCAATTCCGAAAACGGCTGATTTTAGCCATTTTGGCCGGAGGTCTGTCGCCACTTGCAGCGCTGACCCCCGGAATTTTGAGCCAGAGAGCCTTTTTCCTTCCAAGTGGCGACAGGCCAATTCCGAAAACGGCTGATTTCCGGAAATACGTCGCTTATTGGTTATTACCGGCTGCCAGCAGGAGCGTGGCAGGGAAGCGGGCCTTAAAATCAAAATGACGAGGGCGGCGTTCTATGATAAGATTAACCAAGCGGGCATGAAGCAAATGATGAATGCTTGCGCAGCACTCGGGAAATCAGTTTTAGATAAAGGGAAATTCGTTTCAGATAAAGAGACTTTATTTCAAGTAATCAGAGGGCTTTATGGTGAGCTTTACGAAGGGCTTAATGGAGGGCTTTATGAAGAGAAGAGCAGCAATTAAGATGGCAAAAGTCTTCATGCTCCTAATCGCGGTTTGCTGTGTTTTATCAGCCTGTACCAGCAGTAAGGAGATGCCGTTTAACGGCAAGATCCAATTCCATGAGATCTGCCTGGAGATCCCCAAGAATTTCGTTCGTGATTCCACCCAGAGCAAGGACGATCTCTGGGTGTATGAACACCATAATTATGCCTCTTATATTCTGCTCTTGTATAAAGACGCGAGCGGGGTACAGAATCCGGAAGAAGAATTAGCGTCCTATGGGGAATACATCTGCGAACAGGGGGGAAGCGTCGTTGAGACCGGCAGTGCTTCCCTCAACGAAGACGACGTACCTTATATCATTCTTTCCTACATCACGAATGATGATAAGGAAGGCCGGGAATTCTACTTTTTCTATAATGACAGTTTCTATTCCGTAGCCTTGCGGGGTGGAAGCGAGGAAGAATTCGTAACGCTCTATGAGAGTATCGGGGTACCGGGCGAGGAATGAAGATGAACCAATATAGAATTGACCAGATCAAACTGACCCCGGATGAGGAGCAGGCAGTTCAACAAAAGAATGGAGAAGAGATCTTTGCCTCCAAAATCCGGAGAATACTGGAAAAAGCCGGCATTTCAGAGCGTGGTGCCAACGAAATTGAAAAGATCCAAATCCTGCGCCGGTCGATCGATGGGCGCGGCGGTGAGGTCCATTTTGTTTACGCGTTAGCTTTTGACTCGCGAAGAACTATCCCTGCGGGAAAAATGAAGCGAGCCGGAATCCGGGAATACCGGGAAGCGGATGCTTATCGGTGGCCGGAACCGGGAAACGTACGATTGGCAGGAAGGCCGGTGGTCGTCGGCTTTGGTCCCTGTGGGATGTTCTGTGCTTTGGTGCTGGCGGAAGCCGGTTACCGGCCGCTGGTGATCGAGCGCGGAGAGGACGTGGAGACCCGCACGTGGAAGGTCGAACGATTCTGGCAGGACGGTGTGCTGGATCCGGAGTGCAACGTGCAGTTCGGTGAAGGCGGCGCGGGAACCTTTTCCGACGGTAAGCTGAATACCGGTGTGAAAGATCCGCGCATCCGCTTCGTACTGGAGACTTTTGTGCAGGCGGGTGCGGACGCGGATATCCTGATCGATGCCCGGCCACATATCGGCACCGACCGGCTGCGCGTCGTAGTGAAGAATATCCGTGAGCGGATCGAGCAGCTGGGTGGGGAGATCCGTTTCGGGACGAGGCTGGATGAGCTGGAGTTGGAAGCCGGCAAGATCACCGGCATCCGGGTGAGCCGGGCAGCAGCCGGCATGAAAACCGGCGGACGGGAAGAAGACGGCCAAAAGGCGGTGAAAGATGTCGATCAGTCAGTCGATCCGTCAACCGAGGCCGGGAGAATCACCGCGAGCATTCCCTGCCAGGCCCTGGTGCTGGCGCTTGGGCACAGCGCGCGTGATACCGTGCGGATGCTCTATGCGCAGGGAATCGCCATGGAACCCAAGCCGTTTTCCATGGGCGTGCGCGTACAGCATCCGCAGGAAGTGATCGACCGGGCGAATTATGGTCAGGCTTACGGCCATCCATCGCTTCCGCCGGCCTACTATAAACTCGCTTACCGGGCGACCGACGGCCGGGGCGTTTATTCTTTCTGCATGTGCCCGGGTGGCGAAATTGTCTGCGCCTCCTCTCAGGAGGGCGGAGTGGTCACGAACGGTATGAGCAACCGCCGGCGCGACAGCGGCCAGGCGAACAGCGGCATCCTGGTCGACGTACGGACCAGTGATTTCCCGGATACGGCAGACCCGCTTTCCGGAATCGCGCTGCAGGAAGAATATGAACGGCGGGCGTATCGGAACGCGGGCAGCAGGTATAAACCGCCGGAAACGACCTACGGCCAGCTGCAGGCCGGGGAAGCCCCGCAGGTTGCCGCTTCGCTTCCGGATTTCGTGCTGCATGATTTTCTGGAAGCAATGCCGGAGTTTGGCAGGAAAATCAAGGGCTTTGACGCACCGGAGACGGTGATCAAAGCCATCGAGTCGCGTTCTTCTTCACCGGTCAGGATCTTGCGTGATCGCGAGACCTTGCAGGCGGAGCCGGGCTTCTATCCCGCCGGAGAGGGCGCCGGCTATGCCGGCGGGATCACATCCGCTGCTTGTGACGGCATAAAAATAGCCGAGCAGATCATTCAGGGATTTGCCCGGCCGGACGAAGCGAATTAAACTGGCAGCCTAAACGGGCAGGCCGGTCAGAACTCGATGTATTTACTGATAAAACGCGCGGCGGCGACTTCTTCGGCGAAAACGCGCAGGGCAGGACGGCGGATGAAAAAGCTGTCCTGTTTTTTTTCGGCGATGTCGCGGGCGATGAAGAGGACCGTGTTCTTGCGGTTTAATTGGGATAAGAGTTGGTTTACGTTCTCCAACGAAAGGCCGGCAGCGAGGGAAAGCTCCTCGAAACGCTTCTTCAGATCCAATTGCAGTAAAGCGCTCTTCCGCGTTGAACGCATTTTCTTCTGGGTCTCTTCGATTTCAGCGGTCGCCGCGTCCAGTTCTGCCGCTGCCGCCCGGACAGCTTCCTGCAGCTTGGCGAGGAAGAATCCCGGCCGGTAAAGAACGAGGGGATCCAGCTCAAAGATATGCGCCGCGCAGTCGGCTTGCTTCAGGGTGCGCTTATCAAAGGCATCCTTCACAAAGGCGAAATAGGGACCGCCGTCGTAGACGCCGAAGGCTTTCATGGCATCCAGGTAACCGAGCCTGAGGATGCGCTTGGAATTATCGGGATCGAAGACGAGAAAACTGCCCAAGTCATAATGCGGCTCGATCAGGGTGATATCTTCACAGGAAGCGAGTTCTTTCTTCATGTCTACGATGCCGGCAGCTTTCAGATAAACGGCGACGATGTGTTTGGCGCCGCGTTCCGCCGCCATGTGAATGGGCATGACGTTGATGGCGCCGCCGTCGATGTAGTCCACGCCGTCGATCCGCATCGGTTTGATGCCCGGGAAGACGGAAGCGGAGGCGACAATAAAATCATCCAATTGCCCGGCCGGAACGTCTTCTTTCCAAAGATAGTGCGGTTTGAAGGCCGGCAGTTCAATGGTCAGGATGCCAAGATCCACCGGGCTTTCGCGGAGCGCGTCTTCCGGCGCGTATTCGTGAATGAGCTTTTGCAGTGGTTCGGAGCTGATGCCACTGCCGCCGGTCTTCATGAATTCCTTTACGTAATCGACCGGCTGGGCTCCGGATTCGACCCCGAAGACCTGGTCCGCCTCGATCTGCCGCCATAGATTGGCCGCTTGCACCTGGTCGCCCTGGCAGACCATGGCGCCGTTCAGGGCTCCGGCGGAGACGCCGACGACCATATCAAAGCGGAAGCCGAGTTCGTTCAAAGCTTGCCAGACGCCGACCTGATAGGCGCCGCGGGAGCCGCCACCCGAAAGAACGAGAGCGGTAAGTCCGTCCGGCGCGCCGCTATCGCGGGGCAAAAGCTCCTCGGTGGCAAGGCTTTCACACTGCGCGCCTTCCTTCGGCGCGAAACCCTGCGCACCGCTATTTGTCAACGTTTTCACATTCTTAGAATTGAGATTTGCCTGTAATTCCATATTAACAATGCCTCGTGTTTATGATATAATAGTTCAGACCTGTTTCCTTTATGATACCACAGGAAGGAGGAGAAATCGCAGAGTTATGGACGAAAGATTAAAGAAGATCATCGCTGAGAGTGAACGTGTCGTCTTCTTTGGCGGCGCCGGGGTCTCGACCGAAAGTAATATTCCGGATTTTCGTTCTGAAAGCGGGCTCTACCGGGCCCGTCAGGTTTACGGTTATTCACCGGAGACCCTGCTGTCCATCGATTTTTACGAGCGGCAGCCGGCACTCTTCTTCCGTTACTATAAAGAGAATCTCCTCTATCCGGACGCTCAGCCGAACGCGGCGCATAAAGCGCTGGCCAGGCTGGAAGCGGAAGGGAAGCTGCAGGCGGTCGTCACCCAGAATATCGACGGCTTGCACCAGAAAGCGGGGAGTAAACGGGTCTACGAACTGCACGGCAGCGTGCTCAGAAACCGCTGTGAAAAATGCGGGAAACGCTATCCGGGACTCGATTATATCCTGGATGAAGCGAACTGCCGGGACGGCGTTCCCTATTGCAGCTGCGGCGGCCGGGTCAAACCGGAAGTCGTGCTCTACGGAGAGATGCTGGATGAGGACGTGCTCGAAGGCGCGGTCAATGCTATCGCTACCTGCGATACGCTGATCGTGGGCGGGACGTCTCTCGTCGTCTATCCGGCGGCGGGACTGATCCACTATTTCCGCGGAAAGAATCTGGTGCTGATCAATAAGAGCGAGACCTCTTATGATCACCGGGCTAACCTGGTCATTCACGATGCGATCGGAAAGGTACTTCAGTACGAATGAATTTTTTGCTGATCAACGACGACGGAATCGAAGAAAAAGGCATCCGCATCCTGGCCGAAACGCTAAAGGAGCACGGTAAAGTCTACGTCTGCGCGCCGGAGAAGCAACAAAGCGGTAAGAGTCATTCGATCACGCTGGAAGGACCCTTCTATATCCGGGAAGTGGATTTTCCCGGCGCGGAGAAGGCGTATGTCACCAACGGGACACCTTCCGATTGTACCCGCATCGGCGTCCAGTTCCTAAGGGAAATGGGTATCGAGCCCGATATCGTCTATTCGGGGATCAATCTCGGCTGCAATCTCGGCGCGGATACGCTTTATTCGGGGACGGTCGGAGCCGCTATGGAAGCCGCTTTGATGGGATGTCACGGAATTTCCGTTTCGGTGAACGGACATCACGCCACGCATTTTGACGCCGCGTGCCGGCTGGCGGTGCAGGCGATCGACCATGTGGTCCATGAGCTGCCGACGAATATCGTCCTGAATATCAATACGCCGGATCTGCCGGCAGAAGAGATCCGCGGAGTGGTGACCGCGCGGCTCGGAGAGAGCTTTTACCGCGATCACTTTGAGCTGGTACAGGGCGAGGAATACAAGCTGGTCGGGCTGGAACGCGACCAGACGCATTTGGGAGAAGACATCGACGTCAATCTGAACCGTCAACATTACGCGACGGTAACGCCGCTTCTCTGTGATTTTACGGAACACAGGCTGCTCAGCCTGGTCCGGGAATGGGGTTTTCGTTTATGAGTGCAATCTTCGCGCGAAGCTTTGATGATATCACGGCGGCAGAACGCGAGTTGATGGACGCATTTTTTAAAGGCTATGACTACCAAGGTTGCGGCTATACGTTTTTAAACTACTACGCCTGGCGCGGTTCCTATAACCTGGCTTGGGAAGTGATCGACGGATATCTCTGCGCGCTGACCCTCATGGAAGAAGAAGAAGGGACGCTGGCGCTGATGAGTATGCCGATGACGAAGGACGGCTCTTACGACATTGGCCGTCTGCGCGATTGCCTGAACGAATGCCGGAGACGGTTCCGGGAAGCGGGCATCGCCTTCGCAATCACGGTTCCGGCGCACATGATGCACCTCCTGGAAGAAGCTTTTCCCGGGGAACTGCAGGCAGAAGTCAGTCGCGATTACAGCGATTACGTCTACCTGAAGGAGAAGCTGGTCGATCTTTCGGGACGGGCCTTGCATAAAAAGAAGAATCACCTGAATTATTTCCTCTGCACTTACGAGTACGAGGCAAGACCCATCACGCCGGCGATGCGGGATGAGGTACTGGCTCTGGCGGACGAGATCAAGCGGGTGAAGGAACTCGATCCGGAGGAAACGGAGAGCATTGACAGCGAATATGAGGCGATCGCGGAAACGCTGGCGCTTCTGGAGCAGGAAAAGCTCTATACCGTCGCTGTCTATGTGAAGGGCAAGCTGGAAGCTTTCGCGATCGGTGAGCGACTCAGCGATAATACGGCGGTCGAACACTTTGAGAAAGCGAATGACGCTTACCGGGGGCTTTACCAGCTGGTCTTGCGGGAATTCTGCGAACGGCTTCCGGAAGAGGTCCTTTTCGTTAACCGCGAGGAGGATATGGGGCTTCTCAATCTCCGGCAGGCGAAAGAAGCTTTGAAACCGGATCATATGATGGAAACGTGCTACGTGACCTTTACGGCTTAAGCGGTAAAGCGTAGACGGCGTGGCATAAATAAGCATCCTGACGCAGCGGGACCACGCGGAAATTCCAATAGAAGGAAGCTACCGCCGGCCCGGGAAGGTGGCTGCGTTAAGATAGAAAACAGTCAACTATATATTTTTACATGGTAGGAGGTAACCTAAAATGAAAGATGTTGTAATCGTCGGTGCGGCAAGAACGGCTATCGGCAGCTTCGGTGGCAGCCTGAAGGGCATCCCCGCCAGACAGCTTGGCGCAATCTGCATTAAGGAAGCGCTGTCCAGAGCTGGCGTTGCTCCGGAACTGGTCGAAGAAGTCATCATGGGTAACGTACTGCAGGCCGGTCTGGGCCAGAACGTGGCCAGACAGATGTCGCTGGACGCCGGTATTCCGAAAGAAGTTCCGGCCATGACCATCAATAAGGTCTGCGGAAGCGGTCTCAGGGCAGTCGAGCTTGCCGCGCAGATCATCAAAGCCGGGGATGCCGATATCATCGTCGCCGGCGGTGCCGAAAATATGTCCGCTGCTCCTTACGCCGTCCCGTCCGGAAGATGGGGCGCCAGAATGTTCGATGCCAAGATGGTCGACGTCATGGTAAACGACGGTCTGTGGGACGCGTTCAATAACTATCACATGGGCATCACGGCTGAGAACGTTGCCGAACAGTGGGGCCTGACCCGTGAAGAGCTCGACGAGTTCTCTCTCGCTTCCCAGCAGAAAGCGGAAGCCGCTATCAAAGCCGGCAAGTTCAAAGACGAGATCGTTCCGGTCGTCATCCCGCAGAGAAAGGGTGACCCGAAGGTCTTCGATACCGACGAACATCCGAAATTCGGTTCCACGATCGAAGGTCTGGCCAAGCTGAAACCCGCGTTCAAGAAGGATGGCGGTGTGGTTACGGCTGGTAACGCTTCCGGTATCAATGACTCCGGTGCTGCTGTTGTCGTCATGAGCGCGGAAAAGGCCGAAGAACTCGGCATCAAGCCGCTGGTCAAGATCGTCAGCTATGCTTCTGCCGGTGTTGATCCGAAGATCATGGGCGTTGGTCCGATCTACGCGACCCAGAAGGCGCTGGCCAAGGCTGGCTTGGAAGTTAAGGATCTGGACCTCTATGAAGCGAACGAAGCGTTTGCGGCTCAGTCCGTCGCGGTCGGCAAAGAGCTCGGATTCGATCTCGAGAAGCTGAATGTTAACGGTGGCGCCATCGCTCTTGGTCACCCGATCGGAGCTTCCGGCTGCCGTATCCTGATCTCCCTCATCTATGAGATGCTGAAAAGAGAGGATTGCAAGAAGGGCCTGGCCACGCTGTGCATCGGCGGCGGCATGGGTACCGCGATGATCGTCGAGAAATAGTCTGCACGAACCTGCTTAGGCTTGTCCTCGGAAACGGGCGATCATAACAGACACGCACAAAGAGCCCCCGGGAGTTCGGCTAAATACGCCGCAACTCCATCAGGGGCTCTTTTTGTGCGCATCTGATGATCGCACCCGTTCCTGCGGAATCGCCTGCGTCAGATCCGTTCTCACTTCGTGCATATAACGTTTCACA
>JAFRYQ010000100.1 GCA_017437565.1 Bacillota bacterium
CGGCACAGGCAGCTCGCGGAGCAGCTCTATACCGGACATGATTTCGATTACCGGCGCTTTATGTTCGGACTCCAGCTGATCTTATGGGGCTGGATGAAAAAGCTGATCATCGCGGACCGGGTCGCGACGCCGGTCAGCGCGATCTTTGATCAATATGAACTTTACCACGGACAGATGATCTTCCTCGGCGCGGCGCTTTACGGCCTGCAGGTCTACGCGGACTTCTCCGGCGGCATGGATATTGCCCGCGTGGTTTCGCAGGTCCTGGGGATCAATCTGGAAATGAACTTCCTGCAGCCTTATTTCTCCACTTCGGTGGAGGACTTCTGGCGCCGCTGGCACATCACGCTGGGGGCCTGGATGAGGGACTATATCTTCTATCCGCTGTCCCTCTCCAAGCTGTTTAATGACCTGAGCAAGAAGGCCCGGAAAGCGTTCGGCAACAGCTTCGGGAAAAAGCTTCCGTCTTTCCTGGCGATGTTCATCGTGTATTTCCTGGTCGGTGTATGGCATGGCTCCAGCTGGAAATTCATTGCCTACGGCATCTATAACGGCATGTTTATTGTGGCAGGGATCCTGCTGAACGAAACTTATGCTAAAATGCGGACGACCCTTGGCGTTCAGGAAAACTCCGCCGGCTGGAAAACCTTCCAGATGGTCCGGACTTTCGTCGTGATCTCCATCGGCCGGCTGTTCTCGCGAGCCGCCCGCTTTAAAGCCGCCATGGGGATGATGAAGCTGATGACCTTCCGCTGGTGGGATCTGTCCTGCTATGTGGACGGTAGCTTAAAGAAGCTCGGCCTGGATACGGCGAACTGGCTGGTGCTTCTCGTATCCATCGGCGTGCTGATGGCGGTGGATATCTATCATGAGCGCGGCGGGCACATCCGTGAAAGCATCGCTGGGAAGAATATCGCGGTTCGCTGGATCATCTACTACGGCGCCCTGATCCTGGTCCTCATTTTCGGGATCTACGGACCGGGCGTTGTCGGCGGCGGCTTTATCTATGAGAAATTCTGACGGAAAGAGGCGCACCGCGAAAAGCGCCTTGGAACCGGGAAAGGAACAGAATTTATGCGTCGCATTGAGACGTTGGCCGATCTGAAGGAGATCATTCGGATCAATAAGAATGAGCATGGGAAAATCGACAGTAATTTTCACGCCATGCTCGCTTCGCTTATCCCGGTGATCGAGCGGGGCGGCTTGTATCAGGAAGTCTATCCGCAGGGCGTGCTGCTCTTTCAGGATGAGGAACGCTATCGGAATATCCTCTATTTTCTCGCGGCGGGAAGCCGGATTCCGCGGCCGGAAGCCGAAGGCGTATTCCTGCTGGAACAGCAGCTGACCGGGCGGGAAGCCGACCAAGGAGCCGGGGAAGAGGCGAAGATCCTGGAAGCCGGGTTCACGTTCCTGAAAGAGAATCTGCAGCTCGAAGCCAGCCTGCGCGAACACGGGGAATCGATCCGCCGGCAGCTTAAGGAAGGGCTCTCGCAGGTGGAAAGCGAAGGCTATCGCGCCGTGCTCTGTGAGGATGAAAGCCGTTTTCGGGAGGTCGTCGGACTGTGGCAGACGTATCTGGAACCGACCGATATTCCGCTGGACCATATGATCCGTAAAGAGGGCGAGCATGTGATCTGCATCCTGGCCCCCGACGGAGAACTCGCGGCGGTAAACTGGTGGAAGAACGAAGGAAGGCGCAGCGAATGGCGGCATACGGTCGTAAGTCCGAATCATCGCCGCAAGGGACTCGGCACGATTGTCCTGGCCTACGGATTCGTGGACGGAGCCGATGAAGGAGCCGACCGGGTGATGGGCTGGGCGGCCGCGGATAACCTGAAATCCCTGGCCATGCATGCCAAACTGGGAGCCGTGCCCAACGGCCGCTCCTGCCGTCAATATCTATTGATTAATCGGCAAAAATAGAGTAAGCTTATGCCATACAGAAAGGAGCCGAAACCGCTATGAAAGAGAAAATTTTAGAGATTCTCCAGGAGATCCGCCCGGATGTCGATTTCCTGAACGAGAACAAACTGATCGATGATAAGATCCTGGATTCCTTTGACATCATCAGCATCGTGGGCGAATTAAACGAAACCTTTGATGTCATGATCGATGCCGAAGAGCTGGAGCCGTATAACTTCAATACGGTGGACGCGATGGTCGAGCTGGTGGAGAAACTGAGTGAGGAATAATCCGGCTCCTCTGGATCATAAAAACGCGAAAAAGCGCCTTTTTTCAGTCCCGAACAATCTGGAAAGAGGTGCTTTTATTAATAAGGGAAATATGGTATTATAGAATATATTTTAATGCTTTCAGATGTTTTAAAGAGAGGAGATTAAGTAACGGAGCGCGGAACTCCGCGAAATAGGCATGAACAATAAGGAAAAATACGATAACGCTTTCATGGAAACCTTTGAGATCGAAGCCGGTCAGCTTCCCGGCCTGAAGTATACCGAGATTCCGGCCTGGGATTCCGTCGGGCATATGACGCTAATCGCGGCTCTGGAAGACGCGTTCGACATCATGATGGAAACCGATGATATCATCGACCTCAACTCTTACGAAAAAGGAATGGAGATCCTCGCAGAGAAATATGATGTGGAATTTTAAGAAGTTCAGTGACCATACGGCACTGATCCAGGACGACGGGTTCACCATGACCTATGGGGAATTGGAGTCCGCGGGAAACGAACTGGCAGAGGCTATCGGCAAGCGCTGCCTGATTTTCAGTTTTTGTCTGAATAAAGCCGGCTCGGTCATGGGTTACGGCGCCTTTATCAACCACGGCATCGTTCCCGTGCTGCTGAACGCGCACGTGGACGCGGAGCTCCGGGAAGGCCTGATCGAGACGTATAAGCCCTCTTATCTGTGGGCACCGGAGTCGATGCGGGAAACGCTCGGCTCGTACCGGATCGTTTACAGCGCTTACGGCTACGATCTCTGGAACACCGGTTATCCGGACGTTACGGATATCCATCCGGACCTGGCGCTTCTGCTGACTACGTCGGGATCGACGGGCAGCCCCAAATTCGTCCGTCAAAGCTATCAGAATATCCGTGCCAATACGGAGTCGATCGTGGAATATCTGGAGCTGACGGAGACGGAACGAGCCATCACGACCCTGCCGATGAACTACACCTATGGGCTCTCCATTATCCAGACTCATTTCTGGGTCGGCGCGACGATGCTCCTGACCGACCGCACGCTGATGGATCGCGCTTTCTGGTCCTTCTTCAAGGAAGCGGGGGCGACAAGCTTTGCCGGCGTTCCCTATACCTACGAGATGCTGGACCGCCTGCGTTTCAACCGCATGGATCTGCCGACGCTCCGTTATATGACGCAGGCCGGTGGCAAGCTGACTCCGGAGCTGCATAAGAAATTTGCCGAAGCCGCGGAAGCCAAGGGCCAGAAGTTCATCGTCATGTATGGACAGTGCGAAGCGACGGCCCGTATGGGCTGGCTGCCGCCGCAGTATTCCGTCTCCAAATTCGGTTCCATGGGCATTCCGATCCCCGGTGGTGTGTTCCACATCATCGACGTGAACGGCAAACTGATCGAAGAACCGGAAGTCAGCGGTGAGCTCGTCTATGAAGGCGAGAACGTCACCATGGGCTATGCCGAATGCCCGGCGGATCTGGCGAAGGGCGACGAACGCCACGGCCGTCTGGAGACGGGCGACATGGCGAAGTTTGACGCGGACGGTTTCTACTATATCGTCGGACGCAAGAAACGCTTCCTGAAGATGTTCGGCAACCGCGTCAATCTCGACGAGATCGACCGCCTGATCAAAACGCATTTCGACAATAAGGTAGAATGCGCGAGCGCCGGTGTCGATGACCATATGTACGTTTTCGTGACCGACGAGAGCGTAAAAGAGGAAGTCCGCCGCTTTGTCGCGGAGAAGACCAATCTGAACCAGAAAGCGATCAACGTCATGAAGATCGATGAGATCCCCAAAAACGATTCCGGTAAGGTTCAGTATAAGGAACTGGCGAAGTACTACAGCTGACGGAAAGGCTCGGGGCAAACGAGCCTGAGGTGAAGTGGAGTATGGCATGATGAATTTTGATGAAATCCTGGAGATCCCGCCGTATTCGCTGGACAAGGAGCAGAAAACAGCGCTCCTGACCAGGCGCCTGAAGGATCTTACGCTCCATCATCTGGAGCATTGCGATCCGTACCGGCGCATGATGGGCAGCCTTGGCGTGACGAAGGAAACGATGGAGCATTTCGGGGAGCAGGGGGAAACCTATTACGACCTCCCGTTCCTGCCGGTGCGCCTCTTTAAAGAACTGTCCCTGAAATCTGTTCCCGACAGCGAGGTGTTCAAGACCATGACGTCTTCGGGGACTTCCGGACAGGCGGTATCGCGTATTTATTGCGACCGTGTGACGGCCAGTAACCAACAGAAGACGATGGTGAAGATCGTTTCCGATTTCACCGGGTCCGGGCGCATGCCGATGCTGATCATCGACTGCCCG
>JAFRYQ010000101.1 GCA_017437565.1 Bacillota bacterium
CGCTGGTCGTCTATGATGCCGAAGGCAATGAGGTCTATGTCGACGAGATGAGCGACGGCACCTACCAGCTCGGCGACGTGCTCTATTATCCGGGTATGGAAGGCATCCTGCGCGGGAGCGACGACAGCGTGCTCTATTTCTCGAATCCCAACCAGGAAGAACCCGAGATGACGGGGAATTCGCTGGTCGTCTATGATGCCGAAGGCAATGAGGTCTATGTCGACGAGATGAGCGACGGCACCTACCAGCTCGGCGACGTGCTCTATTATCCGGGTATGGAAGGCATCCTGCGCGGCAGTGACGGTACGGAGCTCTATATGTCCGATCCGACCGCCTGAGGATTATCAACTGCCTGAGGTACCGACTATCTGAAGGGTCGACTGCCTGAGGATGGCCAACTGCTGGAGGATGGCCTCGGTCAATGTCATTTCGTTAAGGCAGCAAGCCAATAGAATACAGTTGAAACAAGCACATCTCAAGCGAGTTGTTCGCGGCGGGTGTGCTTTTTTAAGTGTGAATATCAAATCAAGGTATACATAAATGGAAGTACAGGTCTGACAGCTTCCCAGCGAGGGCGATCCGGGACGGCCCGGTTTGGATCTTACGTCATTCGGCCGGTTGCCTTTGATTTATGTCGGATTTCGGCCGGATCATCGTGAATGACGTAAGATCCGGGACGGCCTGGTTTGGATCTTACGTCATTCGGTCGGTTTCCTTTGATTTCTGTCGGATTTCGGCCGGATCATCGTGAATGACGTAAGATCTGGGACGGCCCGGTTTGGATCTTACGTCATTCGGCCGGTTGCCTTTAATTTCTGTCAGATTTTGGCCGGATCATCGTGAATGACGTTCTTACCCCGATTAGCCCCGTTGCTATTTCAGGATCATACTCCAGATCATGACGGCCGGAATGGAGAGCAGCGTGGAGACGATGACCAGCTCGGTGGCGAAAGCCGGATCCCGGTCGTACTTTAGGGCCAGGATGCTGGTGGAAGCGCCGGCCGGCATGGCGGCGAGAATGACGGAAACGCCGCGCGCCAGATGGCTGACCGGGAGCAAGAGGCAGACGAGGTAGACGATGAGCGGGATGATGACCAGCCGGTTCAGCGAATACCAGAGCAACGTCTTATCCTTCAGACTGTCCAGATCGATCCGCGCCAGGATCATGCCGATGATCAGCATGGAGAGGGCGGTGCAGCAACGTCCGATGGCCGAAAGCGGAGCCATGATGAATCCCGGCAACTGAAGGCCGGTGAGCATCAGGAAAGTGCCGACTTCACAGGCGATGATGCAGGGGTGGGTCAGGACTTTGATGAGGGTCGCTTTCAAATTATGCGACCCGGTATAGAGGGAGAGGCCGGCCGACCACATCATGATGCGCTGCGGGATGAGATAGACGCTGGCGTACATCAGCCCGAGCGGGCCGAAGACCCCTTCCGCGATCGGGTTTCCCAGATAGCCCGCGTTGGAGACGACGATCCCGTATTCCAGGCAGATGCGGCGGTCTTCCGGCTGCCGGCGGTAGAGCAGGCGGCCGTAGTAGATGGTGAAGGCCTGGATGCCGCAGGAGATCAGGAAGATGGCCAGACAGTCGCGCAGGGTGTCCCGGCCGCCGCCGGTCAGGAAGCTGGTGACGATGTTGCAGGGCAGGACCACGTAGATGACGAGATCCGCCAGGCTCCGTTCGCCTTCACTGCTGAAAAGCCCTTTCCGGCGGACGAAGAAGCCCACCACGAGCAGGGCGAAGATGGTCAGTTGCATATCGAAGATCGCGTTCATTGCCTCTACCCCCGCCTCATCTCAGAATCATGCTCCAGACCATGATGGCCGGGATCGAAAGCAAGGTGGAGACGATGACCAGCTCCGTGGCAAAAGCCGGATCACGATCGTATTTCAAGGCCAGGATGCTGGTAAAGGTGCCGGCCGGCATGGCTGCCAGCAGCACCGAAACGCCGCGCGCCAGAGGACTGATCGGCAGCAGCAGGCAGACGCCGTAAACGATGAGCGGGATGATGACCAGCCGGTTCAGGGAATACCAGAGCAGCGTCTTATCGAGCAGGCTCCGGGGATGGATCTCGGTGAGGATCATGCCGGTGACGATCATGGAAAGGGCCATGCAGCAACGGCCGATGGTGGAAAGCGGCGTCATGATGACCGCGGGAAGCGTCATACCGGTCAAGAGCAGGATGGTGCCGAGTTCGCAGGCGATGATGCTGGGATGGGTCAGGACCTTTTTGATCGTGGCTTTCCGGTTCTTGGTCCCGGAGTAGATAGCCAGTCCTTCCGACCACATCATGATGCGCTGCGGGATGAGATAGACGCTGGCATACATCAGGCCGCTGGGTCCGTAGGCGTTTTCGGCGATCGCGTTGCCGAGATAACCGGCATTGGAACAGATCGTCCCATACTGCAGACAGGCCTGGCGGTCCTTGCTCTGCCGGCGGTAGACGAGTTTTCCATAGAAAATGCAGAAGAACTGGATGCCGACGGAAATCAAAAGGATGGCGATCCCGTCGCGGAGGAACTCCTCGGAACTGCCGGTGACAAAGCTGGTGAGGATATTACAGGGCAGGATGATATAGATGACGAGATCCGTCAGGTTCTTCTGCCCTTCGTTACTGATCAGGCCGCCCTTCTTGAGAAAAAAGCCCACGAAGATCAGGATGAAAAGGGTAGCCTGCATTTCTAAAATCTGTTCCATAACACACTTTCCGGGCGCCGCCGGGCGGCGCTGTATTTCCGATTGCTAACTCTCATCATACCATAGACCGAAATGGGGAACAACCGAAAACGGCTTGCGCCCGACGGTCGGCGGGAAATTGACTTACCAGAGGGGAGTGCGTATAATTTGGGCAGAAAAGAAAGTGCGGGAGGAAAGCTAAATGCAATATAGGAAGGATCGTTACGGAAACGAATTATCGGCGCTCGGCTATGGCTGTATGCGCTTCACGCGGAAAGCGGGAGGGATCGATCTCCCGAAGGCGGAGCGCGAGATCCTGAAAGCGGTGGAACTGGGCGTCAATTATTTTGATACCGCCTATCTTTATCCGGGCAGCGAGGCCGCGTTGGGAGAGATCGTCGAGCGGAATGGCTTGCGTGAGCGGGTCCGTATCGCCACCAAACTGCCACAATACCTGATCCGCAGCCGCGCCGCCGTCGACCGTTATTTCGACGAGGAACTGAAACGCCTGCGCACGGATCACGTCGATTATTATCTCATGCACATGCTGACCGATCTGGAAGCCTGGGAAAAGCTCGTCAGCCTTGGCATTGAGGATTGGATCGCCGCCAAGAAAGCGAGCGGGGAGATCCGGCAGATCGGCTTCTCCTTCCACGGGAATACCGATATGTTCCTGAAGATCCTGGCCGCCTACGACTGGGATTTCTGCCAGATCCAGTATAACTATATGGATGAAGTGAGCCAGGCCGGCCGCCGCGGACTGGAAGCAGCGGCGGAAAAGGGGATCCCCGTGATCATCATGGAACCGCTGCGGGGCGGGCGGCTGACCGGACTCTTGCCGCGGGAGGCGAAAGAGCTGATTGCCGCCGCAGGGAAAAAAGAAGCGTCCGGCAGTAAGCAAAGCGCCGCCTATACGCCAGCCCGGCTCGGCCTGCGCTGGCTTTGGGACCAACCGGGCGTGACCGTCGTCCTCTCCGGCATGAATACGGAAGCGATGGTGGAAGAGAACTGCCGCCTCGCGTCCGAAGCCTTGCCGGGTTGCTTTACCGCGGAAGAGCGGGCTTTGACGGAGCAGGTGCGGGCGATCCTGAACGCGCGGATCAAAGTGCCCTGCACCGGCTGCGGATATTGCCAGCCCTGTCCGCGCGGGGTGGATATTCCCAGCGCTTTCCGCTTTTACAACGACGTCTATACCGAGGGCAGGATCTCCGGTATGCGCGGCTATTTCCAAGTGGTAGGCCTGCGCAAAGAACCGGCGCTTCCCACCCAGTGCATCGGCTGCGGGAAATGCGAGCAGCACTGCCCGCAGGGGATCGCCATCATCGCCGAGCTGAAGAAGGCCCGCAAAGCCTTACTGCCACTGCCGGTACGGGCGGCCATCGCCATCGGGTCCCGCTTCATCATGGCCGGTGGGAAAAAGAGAGCGGCGGAGTAAGACCGGACAGTCATAAAAGCCGGACGTGCGATAGAAATTGACTTGCAGGAGGGAAACCTTTATAATGCAGGATATCAATATGGCGTTGCGTTCCGGCCCGGCGCGGGCCGGCTAAGAGGGAAACAGGTGTAAGACCTGTGCGGTCCCGCCACTGTAAGCAGGGAAGTGCGTTCTCATCGGAGAAGCCACTGGGTCCAGGCCCGGGAAGGCCGGGAACGCGCTGAGGATCTGCGAGCCAGGAGACCTGCGTAACGGGGGATTAAAAACGACGAAGGATCGTGAGAAATCTATTTGGGTGACAGCGAATACGGGCTGCAGTTGGAAAAACTGCAGCTGTTTCTTTGTTACCGGATATCGGAAAGAGGCATTTGAAATGAAAAGAAAAACATTGGTATTGGTATTGGCCGTCCTGATGATCCTTGGTTTGGCCGCCTGTGGCGGCAGCCCGGCAACGCCGGCAGCCCCGGCTGAAGAAAGCCAGGAGACCGCCGTGGAAGTCCCGACGAAAGACCGGGAAGGGAATGAGATCGCGATTCCGGAAAAGGTGGAACGAATCGTCTCCCTGGCTCCGGCTACCACCCAGGTCATCGAATCCCTGGGCAAAAAAGACCTGCTGGTCGGCATCGATACCCAGACTCCCTTCTATGTGGACGGGGTGGCGGAACTGCCGCAGTTTGACATGATGGAACCGGACGTGGAAGGCATCGCGGAACTGAATCCGGATATCGTCTTCACGAGCGGCATGAGCTATATTGAAGGCGATCCTTACGCGGCCTTGGTCGACCTGGGCGTCTGTGTCGTCGTCATTCCTTCCAGCGAAAGCCTGGAGGGGATCAAAGAAGACATCCTCTTCACGGCAGCCTGCCTTGGCGCTTCCGACGCTGCCCAGGGCATCGTGGACGACATGCAGAAGGATATCGATGAGATCGCCGCGATCGGCAAGACCATTACTGAAAAGAAGAGCGTGGCCTTCGAGATCAGCGCTCTGCCCTATATCTACAGCACCGGCAAGGGCACGTTCATCGATGAGATGATCACCCTCATTGGCGCGGAGAACGTCTATGGGGATCAGGAAAGCTGGATCCCGGTCACGGAAGAGGACGCTGTTGCCGCGGATCCCGACGTGATCCTGACCAGCGTCAACTATATCGAAGATCCGGTCGGCGAGATCCTGGGTCGCGCGGGTTGGAATGAAGTAAAAGCCGTGAAGAACCAGGAAGTCTATTACATCGATAACGCGGCCAGCTCCCTGCCGAACCAGTACGTCGTAAAGGCGCTTCTCGAGATGGCGAAAGCCGTCTATCCGGAAGCTTATGGAGAGGTAGACCTGGATGAAGCCGCTTAAGAAGCGACAGAATCAGATTTGGAAATGGCTCATATTAACGGCGCTGACCGTGCTGGTACTCGCAGCGGGAGTCTCCATCGGCAGCGCCGATATTTCCGTGGTCGACGTCTGGTCGATCCTGCTCTATAAGCTGTTCGGCCTTCCGCTTGCGGAAAGCATCGCGCCGATCAGCGTTTCCATCGTGTGGAGCATCCGCTTTCCACAGGTCCTGATGGCCTTCCTGGTGGGAGCGTCGCTGGCGGCCAGCGGTACCGTGATGCAATCGGTGCTGCGTAACCCGCTGGCGTCTTCCTATACCCTGGGCGTATCGGCGGGGGCTTCGCTCATGGCGGCGATCGTGATCGTGAGCGGGATCGCTTTTCTGGGCCGGTATACGTTACCGGTGGCCGGTTTCGCGGGAGGACTGGCGACGGTCTTCCTGGCTATGGCGCTGACCATGCATTTCGACCGCAGCCTGGAAAACCAGACGGTGATTTTGGTCGGCATGGTACTTTCGCTGTTCGTGAACGGGCTGCTGACGCTGGTTACAGCCCTGTCCTCCGAGCATCTGGCGCGGCTGGTCTTCTGGCAGATGGGTTCTTTTACCGGCCAGACCTGGGGAAACGCCGGCCTGCAACTGGTCGTCCTGGCCGCCGGCCTGCTGTTCCTGCAGCGGTACGCGCGGGAAATGGACCTGATGACCTTCGGCGACGAGCAGGCCTTATCGGCGGGGGTCGATCTGCGGGCGGCCAAGCTGATCCTGATCGTGGTCGGGGCGCTGCTGACAGGAACCGCCGTTTCCATGGTCGGCGTCATCGGCTTTGTGGACCTGATCGCGCCGCACGTCGTACGGCGCTGGTTCGGTTCCAATCACCGGGTGGTGGTGCCGGTCTCGGCGCTGGCGGGCGGTGTGCTGATGGTCCTCGCGGACATGATCGGCCGGACGATCATCGCCCCGCGGCAGCTGCCGGTCGGCGCGGTGACGGCTTTGATCAGGGCGCCGTTCTTCGCCTATCTCTTCTTTAAAAGGCGCCGGGGGGAGAACTGAGATGCTGGAATTAAAAGCGGTATGCGCCGGATACGGCGAGACGGAAGTCCTCCACGATCTTTCTTTCCGGTTTGCGGACGGGATCAATTATTGCCTGCTGGGGCCGAATGGATGCGGGAAAACGACGCTGCTCAGGGCGATGGCGGCTTTGATCGGCTATCGCGGCGAGATCCGCTTCAACGGACAGGAAGTCGCCGGGATGAAGAGACGGGAGATCGCCCGGCATATGGCAGTGCTGTCACAGGTCTCGCAGGTCTATTTTCCCTATACGGTCTACGATACGGTGATGCTGGGCCGCTACCAGCATCAGAAAAAGGATTGGTTCGGCCGGCCCGGGCGCGAGGACCACGAAGCGGTAGAGCGCTGCCTGGAAACGGTGCATCTCCTGGATGAACGGAACCGTCAGATCAACGAACTATCCGGCGGGCAGCGGCAACGCGTTTTCCTGGCCCAGGTACTGGCCCAGGATCCGGATATCATCCTGCTGGATGAACCGACGAATCACCTGGACGTCCGCCATCAGTTGGAACTGATCGATTATCTGCATGACTGGACGGCCTCCGGCGGGCACCAGGTTATCGGCGTCCTGCACGATATGAACCTGGCCCTGCAGCTGACCGAACAGGTCATTTTCATGAAAGACGGGCGCTTCGTAAGGAGCGGGAACTTTGGGGAGATCGTGGACGCGGCGTTCCTGGCGGAACTCTACGGAACCGACATTGCCGGTTTTATGAAGCGGTCGTCGGAGAATTGGAGGGATCTGTGATGGATAAATACCGGAGCCCCTATGAGGCCTATCCGTTCCTGGCGGATGAAGACCAGGATCTGCGCTGCGATTTTGAGATCCTGACCGACCGCATGTCATCCCTGACCGGCCTGCTCGCGGCCAAGTGCCCCGCGCGGCGGGAGGAGCTGCTGCGCGTCGACGAGCTGATCTATCACTTCAACCCCAGCCTGCGCACCTTTTTCAGCATCCGGGACGAGGAGACCGCCTGGCTGGCAGCGCTGACGCAGTCGCTCGCGGAGGAAGTAAGCGGGCGCTGCGAACGTTTCGTCCTGCCTGCCGGTTCCGAACGAGCCTGTATCGCGCATCTTGCCCGCGTGGACGGAAAGAGCCTGGTGCGCTTGCTCTACCGGGCGCGGCAGCGCGGTGTCAAGTTCAGCGATGCCGTCCTCGACTTTGCTAATCTGCTTTCAGGATACTTTTTCCAGCTGGCACTGTGGCTGAACCAGCAGGACGGAGTCGCGGAGATTCCCTTCATCAGTCGCAATTACCGTTAAAAAGCGCTCTGACGGCACGGCGTAAGCCGCGCCTTTTGTTTATATAATTCCTTTTGTTTTAGTCGCCGCCTAACGTGGTACCAAGCATCTACAGGCTGCCGGCGGGGAATGTGGGAAGGTATTGCCAGAGTCCGCTATTTTGTGGTATGATAATTATGTATCGATATATTTAGTGCTCAATACCCGCGGGGGAAGGAGTAACCGATGGAAATCAAGGAAAAACTCGAAGAGATCAAGGATAAGATCGACGACGTTCTGGACAAAACGGATATCGATGATAAGATCATCGCCAAAGCCGGCGAACTGAAGGATAAGGCTGAGGCCTTCCTGGAGAAGAGCGACCTCGACGATAAGATCAAAGAAAAAGCGCACGAACTGAAGGAAAAAGCGCAGGACGTGTTGGACAAGACCGACATCGATGACAAGATCAAAGAGAAAGCGGTCGAGCTGAAAGAAAAAGCGGAAGAACTTGTCCGGGGTAAATAACAGTCTTCGGCACGCGGGCCTTGGGGAAGTCCGGCGTGTGACAGACTAAAGGGCAGATTGGGTGAGATTTATGTTCAGAAGAAGATATACGTTTCAGGATCATAGAACGCTGAGGGAAAAATGGCAGGCCCGGCGCCGCAGGCGGAAACAGACGTACGCCTTTGGCGGCCGGCGGTCCCGCTATGCCCGCAGCGGTTTTTTTGCCGCTCTGGCGAACATCTTCGGCCAGATCAAAGTGTGGGTCGGGCTGATCCTGATCGTCGGCATTGCCGCGGCTTTGATCCTGCTGAACCATTGGGAAGCGCGCGTCATCCTGAACGGGCCGGCTGAGGTAACGATGGAGGCCGGCTCGGAATGGGAAGATCCGGGCGCGGAAGCGGTGATCAGCGGCAGCATTTTCCGGTTCCTGCATAAGGACGCCACGCTCACCGTGGACGGGAAAGCCGATTTGAATAAACCCGGTGAATATACGATCACTTATACCGCGACCGGTTCGATCGATGAAGGAAGCGGGAAGGCGCCTAAGGTCGATACAGACCAAGCGGTGCGTACGGTGACGATCGTCGATACGACGCCGCCGGTACTGACCCTGAAGAGCGATCCGGATGCCTATACGCTGCCCGGCCAGCCTTATGAAGAAGAAGGTTATACGGCGACCGACAACGTGGACGGCGATATCACCGCCAAGGTGAAGACGCAGGAAACGGACGGGCAGATGATCTATTCGGTAACGGATTCTTCCGGCAACATCGCTACCGACGTCCGGCCGATCGTCTATGACGACCGGACCGCGCCGGAGATCACGCTGGAAGGCGGCGAGGTCATTAGCGTCGAGCAGGGCCGCACCTATCACGATAAGTACTCCGCGGCGGACGACCTGGACGGCGATCTCACCGACCAGGTGAAGGTGAAGGGCAAGGTCGATATGGATACGGTCGGCGAATACAAGCTGACCTATGAAGTCACGGACGCGCACGGAAACGTCGCCAAAGCGACCCGCGTGGTCAACGTGGCGGAGGCGGAAGCCCTGGATCATCCAATCATTTATCTGACCTTTGACGACGGCCCCGGGAAATATACGGCGGAGCTGATGGAGATCCTCGCCCGTAACGGAGTGGAAGCGACCTTCTTTGTGACCGGCGCCAATCCGGAGTATTACGAACTGATCTACCGGGAGTATATGGAGGGACACACCATCGGTGTCCATACCTTCTCGCATGAATACGATAAGATCTATTCCAGCACCGATGCCTTCTGGGAAGACATCGAGAAAGTGCAGGACCTGGTCGTGCAGTATACCGGCCAGCGGACCAATATGCTGCGGTTCCCGGGCGGCAGCTCCAACGACATCAGCATCAATTATAAGAAAGGCATTATGACGGAGTTGGTCAAACAGGCGGAGGAACAGGGATACGTCTATTTCGACTGGAACGTCATTTCCGGCGACGCCGGGGAGACCGAGGATAAGGATGAGATCATCGCCAATATCCTGGCCGGCGTCGAGGAGCACAACTATTCCATCGTGCTTTGTCACGATATTAAGGAATACACGGTGCAGGCTATGGAAGAGCTCATTCAGGAGTGCTACCGCCGGGGCTATGAATTCCGGCCGCTGACTCCCAACAGCTTTACGGCGCACCATAATATTTGTAATTAGGGAGGAAAGCAAATTGAAAAAAGTTAGTTCTGTGAGGCGTGTCCTGGCTGTCTTATTGACGGTCCTGCTAGTGACGGCGGTGCTGACCGGCTGTGGGCAGAAGGAAGAAGAAAAACCGGCGGAAGAGGTTGCGGAAGAGGCGACCATCGAAGCGGAAGAAGAGGAAGCGGCGGAGGAGACCGAAGCCGCTGGGGAAGAAGCGGCAGAAGCTGCCGCGGAAGAAACGGCGGAGCCGGCGGAAGAAGCTGCGGGAGAAGCGGAAGCTGCTGAGGAAGCCGGAGAAGAAGCCACCGAGGAGATGGCGGGCGTTGCGGATTTTACCGAGGATGAAACCGCGGAAGGCGTCACCGTGCGCGTCGCAGCGTTAAAGGGCCCCACCGCCATGGGTATGGTAAAGATCATGAGCGATGCCGAAAACGGCGTCTATGGGGAAGGCACCTACGACTTTACGCTGGCAGCAGCTCCGGATGAAGTCGCGCCGCTCCTGATCCAGGGTAAGGTCGACATTGCGGCGGTGCCGGCGAATCTGGCGGCAACGCTCTATAACAAGACCGAAGGAAAGATCCGCGTCATCGCGGTCAATACGCTGGGCGTTCTCTATATCGTGGAGAAGGGCGATTCGGTGCAGACGGTTGCCGATCTGGCTGGGAAGACCATCTACGCGAGCGGCCAGGGAGCGACGCCGGAATACGCGCTGAACTATATCCTGCGTGAAAACGGCCTCGATCCCGAACAGGACGTGACCATCGAATGGAAGAGCGAACACGCCGAATGCCTTTCCGCTTTGACGCAGGATGAAAACGGCATCGCGCTGCTGCCGCAGCCCTTCGTCACCACGGCGATGGGCAAGGTGGAAGGCCTGCGCGTCGCCTTGGACCTGACGGAAGAATGGGACCATCTGCAGGAAGACGCGGAAGAACCTTCGCGGATGATCACCGGCGCCACGGTCTGCACCAAAGCTTTCGCTGAGGAACATCCGGACCTGCTGGCGGAATTCATGGAACGCTACGCGGATTCCGTCGCTTACGTGAACGGGAACGTCAGTGAAGCGGCAGCTTTGATCGAACACTTTGATATCATTCCGGCGGCAGTCGCCGAGAAAGCGATCCCGGCTTGCAAGATCGTCTGCATCGGCGGCCCGGATCTGAAGGAAGTCGTGCCCGGCTACCTGGCCGTGCTGGCGGAGGCGAATCCGCAGGCGGTCGGCGGCGCGCTTCCGGCTGACGATTTCTATTACACGGGAGAATAAAAAACGCGGTTTGCGGAGATGAAAAAACGCGAGATCCGGATATGGGCCGTGCTGGCATGGCTGATCATATGGCAGATCGCCGCCATGGTGCTGGACCAGGAAATCTTCCTGGTCTCGCCCTGGCGGGCGTTTTTGCGTTTTCTACAACTGGCGGGGACCACGGCTTTCTGGCTGGCGGCGCTGGGTTCGACGCTGCGCATTGCCGCCGGCTTCCTGCTGGCCTTCGTTTGCGGGGCAGGCTGTGCTTATCTCGCTGCGCGCTTCCGCCGGGTGCGGGAATTGATGACGCCTCTCGTCGCGGTGATCAAAGCCGTCCCGGTGGCGTCTTTTGTTATCCTGGCGCTGATCTGTTTCTCGTCCCGCTATCTGGCGGTCCTGATCTCGTTCCTGATCGTTTTCCCTCTGATCTACGCGAGTACGCTGGCGGGGATCGGGAACGTAGACGCGCGGATGTTGGAGATGGGGAAGGTGTTCCGGCTTGACCGTCCGACGCTCTTCCGTTATATCTATCTGCCGGCGCTTTCCGCTTTTCTGACGCCGGCTTTACGCACCGCCATCGGCATGGCCTGGAAAGCAGGGACGGCGGCGGAAGTCATCGGTACGCCGCGCGGCTCGATCGGGGCCAAACTGCAGCAGGCCAAGGTCTATCTGGAGACGCCGGATCTGATCGCCTGGACCCTGGCCATCATCCTGCTCAGCATCCTTACCGAAAAGCTGGTCATGTTCCTTCTGACCCGGGTGGAAAAACTGTGGCAGACGGCGCCGGCGGCCGGCGCGGCCGGTACGGAGGGGGCGGGCACAGGCGGCGCGCCCGGCAGGAACAGCGCGGAAGGGCTGACCGACACCGGCGGAGAGATCGGCAGGAACAGCGCGGAAGAGGCGCCCGGCACCGGCGCTTTCGTGGCTTTGCAGGACGTCGGGAAAAGCTTTGACGGGAAAGACGTGCTGCGCGATTTCAACCTGACAGCGGCACCCGGGGAGACGATCGCCGTCATGGCGCCGTCCGGCGCGGGAAAGACGACGCTGATCCGCATGATTGCCGGCCTGGAAAAACCGGACGCGGGAAGCGTCCGCGTACGAAAGGAAAGAAGCGACCGGCAGGAGAAGGCGGACGAGGCTGGCAAGAGGCTGGCGCGGATCGCTGGCGGGGAGCCCGAGAGCCCGGCGCGGATCGCTGGCGGGGAGCCCGAGAGCCCGGCGCGGATCGCTGGCGGGGAGCCCGAAAGCCCGGCGCGGATCGCCATGGTCTTCCAGGAAGACCGCCTCTGTGAAGATCTGGACGCGACCGGGAATATCCGCCTGGCCAATCGGGCCTTAAGCGATAAAGAAATCGCCGTCGCGGCTGCTGAGATCGGACTTACGGACGTGCGCGGGAAGAAAACGAGGGACTTCTCCGGCGGCATGAAACGGCGGACTGCTTTGCTCAGGGCGCTGCTCGCGGAAAGTGAAGTCCTCCTGCTTGACGAACCCTTCGGCGGGCTGGACGCGGCGACGAAAAGCCTGGCGGCGCGCTTCGTGCGGACCCGCGGAGCCGGGAAGACGATCATCCTGGTAACTCACGAAAAAGAAGAGGCGGAGCTTCTCGCCGCCGGCCGGATCGTGACTTTCGCAAAATCTTCATAAAGCGTACACCTTATGATGCCATTCCACCGTTAATATAGTACTGGTAAGAAGGGGGAGTCCCTTCCGACTGGGGAGAGCGCTGGTTTCAGCACGGATGTTCAAACGGGGTAGGAACATTTTTCAATGAGAAAACGGGCACTGCTTGTAGCAACTTCGATAAGCTTAGTGGTCCTGCTGCTCTGCGGCTGCGGTCTTAATGTGCTCCCGCGTCAGCACCGGAACCAGGACGACACGACGTCTCTGGAACCGGCAGCGGATCCCAACGCGGGCCAGGCCGAGCAGGAAGAGGATGAAGAGGCGGAACAGGTCGTCAGCGATGAAGTGACCATGCCGGAAGCACCGATCCAAATCGAGTCCAAGAATATCATTTCCGCGCGTGTGGAATTCGATGATTCCCAGCAGGGACATCACTATTTCTATCTGATCAAGCTGGACGATACGGTTCGCTGCGTGGTGGAAGACGATATGAACCACGAAGATTTCGAGGCGCCGCTTTCCGTCCTTTCTGATTTGCAGAAAGTGATCGATGAATATAATATGGCCAGTAAGAACGGCTATACCGCGACGACGCGGGGCATTCCGGCCGGCTATGGCTATGAACTGACCGTCATCTATGATTCCGGAGAAGCGATCCGTTCTTATGACAACGCTTTCCCAGGCTTCACGGCAGAGGAAGGTGACGCGCTGGCGGACTTCATGATGTCGATTGAACGGATCGACTGGCCGGAATTTACGATCACTTCCGAAGATCTGAGCGCGGATGGTTCCTGGGATGTCAGTGTCACCCAATTCGAAGAAGGACAGAATCTTTCTCCGCAACTGGCTTGGGAGCCGGTGGAGGGCGCGTCGGAATACGCGGTCTTCATGTTCTGCCCGAGCCTGGCCAACAGCATGTATATGCGGGAAATGAACGTTACGGAACCATTCTTGGAGAAGGGCGCCTGCGAGGAGTACAGCGGTATGTCGCACCGTTATGGGACCCGCCGCTTCGACGTTTACGTCTACGCCTTAAAAGCGGCGCCGGATACGACGCCGGGCACCTTCGGTGATATCAATACCTATATGTCCGTCATCGAGCGGGAACTCGACACCTCCGGCGGTGAGCGCGGCAATATCCTCGCCCGCGGCGTCTTAAGCGGCCGCTGCGCCGGTTCCGAACGGTAGGCATCAAAGCGGATCGCGCTGCCAGCAGCAGGAGCGCTTGGGCCCTGCCGGTTACACAACCACTTAGAATCGAGCAATTTCCGGGTTTGCTTTCATCGGCAAGCCCGGTTTTTTATTATTTGCGCCTGCCGCCCGGTCAATGACGTAAGATCTGCCGGAGGCTGAAACGGATCCTACATCATTCAGCACTTAGAAG
>JAFRYQ010000102.1 GCA_017437565.1 Bacillota bacterium
ACCGTGTAATCGGTGTCGGCCTTTAGGGTCTTGGTCGATCCGCCGACCAGGGCCTTTACGGTCGGCGTCGGTTTGATAGCTTTGCCGGTATAGGCGTAGGAGGCTTTGATGCCGGAGACCGAGGTCTTGGTGGCCGCGGCGGCGAGGTCGACGGGCAGGATCTTAAAGGTCTTCTTCAGGGTGCCGAGCGGCAGATCCTTCCCTTTTACGACTACGGTCGCCGTACCGGCGTTTGTGTTGTTCTTATAGGAAACGGTATAATCCACGCCTTTCTTCAGGGTCAGTTTATCGTTCCCGCAGACCAACTGGACGGTCGGCGCCGGTTTCAGAGCCTGCCCGGTATAGGTCTTATCCGCAATGTTTCCGACTTTATAGAGCGACTCTACCGTGTCGGAAAAGATCCAGGTGATTTTCCGATACCAATACTGATCCAGCCCGTCCAGAATTTCTGCAAACTCTTCCGGCACAGTCTGGCTGAAACTCCCTTTTACTATGCCGCAATATGGCAGTTTATAGATCGTCACTTTCAGCTTATCGACCTCTTCCGGCTTATCTGGCATGACGGCCACGAGGAGGACATCCCAGAGCTCATCCTGATCCAGGTCCAGGATCAACCTATCGGTTCCGACCACTGCCATGTCGACTATTTCTTCCTCCATAGCCAGGACTCTCGCCTCGGTCATAACGAAAGCGCTGGCTTTCTCCCCGGTTAGAACGACGCTGCCCGCCGTCATATCGACCGTGCACTCCCCGCCTTCATATTCGGCGGCTTCGGGGATGGTATAGGTGTAGTAAATGGCGATCTGGTTTAATGACGGCCGGTTTATGGATTGGACGACTTCCCCGTTTACCATGACCTGGGTCTCCTTCGAAAAAGAGTACCCGACTTTCGGCGTCACGTATATCAGCGCTTCATAAGTCCGGCCGCGTTTGAAAGTATCTTTATCCGGATCCAGACGCGTCCCGATCGCGCTTTCCGTGATGTCCGACCAGCGTATGTCGTTATAGAAATACCCGTTGTTGACCGCCAGATAAGCGCTGTCGGGCTGGATCTTCGGTTCATAATCAGGTTTATGCCCCGCTTTCGGCTCGGTGATGGCGATTGACATCGTGTTGATCGGAATGGTTTTCGTCATCGTGCTTTCCAGCTTGGTCCCCTCGATGACGTAGACCTCTTTACCGCGCCGGAAACCTTTCCCCAACGCCTGCGCGGTGTTAACCGTCGTTCCGTCCAGCTTCAGAACCACTTCGGTCGGAAAATAATCCTTGTATCGCCGCGGATAGGCCAATGTTCTCTCCGTGAGAAGCGGGGGGGCATAAGTCGTTCCTTTCCGCTCAGCCGTGACGTTTCCCATATAGACTTCCGCGCCGTTTGAGATTTCAAAGGCCGGACTGTTCCAACATTCTATCGTCACGTCATTCAGATAGAGCTTTCCTTCCGCGTAAGGATAGACGCAGGACTGGTCGATAACGTTTTGATTCTGTGTATAATTGACCCGGTTTACATGCACCCCGCCGAAAGAAGCAGAAACGATCATAAGGTATTCGGTGTTTTTTACCGTCAGGTCTTCCAGCTGAACCAGCTTGGTATTCCCGTGCAGGCCAAAGCCGCCGACATCCTCGTTCGTTCCGACGATCGTTCCGTTGCAGATCTTTAAATGTCCCGCATGAATATAGAACATGGAGCAGTTCTTGGCGGAACTGGTCAGCGTATGTCCCTTCAGGTCCAGCACCACGTCGTCGGCCCCCATCTCCACCAGGGAGCCGTCGCTGCAGCTGATATCCGCCTGCACCTGCACCGTGCTGTGTGGCACCTGTACGGCCGCCCTGAGTTCCTCCAACGTTGAGACTTTAATGGTCGCCGCCTCGGCCTTTTCAGAGATCGCCGGCAGGAATAACACCATTAAAACGATCGCCAGCAGCATTGTCCTTATCCACTTTTTCATCGCCAGACCCTCCTTTATCCTTATTCTGTTCCTGCGCGGAACAGGTTTTCCCGAAAATCCCGGCTTCATGGAACAGCTGCTCCTACTGGTCTTAGTTCATGCTGAGGATGTATTTCACCGTGGCGTCGGTCACCGAAGCCGGGCCGCCGAAGACGGTCGCCCTAATGGTCTTGGCCCCGGTCGCGTAGGTCTTCATCTTTTCATTCACAGTCGCCGACCCGTCCGTCAGGAGCAGCGGGCCGCTCAGCTTCTGCGCCAGCGGGCCGCCGCAGAGGGCGTCCGGGAAATTGCGCCCGTCGGCCAGATTGATGTGGCTGACGGTGGCCGGGAAGAACTTCTTGGCGATCTGGATGGAGCGCGTATAGATATCTGCCCCGTTCAGGCGCGTCACCGGCGCGTAGGTCTTCAGTTCCGTTTCGATCGCCGGCGCGACGTCAGATGCCGTCCCGACGATGGTGAAGCTCTTGGCCTTCACGCCCTTCAGATAGGCTTTCTGGTCCTCCGTCAGCTTGTTCCCCGCCACCAGCAGCACCGGTTTCCCGGTCGCCGAGGCCGAAAGGGCATCCGCGAACTGGGCCCCGGTACAGACGATGAAGTCCGTTCCCGCCGGGACCTGCGCCTTCTTCAGGATGGCCAGGTTGGAACCGTAGCGGTTCTGGCCCCAGAGCCGCTCGACCTTATAGCCGGCCTTGGTCAGCGTCGTTACCACGACGTCCGGTACCGAACCCGGGCCGCCGAGGATATAGACCGTCTTGCCCGCCGGCAGGTTGGCCTTCACGTAATTGATGGTGGCCATGGATTTATC
>JAFRYQ010000103.1 GCA_017437565.1 Bacillota bacterium
AGACCGGGATCTTGACGCTGATGATCTTGCCCGGATCCAGCGCCGCCTTGGCCTCCCGGATACATTCCAGAAGGACGCGGGCCCGGTTCTCGGGGCTGCCGCCATAATCGTCGTCCCGCTTATTCGTGAGCGGGCTTAAGAACTCATTGAACAGGTAATCGTGCGCGGCGTGGAATTCAATGCCGTCAAATCCGCAATCATTGATATTCGCTGCGCAGACGCCGGCCATCTTCACCATATGGCGGATCTCTTCCAAAGTCATCGTCCGCGCCTGATGGTATTCGCTCGTGACGGCGCTTTCACCGCCTTCCGCCCAGGCCGTTACCGACTGTTCGCCGTTATTGAACTCCGGCGGCGCGATAAAGCCGCCGTGATTCAGCTGGCCGATGATCTTCGTCCCAAAGGAATGAACGGTCTGTACGACGTCCGCCCATTCGTTCAGGGTCGTGGGGTCGTTCCAACGCGGTTCGCGCTTGCTGCCGCGCCCGAGCGGCCATTCCATACTGGCTACTTCCGTCACGATCAGGCCGACGCCGCCCCGGGCGCGCTCGATATAATGAGCCCGCGCTTTCGGCGACAGCGTGCCGTCCGTCCGGAAATAGCAGGTATGCATCGCCGACATGGCGATGCGGTTCTTCAGATGGATCCGGCCGACCGTAAGCGGTGAAAAAAGATGCGGAAAATATTTATTCATGACGCTCGTCCTCCTTGCAATAGACCTCCCTGCCACCGACGACGGTTGCCGCGACGCCGATCTCGTGGAGCCGGTGCGGATCCTCCGTAAAGAGATCACGCTCCAGAATCACGAGGTCCGCGAGCTTACCGATTTCCAGGCTGCCGACCCGGTCCTCTTCAAACATACCGTAGGCATTATCGATGGTGAAGGCCCGCATGGCCTCTTCCATCGTCAGTTTCTCTTCCGGATGCCAGCCTTCCGTGCATTCGCCGATGCGGTCCCGCGTCAGCGCCGTCTCGATATTGGCTAAGATATCAAAGGATTCCACCGGCGCGTCGGAACCTCCGCAAAGCGTGAGCCCCTTCTTCAGCATGGTCTTCCAGGCGTAAGAGCGGTCTGCCCGTTCCTTCCCGACCAGGCCCTCCACGATTCCCTTATCGCTGGCCACGAAGACCGGCTGGATATAGGCGAGCATATCGTATTCTTTCATCTTATCGAAGAGTCCTGGGCTGACCAGCTGCAGGTGGTTGATAGCCAGGCGCGCGTCCCGCTTCCCGTAGGTCTCGATGGCTTGGGCGTAAGCCGCCGCCACCATGTCGGACGCTTTGTCGCCGATGGTATGCACCAGGATCTGGCAACCCGCGCGGTAGGCGCTATCGACGAGCGCCTGCAGCTCCTCCTGGTCGTGGATCATCGTCCCGGTCTCTTCCGTGCCCTCATACGGCTCGTTCATCAAAGCCGTCCGGGCCCCCAGTGAGCCGTCCTGGAAGAGCTTGACCGGTCCGATCCGGTAATAGTCGCCGCCGTCGCCGGTGCGATGGCCGGCTGCCAGGAACCGCTCCAGATCGGCAAGGGCCGTAAAGGAAGGCTGTTCCTGTACCCGCAGGATCAGCTGGCCCCCCGCTTCCAGCTCGCTAAAGGCCTGCATGATCGCGTCCCCGTCCCGCCCCGGGAGCGACAGGAAATTATCGCTGCCGATCATCGTGATGCCGCAGCGGACGAAATCCTCCTGCACGTTCAGGATCATCTCCCGGATCTCGGCGACCGTCGGTTTCTTCATGACGTTATAGCAGGATTTAACCGATGCTTCCGTCAAGAGGCCGCGTTCCTGGTCGATCTGGCTGAGGTAGGCTTCGATGCCGGGGGACGCCAGTACTTGTTCCAAGGCCGGTGTATGGACAGCCGCAATATGCCCGCAGTTACGGATGAACAGGATCGGGACTTCCGTCGAGATCCGGTCCAGGTCCGCCATCTCCAGGAAGCGGTTCTCCTCGCGGAAGAGGTTCTGATCCCAGCCGCGTCCATAAAGCCATTTGCCGCCGCCAAAGCCGCCGCCGGCCAGGCGCCGCCGGCCTTCCGCGATGATCCCTTCAATGGAATCCGCGCCGGCCATCCGGTAAGAGCTCTTCACGAACGCGTAGTTCAGCATATGCAGATGCGAATCGATAAAGCCCGGCAAGACAGTCTTCCCGTTCAAATCGGTCTTTTCCGCCGCGGGCAGCTCCCGCGCCTCTTCATTGCTGCCCAGGAAGGCGATCCGCCCGTCCTGAATGCCAATGGCCTCATAGACCCGGTTTTCCTTATCGATCGCCCTGACCTTGCCGTTATAGTAAATCTTGTCCACAGTTCCTCCCATAAACCGGAAAGGGCAAGAGAGACCCCTCGCCCTTTCTTATTACGCTGACTGCCCTGATTAGAACGAGACGCGCTCGTAGATGTCCTTCAGCGGCATGATGCAGGCGCCGCGTTCCAGGATATAGTTGATGAACTCTTCTAGCATCGTGATATTATGCGGACGGCCGATGACCTGCGGATGGGTGCAGACCGCCATCATGCCGTTCTGGGTATGCGTGATGCCGTAATCGAAATGCGTCTTCCAGATCTCAAAGATCTGGCTCTGCGGCTTCATGCCCGTCCGGGTCATGATGAACTCGGAATGCGGAAAATCGTCCAGGAACCAGGATGCCGGCATTTCCACCAGTTTAGCCGGCTCGCCGAATTCGTTGGCGCGATCGAAATGGATCGTGCAGGGCGCCGGGCAATAGGGGTAATAATCGTTCCCCATCAGGCTGCTGTCGTATTTAATGCCGTATTTCTCCAGGATCTCCACCGTATTGGGGCTGAAGTCAAAGCCCGGCGAACGGTAACCGACCGGTTTGACCCCGATCCTGTCCAAAGCCTCCAGGCCCTTGACCATGATGGCTTCTTCCTCGTCATAGGGAAGATCCGTCGGGTCTTCATGCATATAGCCGTGATGCCCGATCTCGTGTCCGCGACGAACGATCTCCTGGCAGACTTCGGGGAAGGTATCGGCGGTATGGCCGGGAACGAAGAAGGTTCCCTTGAAATTGTATTTATCCATCAGGTCGAGGACACGCGGAACGCCGACGATAGCCCCGTATTCCCCGCGGGACGTATAGACCGGCGAGGTCTTGCCGAAGGATTCCATCCAGACGGAAGAAGAGTCGAAGTCAAAGCCGATGTGGACGATGATCTTCTTTCCTTCCGGGACGGCCACTTTTCCGGTTTTCTGTTGATACATGTTCAGTAAACTCCTTTCTGGATCAGCTTTGATCCGCGCGATCTCAGGCCGCCGTTTCCGCCGCCGCTTCTTTCTTCTCCTTAAAGAGCGCGAAGCCCGTGCAAGCATAGACCGCCGCGATGATCGGGCAGAGATAGAGCAGGCAGGCGAAAGGCGCGTAAGCCAGCGTGGCTACGCCGAGTACGGAAGAAGCATAGATACCGGCCGTATCCCAGGGTACCAGGAAGCTGAACATCGTACCGCCGTCTTCCAGGGTTCTGGAGAGGACTCTCTTTTCGAGGCCGACTTCTTCGTATTTGTCTTTCAGCATCATGCCGGGGAGCATGATCGCCAGGTACTGCGAAGCCGTCAGCATGGACGTGATCAGCGAGAACAGCAGGGTGCTGAGTACGGCACCGCGCGGCTTCTTGACGTTGACGAGCAGACGGTCAAGGAAGGCGCTGATGATACCGGATTCCTTCAGCATCTGGCCCATGCCCAGCGTCAGGATCGTCCAGGCTACCGTCTCCATCATACCACCAATTCCGCCACGATTCATCAGGCGATCGATATCAGCAACACCGGAATCTCCGCTGTAGCCGTTGCCGATGGCGCTCAGGATCTCAATCGGAGTAGAATGCTCACCCTGGAAGATGAGGCCGAAGATGACGGCGATGAAGGCCGAACCAAGGAGCGCGATGACCGGCGGCAGCTTGATCAGCATCATGGCGACCGTCAGGACCGGGATGATGAAGAGAACCGGCGTGATGTGGAAATTGGCCTGCAGGCCGTTCTTGATCAGTTCGACCTGTTCCAGGTCCGCGCCCTGCGCGCCCAGGCGTCCGCCGATGACGAGATAGATGATGATGGTGAGGATCATTGCCGGCACCGTGGTATAGAGCATGGAGTTGATATGACGGTATACGGTGGTTCCGGAAACGGCCGGCGCCATATTGGTCGTATCCGAGAAGGGCGACATCTTATCGCCGAAGAGCGAGCCGGAAAGGACGACGCCCGCGGTGATCGCCGGGTTGACGCCCATACCCATGCCGATGCCCATAAGGGCCACGCCCATCGTGGCCAGAGTGGAATAAGAACTGCCGATGAAGAACGATACGATGCAGCAGAGAGCGAATCCGGAAATCATGAAGGTGGACGGCGTCAGGAAGCTCAGTCCGTAATAGATGATGGTCGGGATCGTACCGGAAATGATCCAGGTACCGATTACCGTGCCGACCGCCATCAGGATGAGGATGACGTCCATAGCTCCTTTCGCCCCGTCGATGAACCACTGGAAAACCTGATTCATCTTAAATCCGTAGCAGACCAGGATGATGCCGATCGCGACCGACGCGACCGTAAAGATCACCTTGGTGTCAGCATCCAGGACCGCGAATCCCAG
>JAFRYQ010000104.1 GCA_017437565.1 Bacillota bacterium
CGCGGAACACATTATGGCAAAGAAGGAGTTTTAGGGCGGAAGTTATATAAGATTATATAAAGATATATAAGGAATTTAAAGTTATATAAGGTTATATAAAGTTGCATAAGAATATAAAGCGATATATAATGAAAACGGAGTTTGCAGAAAGGAGATACGACGTGATGCAGAATCCGTTTTCTTTATCATTTGGGAAAGAGCCCTTGAGCCTAATCGACCGTGATTACCAGAATCGTGAGATTCTGGACAGTTTTACAGCAGAGAATCCTGCTTATCAAGTGTGTATGATTACCGGCGTAAGAGGCGCGGGAAAAACGGTTGCTCTGACGACGATTGCGAATGATTTGCGTAGTCGGCGCGAGTGGATCGTTGTTGATTTGAATCCGGAGATGGATCTTTTACATCAGTTGGCAGCCGAATTGAGTAATCGTCGTGAGCTTTTTGAATTATTTCGAGACGCTAAGATCAATCTGTCCTTTTTAGGTTTTGGCATCGAAATCGACGGAGAACCGCCGATCACCGATATCGTTGTCGCGCTGCGCAGGATGTTGGAACGCATCTGGCATTCGGGTAAACGGGTTTTGATTACGGTAGATGAGGCGTCGGCAACACCGCGTTTTCGGGCATTTGCGAGCCAGTTCCAGATTTTTATTAGAGAAAATCTGAACGTTTTTCTTTTAATGACCGGCCTTTATGAAAATATTGCCCAACTGCAGAATAGTAAAAACCTGACATTTCTTTATCGTGCTCCAAAGGTGGATTTGAAACCTCTGAATGCGCTTCGCTGTGCACAGAAATATCAAGAAGTATTCGCGTTGCCACAGGAGGAAGCCATGTCTATGGCTAAAGAAACGAAAGGGTATCCGTTTGCTTTTCAAGTGTTGGGATACCTCTGCTGGGTGCGGAATCAGCCGTGGCAGGAGGTGCTCCTTGATTTTGACGCGTTCCTGGAAGAGTACGTTTATGAGAAGATCTGGAGCGAACTGTCTCCAAAGGACCAGGAGGTTTTGTTTTCTATGGCTGTAGCGGAAGATGGGAAAGTGGAAAACATTCGTCGTGTGAAAGATTTGGAATCAAATCTCTTTAACATCTATCGCAAAAGACTGCTTCGTAGTGGTCTGATCACAGCCCCTGCATATGGATATGTGGAACTCGCATTGCCACGATTTCGGGAATTCATCTTAAGGAACACGTGGTTAGAATGAATGGTTCAGTTAATGAAATGTGTGACGCCGGAACGATTTCCGTTAGTATTGGGATGAAAGGGAATTGCAAAGACGTGAAGAGGAGGAGATCCCATGAAAAATAGAAAGAGAATATTTCGTTACGCAGCGCTCGCGCTGACCGCTTTGCTCCTGGTGACGATGCTCGCGGCTTGCGGCGGTGGTAAGAGCGGGGCAGCTTCCAGCGGGTCCGCCAATTACTACCCCGGCGCCGCGCCGCAGGCTGCAGCTGAGGCCAAGTCCGACAGTGCCATGCCGATGGAAGAAGAATGGGCTGAGGAAGCGGACTATGAGATCGAGGAACCGATGGAACCGGCACCGGAACCCGGGGAGGGGAGCCTGGTGACGGAGGAGAACATCCCCGATCCTTCCGCCAAGATGATCTATACGGCCAACCTCAGCATTCAGACGCTGGAATACGACCAGGCGCTCGCCGAGATCCTGAAACGCGTGGCGGATGCCGGCGGCTTCATCGAATCCCAAAATGAGAGCAACAACAACTATAACTGGTTCTATGACGAAGCTGTAAATGACGACCGCTATGCTTCCATCACGGCCCGCATCCCGGCCGGCGGTTTCCAGAACTTCCTGAACGGCCTCGAGGAGATCGGTCACGTAACCAATAAATCGATGAGCGCCGAAAACGTCACCCAGCGCTACTACGATACGGAAGCCACCATCAAAGCTTATGAGATCGAGCGCGACCGGCTGCTGGCGATGATGGAGAAGGCGGAAACGATCGAGGATATGATCGCGGTCGAAAGTCGTTTAACGGAAGTGGAACGCTACCTGAATTCCTATAAGACGGACCTCTCTTATCTGGATAAGCAGGTACGCTACTCCACCGTCTACATCTATCTGGATGAAGTACAGAAGTACTCGGCGGCTCCGCAGAAGACCTTCCTGGAACGCTTCACTTACAGCCTTGGCGATTCCTGGGACGAATTCGTCTACGGTCTGCAGGACTTCGTGATCGGCTTCATCTATTTCTTTCCGACCTTGATCATCCTGATCGTGATCGCCCTGGTCATCATCTTCCTGATCCGCCGCTTCCGCAATGAGGAAAAGGCTGCGGCCCGCCGCGCCAGGAAGGCCCAGAAGAAAGCCGAGAAAGCCGCCCGCAAAGCCGAGAAGGCCGCGGAGAAAGTTGCCGGCCAGACTGCCCAGCAGGCTGGAGAGAGAGCAGCGGAGAAGGCTATAGAGCAGGAAGCAGAGAAAACAGAGTAGTAAAACGACAGACAGCGAATGAGGAGCCCCATCGCTCCTGTGTGAGGCATCGCGATGTTAGATATAGAGGGGCCGCCCGCGCCACTTACCCGGCGTTGGGCGGCCTTTCGCGTGCCGTCCGGCGCTTGGTTGGCTGCTGGTTACTGGAGGAATCGCACCACGTAGAGGAATTTTGAAGCAGTTCGATGAAGAAAGCGATGAAAACTAGGGGGGATTTGGTTATAATAGGTGTAGAGAGTGGCAAGCTGATCAAGACATTCAAGTAATAAAGGAGCAAATAGTTATGAGAGAAATCGTATTGGGAAGCACCGGTATCCGCGTTCCGCAGAATGCGTTCGGAGCGCTGCCGATTCAACGCATCAGTAAAGAAGAAGCGGTGAAGCTGCTGCGTAAAGCTTATGATGGCGGGATCCGGTTCTTTGATACCGCGCGGAATTATACCGATAGCGAGGAGAAGGTCGGCGAGGCCTTCCGCGGCATGCGGGATAAGATCATCCTCGCTACCAAGACGCATGCTGTGACACCGGAAGAGTTCTGGAAGGATCTGGAGACCTCGCTGACGCTTCTGGGAACGGACTATGTCGATATCTATCAGTTCCACTGCGCGGCGCAGGCTTTCGCGCCGGGCGACGGGACTGGGATGTACGAGTGCATGCTGGAAGCTAAGGCGCAGGGGAAGATCCGTCACATCGGCATCACGGCGCATAAGATCCACGTTGCCTTTGACGCGGTGAACTCCGGACTGTATGAGACCGTTCAGTACCCCTTCAGCTATCTTTCGGGAGATAAGGAGAAGGAACTGGTCGCGCTTTGTAAGGAGAAGAACGTCGGATTCATCGCCATGAAAGCTTTGGCCGGCGGGCTGATCAACCGTGCCGACGCGGCGATGAACTTCATCTATCAGTTCGATAACGTGCTGCCGATCTGGGGCATCCAGAAGGAGAAAGAACTCGACGACTGGCTCTTCTTCATGGAGCACGAGCCGGAGATGACAGAGGAGATCGCGGCCTTCCTGGAGAAGGAACACGAGGAGCTTTCCGGTGAGTTCTGCCGTAGCTGCGGATATTGCATGCCCTGTCCGCAGGGCATCGTCATCAACCAGTGCGCGCGCATGTCTCTGCTTCTCAGGCGCGCGCCGTCTTCCGCCTGGCTGACGGAGAAATGGCAGCAGGAGATGGCGAAGATCGAAACCTGTATCGAGTGCCGCGTCTGTGCCAGCCGCTGCCCGTATGAACTCGACATTCCGGAACTGCTGAAACACAATCTCGCTGATTACCGGCGGGTGCTGGCCGGCGAGGTGAAGGTCACACCATAGCCGCACCGCTACCAAGAACAGGAGGAATTGAACATGGGACTTTTCAGTAAAGAAGAATGCTTTTGCTGCGGAAAAAGAGTCGGTGCCCTGAGCCGTATCAAGATCAAAAGCGGTGAATTCCTGTGTACGGACTGCCAGAAAAACGGTCACCCTTTTATCCATGTTGCAGAGATGACCAAAGACGAAGTCGAGAAGTTGTTTTCGGACATGAAGGAGAGCGAAGCACATTTTCAGGACGTCCAATTCCAATTCCGGAAAACCAGTCGCATGACGCTCGGGAAAGAATGGACGTTTTATGACAATCTGCAGACCGGTGAATTCGCTTTGGAGACGCCGGAGACCAAAGCCTATCCCAACCATTACGTATACCAGATGAGGGACGTGATCCCATACGGTGAGACGGATCGGTTCCTGGCCAGCGGCACCTTCCAAGACAACCCGGAAATGAGCCGCCGGCGCTATTATGACCTGATCAAAGTCGAGGAACGGAAAGGCAGCGATGGTAAAACGGATTCCTGGATCCTCCGTATGCCCTACGATCGGCCGCATATGAAGATCGAGACGAAATTCCCGGGCTCCATGGAGGAAAAAGACGTCCGGCTCCTGCAGGCGGCCATACAGAGTGTGATCGGTAGCTATAATACCGGGATCAACCTCACGCCGACCCAGTTCGAGGAAATCAAAAAAGCCGGGAAATCCCTCGGAAATGACGCGGCGGTTACGAATACTTCCGAACTGATTGGGAGTATGCTCTCTTCGCTCAAGAAAAAATAGGAAAAGAGAATCCAACCGAGTCATATCACCTATCGAAAAGAAGAGCCCGCAGACCGCAGATGCCGTCATGTGGGCTCTTTTTATTCCTGATCCGGTAATCGCCAACGCAATTATCTGCCGCCGGCGCAATAATCTGCCGCCAGAAGCGAACTCCTACAGCCAGTTCTTCTCGGTGATCACGCAGTCGTAACCGTGGATCTTAATCCGGTCGCCGACGTGGAGTTTGTCCTTCTGGGCCAGGATATAGCCGTTGTTGACGTCCTTCACGTAGGAATAGACCATTTTGGAGACGCGGCCGATCTCTTCCGGCTCGCCTTCGATATAGACCGGTTCGCCGGGGCCGCCGTACTGTTTAGCGCGGATGTAGAAATCCGGATTGGCGTCACAGACTTCGAAACCGACCATCTCGCGGGCGGGGCCTGCTTCACGGATCTTCAGCAGGGCATCCTTGCCGATGAAGTCCTTGTCCCAATTGATCTTGTCAGCCAGTCCGACTTCGAAGGGGTTGGTATGGGCGAGATCGCGCATATAGTAGAACCCGGCTTCAGTGGGCAGCGTCCAGGCGAAGACCTGAAATTCGGTGATTTCCCGGCCGCCGGCCGCCTTTACGGCCGCCGCGATCGCTTCTTCCACCTCGTCGGCGTCATCCGCCGCGCAGTAGACCTCATAGCCGTATTTTTCGCCGGTGAAGCCGCCGCGGTTCAGAATGATGTCCTTACCGGCGATCACGTCCTCTTTACTGTTGAAGAACTTCAAGTCAGCGGCGCCGCTTTCCAGCAGACTGTTGACCACTTCTTCGGATTTCGGCCCCTGGATGCTGAACATATGCCAGTCTTCGGTGACTTCGGTATAATCCATGTCAAAGCCGTCGGAATGGAAGTAGAACCAGTCGTCGGCCTGGGTGCCGTAAAGGGTGGAGACCCAGTAACGGCCTTCATCCAGACGCATGACGACTACGTCGTCGATGATCTCGCCCTGCTCGTTCAGCATGGTGGTATAGCGGTCCTTATGGACAGCGTGGCCGGCGTTGTCGTTGGGATAGATGTGATCCAGGAAAGCGGCGGCATCCAGACCGGTCACTTCCATGAGCTGGTGGGTGAAGAGATAATAGCCGACACATTCGCGGACCGCCATGTGCTCCGCGCGCTTC
>JAFRYQ010000105.1 GCA_017437565.1 Bacillota bacterium
GAGGAAAGCCGGAAGCGGCATGACCCGCGCCATCTGCCGCCAGGCGTCCAGGGTCGCCAGCGCCTGCCGGCATTTCGCCGCCAGCGGGTCTGGCGCGTCCTGTTCAGCCGGCTGTCCGTTTTGCCCGGCGGTCTGCCCGGTATTCCCGGCACCCTGCCCGGCGCAGGCCAGGAAGGCCTCCGCGAAGGATCTCTTGGGGTAACGCGCGCGGATCGCGGCCAGTTCCGCAGCCGAAAAGCCGAAGATCTCCGCATGTAAAACGCTGATCAGGGGGATATCCTGCCGCCGGTTATCGATCACGGCCAACAGGTCCATGAAGACCCCGATCTCCATGGTATCGAAATAGCCGTCGCTTTCTTCCACAAAGCTGTCGATCCCGCTTTGTTTCAGGATGCGGGCGTAGCTCTCGGCATTGCTCTTTACACTGCGCAGGAGAACGACGATATCGCGCGCCGTCACGGGCCGCTCCGCTCCTTTCTTGGTGTCCCAGATCGGCATGCCCAGCGTATCCTTAATGATCTCCGCGACGTGCAGCGCCTCCAGTTCCGTCGCTTTCAGATCTTCAATCGCGACGCCGTCTTCGTCATCATCCGCAGGATCCGCAGCTGCTTCCGCGCCTCCCGACGCGCCTGTCGCGGGGCCGCTTGCCGTGCCGTTTGCTGCGCCTTTTTCTGTACCAGCCGTGTTCTCGCCAGCCGTGCTCATCGCCCCAGCTGTACCGGTCATACCGGTTGCCAATACGGTGAGCTGCGGCTCGTAAAGGAGCGGTCCGCGATAGGGGTCGCCCGTGTGCAATTCCGCCCGTTCGTCGTAATCCGGCATCAGATCGCGGAAGATCCGGTTGATGCCGCGTACCAGACTGTCCTTACTGCGGTAGTTAGAGTTCAGATCGATCACCTGGGATAAGGGATCCCGATCATCCGCGTAGTCCTTATATTTCTTTTGGAAGATCGTCGGGTCCGCCAGACGGAAACGATAGATGCTCTGTTTTACGTCGCCGACCATGAACAGATCGTCATCCCGTTTCAGATGACTGATGATCGCATCCTGCAGGATGTTGGTATCCTGGTATTCGTCGATAAAGATATGCGAAAACCGCTCCCGGTACCCGCGCGCCGCCTCGCCGTCGCCATGCTCCAGCACTGCCAGGCAATAGTGCTCGATATCGCTGAAGTCGACGACCCGCGCCTCCTGTTTCGCCTCATGATAGAGCGCGTGCAGATCTTTCAGGAGTCGTGTCAGCGTCGCCAGGTCCGCGCCGGTCTCCCGCATATCCTGGATCTGTTCGGCCAACGGCAAAGCCAGGAAATCTTCGCGCAAGTTTTTCAGGCAGGCATGCGCCTCATCCCGGCAAAGCTTCACCCGGTCTTTCACTTGTCCGAACGCACCCTTTTCGGCTTTATTGGCCGCGAGTCGCGGTGGCGCTGCCGCTAGCAACAAATCCAATTGCGCAAGCAGCGCGGCCACATCCGCAACGTCCGGCGCGATTACCAGTTTCAACGCTTCCCGAAGTGTCCGCTCTTCCGTTTCCTGTAATTTTTGCGCGTGCCGGTCCAGTCCCGCTTCCCAAAGGACGTCCTCCGCTCTCCGGATCGCCTTCAAAGCAGCTTCCAGGTCTTTACAGATTTCCTTTTGCATCGCTGCCCAGAGTTTCTGTTCCGCGAAGGCCTCTTTCCCGGCCTGCAGGATCTCCAACTGTTCATCCAGCCACTTCCAGGGATGCGGCATGGCCATCAGTTTATCGTAGCAATCCGTCAACAGATCGCGCACCTTCTGCGGATTCCGGTCGGAGGCGAAGTGATCCATAAAGGTCAGGAAACCGTTTCCGGAAGCGGCGGCTCTCTCAACAGGTCCGTCGTTGGCAGCGGCCGTGCCGTTTTCGGAATTCGCGCCGTTTGTGATATCCGTGACGTTTTCGGAGGCCGCGAACTCACTCTCCAGGAGCAGGTCCAAAGCTTCTTCGCGCAGCAAAAGAGCCCGCGTTTCATCGCAGACCGTAAAACCCGGTTCCAGATCTGTCAGATAGAAAAAGCGCCGGATGATCTTCAAGGCAAAGGAATGGAAGGTGCTGATGTCTGCAGTAGGCAGTTCCTTCAGTTTGGCCCGCAGACCCGCCGCTTTCCGCGGGTCGCTTTGCTGCAGGCGTTTGGCCTCCTCTGTCAGCGCCCGGCGGATCTTATCCTTCATCTCCGCGGCCGCCGCGTTCGTGAACGTTAAGACCAGCAGCTCCCGCGGCGACACGTCCTCTTCCACCACCAGACGGCGGATGCGTTCTACCAGTACGGCCGTTTTCCCGGATCCGGCGGCTGCCGCCACCAGGATATTCTTATGTCGCAGGCTGATCGCCTGCTGTTGTTCTTCATTCCATCTGATTTCACTCATGCTTTGATTATATCATTAACCATGTCCCCCTTCCACCGCTTCCTGGTCCTCCGCCCGGGCAAGCGTCTATTGCAAATCGCTTCTTTTTCAGCCTCATTTGCAATGCAAATCGCCCTTTTTTAACTTGATTTGCAATATACCTTTTATCAAAGCCTTTTACATCCTGCCGCGTTGGTTGTGCTATACTGATTTGTGGACAGATCGCTGCATTGGATGGGGATGGTTCTCTATGCGAAATACACAGGATGTAATCTATGACATGCTCATCATCGGTGGCGGCGCCGCCGGCTTGATGCTGGCGGCCGGTATGACGCCACTGGTTGACTATAGGCCTGAAGACGGGTCACCGTCAGCCGGCAAGAGCAACTGCTTCCGCGGACTGATCCTGGAAAAGACCAGCCGTCCCGGCACCAAGCTCCTGATGACGGGCGGTGGCCGTTGTAATATCACGCACGCCGGTACCATGAAAGAACTGCTCCCGGCTTACGGGGAAAGCGGCCGGGCTTTACGTTCCATCCTTTATAAATATGGCAATCTGGACCTTCTGCGTTTTCTGGAGCAACAGGGCGTCCGCACCAGCACCGAAGAAGACGGCCGGGTCTTCCCTGCCAGCAACCAGGCCGAAGAGATCCGCCAGATCTTTTTGCGACAGGCTGTTGCCAATGGATTCACCATCCGCACTAACGCGGAGGTCACCGGACTTTCCCAGGCCGGCGATATTTGGGAGATCACGGCGCAGGAAAACACAGCACGAAAGTCCGCAGCGCAGGAAAAGCCTTCCCCAGCCTCGCAGCAGAACTCCGTCCCGAACCGTTACCGGGCACGACACGTCGTCATTGCCTGTGGCGGCGCTTCCTATCCCCAAACCGGATCCGATGGCAGTTTCTTCCTCATTCTGGAAGAGGCGCTGGGAATCAGCCTGGTGCCACGGAAGCCGGCTTTGACGCCGATGCGGGTAAGCGATTATCCGTACGGGGAGCTTTCCGGGATCTCCATTCCGCACGTGCGGATCACCGCTATCCCGCAGGCTCCGACAGGGACCGACTCACAAGCTCTGGGCAAGATCGATGTGACCACACAGGCGACTGACAAAGCAGCCCGTTCTCGTGACGAAAAAAAGCGAAGCATTCCGGCCTCCGAAGGCGCCTTGTTATTCGCCCGTCAGGAACTGACCGGTCCGGCTGTGCTCAATCTTTCCGCGTCCCTCTCTCCGGGCGACGAGATCCGCATCTCCTATCTGCCGGGGCATTCTGCCGAAGAATTGCTTGGCGCTTTGAAAGTCGCCGCGCAGGGAAGCCGGTCGGAATTGCTGGCGCTACTTTTACAACGGTCCGCGCTGCCGCGGCGCTTCCTGCAGACGGTTCTCGCGCGTCTGGGATTGCAGGGAAAGAAAGCGTCGGAAGTATCCAATAAAGAATTCACCGCCCTGGCTTCGCTCCTCACCGGGGAAACGTTTACTGTGCGTGAGATCGCCGGATATTCCCGGGCGATGCTGACCCGCGGCGGCATTCCGCTTGCGGCGTTCGATCCTCGCACCATGGCCTTAAAAGAGCATCCCGGCCTTTACGCGATCGGGGAAGCGGTCGATGCCGACGGGCCGACCGGCGGCTATAATCTGCAGCTTTGCTGGTCCGAAGCCCGGGCTTGTGGCGCCGACATCAGCGCCAAGACCGGGTTCCCGGATTAAGCGGCAGATCCGCCCTATTGCAAATCACCTCTTTTTTGCCTCATTTTCAAAGTTGCAAATAGTTCGTTTTTACTCGCATTTTCAATACCGCGGAAAAACTGCTTTGGTGTATAATGAAGAGTAACTGATTTTTGAACAAACCACCTAAGGAGTCGCGATCATGAAAATAGAAAAACGCCCCACGATGCTGATGATCCTCGACGGTTTCGGGATTAATCACGAAACGTATGGCAATGCTATCGCCCAGGCCTATAAACCGGAGCTCGACCGTATCTTTATGATCTATCCGCATACTGAGCTGAAGGCCTGCGGGCTGGCCGTGGGTCTGCCGGAAGGACAAATGGGCAATTCCGAAGTGGGTCATCTGAACATCGGCGCCGGGCGCGTCGTCTACCAGGAGCTGACCCGCATCACCAAGGCTGCGGAAGAAGGCACCATGCTGCAGAACCCGGCTTTGCTTGGGGTCATGCGGCACGTAAAAGATCATAACAGCGCCTTGCACCTGCTCGGACTGCTTTCCGACGGCGGCGTACACAGTCATATCAATCACCTGAAAGCTTTGCTGGAGATGGCGAAAAAAGAAGGCCTCTCCCGGGTCTATGTGCACGCGTTCCTGGACGGACGCGACGTGCCGCCCCGCTGCGCGCTGACCTATATCGAGGAACTGGAAAGCTTCATGGGCGCGCTCGGGCTCGGCCAGATCGTCACCGTTAGCGGCCGCTATTACGCGATGGATCGCGACAAACGCTGGGAGCGCGTGGAGAAGGCCTACCGGGCGATGGTGAACCGGGATGGTGTGCGGGTCGCCACCGCCGGTGATGCGATCAAAGCCGCTTACGAGCGCGATGAAAACGACGAATTCGTCCTGCCGACCTGCGTCAGCGGCAAAGCCAATGGCAATACAGATGCGGATCTTGCCGTCTGTTCCGGCGATGGATTGATCATGTATAACTTCCGTCCCGACCGGTCCCGTGAGATCACCCGCGCCTTTGTTGACAATGATTTCAGCGGGTTTACAAGAGATGCGAAACCTGTTGATATTTCTTATGTTTGCATGACTCAGTATGATGCGGAGATGCCGAACGTTTCTGTCGCGTTCCCGCCGGAACATCCGCACAACACCTTGGGCGAATACCTGTCCGGGCTGGGACTCAAACAGCTGCGCATCGCGGAGACTGAGAAATACGCCCACGTCACCTTCTTCTTTAACGGTGGTGTGGAGGCCCCCAACGAAGGCGAAGACCGCATCCTGGTTCCTTCACCGAAAGTTGCGACCTATGACCTGCAGCCGGAGATGAGCGCCTACCAGGTGACGGAAGAAGTGCTGAAAGCGATCGAATCCGAACAGTATGATTGCATCATCCTGAACTTCGCCAATGCCGATATGGTCGGCCACACCGGGATCATGACCGCTGCCGTAAAAGCGATCGAAGCCCTGGACGCCTGCGTCCCGCAGATCGTAAAGGCCGTCCTGGCGAAAGGCGGCCAGATCCTCCTGACGGCGGATCACGGCAATGCCGATGTAATGCTGAATCACGATGGGAACGTCGTTACCGCTCATTCCCTGAATCCGGTGCCCCTCGTCCACATCGCCCAGGCGCCGCGCCAGCTTAAGGAAGGCGGCGCGCTTTGTGACATCGCCCCGACCCTGCTGGCCCTCATGGGTCTGCCGCAGCCGGAAGAGATGACCGGGCAGAGCCTGCTCCTCTAAGCCGGAACCGCAAACCGCAAAAAGACGCAACCTAGCGCAAACAGGCGCCAGCGGGCGCAACCAGCCGACCGCCGCCACTTCCTGACAGGAGAAACGATATGAACCTGATTGGACAGATCTGGACCTGGATCAACGATTATTCCGGGATCCTGCAGATCCTTTTGACCATCGCCGGCTTTCTGGCGATCACCCGGAACCAGCTCCGGCGCGAGAAATTCGACGAGCGCTTGAACAATATGAAGAAGACCATCGATGCGATCGCCGCCGACCGCAATCTCTTCATGGAAAACGCGCTCGCCCTGTATAAGGAACAGTACCGCGAGAAAGAAGGCTGCCGGGAATTCACCGAGGACGGCGGCCATCTGGTCTTTCGCGACGGCTGGGTGAACTGCAAGGACGAGAACGGGGACTTCTTCCACCTGTCGGCCTTTAAGCCGGCCATCACGCGACGCTATCATGACACCCAGGAGAACATCCCCTATAACCCGCGCCTGCCGGACCGGACCGAAAGCTATGCGGATAACTGCAAATTCCACTTAGGGAAAAACCTCTTCGACGCCCCGCTCTACGCCCTGGACACCGTCGAGACAGCGCCGAAGAAGATGCCTAAGATCACCGTCGCCGAAGGCCATTACTTCGACTTCTACAATACCTGCGAATATGTGAGCTTTGAGATGGCTTACGTGCGCCGCATCCTCGGCAAAAAAGAGCGGAACCCCCGGACGCTTCCCGTCCGCTTCCGCCAGAAAGACCTTTTTGACACGACAAACCGCTTCCCCGGCATCGGCATCAACACCCTTACGATCCTGAAGAACGTCGTGGATGATGTTGACGAAGCCGAGCACGGCCGCAAGCGCAGCTTCTTCCTGCTCCATAAGCGCGGCGTGAAAGTCGCCGAAGGTATGGGCAATTACCACGTCGTGCCAGCCGGTTCCTACCAGCCGCTGCAGGAATACTATGACCGTAAAGAGACGGACAGCGACGCGGAAGCAGAAACGATGAAAAACACAGTGCTGCGTGAGTTTGGGGAAGAGCTTCTCGATTATGAGGAATTCCTCGATCTCAATACTTCCGACCTCTTGCAACGGCTCCACGAGATCCTCCACCCCCTCTTCCTGGGCCTGGGCTTTGAACCGCTGAACACCAAGACGGAAGTGCTGTCAGCCCTCGTCATCGACGTGGAACAGGATGATGACGCCAGCCTCTTCGGCCACCGCACCAAACGTTCGGAATTCGAGAATCTCTTCGGGAAGAACGAGAATTACGAAGGCGACATCATGCTGCGCCCCCTCACGACGGCCATGCTCCAGCAGTATGAGAACGATTCCCGTTCTACCGCTTCCATGAAGGAAATGATGCGCATCCTGGCCAAAAAAGAAAACCGCGCGATCTTCCAGATCGAAGAATCCGCGCAGTTCCAGTACTGATCCGCTGCCGATCAAAGCATCATACAGGGCTGTTCCGTAATGCTTAAAAATGACAAAAAACTGTTCCACTATGGCAGAAAACGGCTTCAAGTGAACAACCTCTCTGCGTATCTGTTCACTTGAAGTCTTTTTATAGTCATATTCTGTTCTATAAATGCTGAAAATAGATTTTATTGAACATTATAGCAGAGAGGCGTGTCACGATAGAAGGCTTGCCCCAAAACTTCAATGGTCTTGAGACGGCGCCTTTGTTTTCGATTTACACGTCCAGCCCGATGTCGTTATCGATCACCTGTCCGAACTGGATCGCCGACTTACCGAATTTCGCCCGGATCTCATCCATCGTCCGCTCCACGGATTCCCGCGAAGCCGACTCTTGTTTCTCCCCGGCGCCGGCTCCGCCCAGCAGCGTGCCGCCCGTTCCGAAGAAGGAAAGCTGTTCGTCGTCGTTCTCCCCGCAGAGATTGATCGCGGTCACCGTGATCTGGCGGATGGGCTTACCGGCCGGCCAGAACGAGCGGATGATGGCCAGTGCTTCCTGCTTGATCTCCGTGGCGAGATTCGTCGGGACTTCGATCTGCCGCTGCCGGGACACGTCGTTAAACTGCGGGTCGCGGATATCGACCTTCACGCCCCCGCACTTCAGCTGATGCTTACGGAGCCGCCCGGCTACCGTATCGGAAAGCCCGGTCAAAGCGGTCAGGATATCGCTTTCACTGGTCAGGTCGCGGCGGAAGGTGATGCCGTTGCCGACGGATTTGATCTGGTCCCGCTGGGAGAACAGCGCCACCGGCGATTCGTCGCGTCCGGCCGCGTAATCGATCAGGACCGGGCCTTGCTTCCCCAGCAGCTTCTGTAAGGAAGCGCGGTCGGCGTTCGCCAGCTCGCCGATCGTCTTGATTCCCACGCCCTTCAGCTTTTCCGCCGTGGCGAAGCCGACGAAGAACATCTCGCCGACCGGCAGCGGCCAAAGCAGATCCCGATAATTTTCCCGCGAGATGAGCGTCGTCGCGTCCGGTTTCTTGTATTCGCTCCCCATCTTGGCGAAGATTTTATTAAAGGAAACGCCGGCGGAAAGGGTCAGGCCGAGCTCCCGCTTCACCCGCGCGCGGATCTCGTCGGCGATCTCGACCCCGGAGCCGAAGAGCCGGCGGCTCCCGGTGACGTCCAGCCAGGACTCGTCGACGCTGAATGGTTCCACAAGATCCGTGTACTGTTGGTAAATGGCGTTGATCAGCTGATAGTAGTGATGGTATTTATCGTGATGCGGCGGCAGGAAATTCAGGTCCGGACACTTGCGCTTGGCCTGCCAGACTGTCTCCGCCGTCTTGATCCCGTATTTCTTGGCCGCCTCGTTTTTGGCCAATATAATCCCGTGCCGGCCTTCCGGGTCGCCGCAGACGGCGGTCGGCTTGTCCCGGAGCTCCGGATGTTCCAGGAGCTCCACCGAACAGTAGAAGCTGTTCATATCACAATGCAGGATGGTACGGTCTTTCATGGCCTTTCTGCTAATTAAATTAGATCGGTTTGGGTCATATCAGCTCACCATTTCTATTATTTCCTTGATATTTCTGATCTTATATCAAAGGTTTCCACAGTCTGCTTTGATCTACGCCCACCATTACGTGAGATCATGATTGCAGCATATGCCGCACATCCATAGGCAAATACTCCCAATATCGTAAACCCGATTCTATCGATTCGGTATTTCTCCATAACCTCATCATAAGATATCACCATCCCATCACTGGTTTCTAATTGCAGAATTGTGTCCTCTGTTGGATGTAACCAAACCTTGATGGTCGTACCAGACTCTATCTCGTCCACTTTATTAACGAGATCCTGCGTTACACATGATCTATTGATCTCCTTTCGCTCCAGATCTTCAAAATAAAGGAATATCTTTTTTACCGACCCTCTATATCCCCATTTTTCATTATACTGATAAACAGCTTTGGTTGATGTCACTTTCTCTTTGGGAATCGGTCGTTCCCAGTAGTTTATCCCGAAAATGAAAACTGTACCCAGAATAAGGCCTAAGACTACCACCTGTCTTGCACTCTTCTTGTTATGCTTTCTCCATGCGTGCTTTCTTAATTGTCTTTCAAATTGCACATCTGCCGATTCGGCTTGCTTCTCAGCGTCTTCTTCTATGGCGCTTAATTGATCAATAGCCAAATCGACCTCATCTTCAGTTTTTAATTTGCATAGAATACTAGAGTGTTTATAATAAGTTATTTGTACTTTTTGATCCTTTGGTGGAAGCACAACCCTGCTAATCTCGTCTTGCGAGAGAGATACCGGATTGTCCAATTCCAAATATTTGTTTTTTACTTTAAACTTCCAAACACAACAGAAAGTGTTCCGAAATAACTCATATCGATAAGGTGGGTGTAACGGACATACAAAAGATCCCGTTTCCGTTATAGGCCCCTGAATCAAATCTAACGGGAACAGCAGGATACGCTTGCAATAAAAGCTACCGCCGTAGACCTCAAGACATATAAAGAGAATTGCCTTGATTCGGCTGAATAATAAGGGAGTCGCTATGATTATAAGTATGAATAATAACAATACGAGTACTTTATCAAATAAGTATTTTTTCACTATTCACTAACCTCTTACTTATCTCTCAATAGAATAGTGGAATGTGTGCTATTTCTGTAATGGGTCTTTAGGCCCTATGCATTCTCATTTTTCTATGCTGTTGATCCCATCTCCTTCAGCCTGTATGCCACCGGGCTCATGTAGCCCAACTTGCTGTGCAGCCGTTTGCGGTTGTAGAAGATTTCTATGTAATAACACATCTCTCTTTACATCATTAATTGTAGCATATTCATTCCGATAAAAATGCTTTTTCTTAAAACTCGCGAAGAAGCTTTCCATACAGCTGTTGTCATACGGACACCCTGCTTTGCTCATGCTTCCCGTTATCCTGTTTTCTCCGGTGTTTCCTGATGCGGAATGCGTGATTGGTTGCCAGGATTAACAATGGGAGTATAAATGAGGAGATCTCATGAGCTCCCTTCCTCAACAAGAAATATCAAATAACGCTCACAAACTTTGTCCTTCCTGTGATACAATGAAGGCGAATAAGAGCGGATCTTTACCACCTGTCCCTGCGGACGGATGTGAAGGAGAATATAAATGGCAACGATCATGGTATGCGTCACGAAACAGAAGACGTGCCAAAGACTGATAAAATTCGGTAAATTAGCGATGATGCCGGGCGACGAACTGCACGTCGTCCACGTCGCGAGCTACGATTATAATTTTCTGGGCGACAGCGAAGAGAACCGGGCGCTGGAATTCCTCTACGAGCAGGCCCGCGAAGCCGGTGCCGAGCTTACCGTGCTGAAATCGAACGATACCTTAGGCGCTCTCTGCCAGCTCGCGCGGGATAAACACGTCGATAAGTTCATCATGGGTTCCGCCCCCGAGCAGGACGTGAAGAGCGGCTTCATCAGCCGTCTGGAACGGAAGCTGAACGGCAGCGTGGAAGTCATCACCCTGCCCTGGGAGAGCGGTCAGGAATGATGGACGCGTTCGACCTTTGCGTCATCGGCGGCGGTGCCTCGGGACTCATGGCGGCGGCAGCTGCTTCCGCATCTGACCCGGCGCTGCGGATCCTGATCCTGGAAAAGAATGAAATGCCCGGAAAGAAACTATCCGCGACGGGAAACGGGCGCTGCAATCTTTCCAACCGGAATTGTCCGGATTGGGAAGCCGCAGCTGCCTTTTTTTCGCGCCTGGGCCTGCTGACCCGGATGGATGCCGACGGGCGTATCTATCCCCATTCGGAAGACGCGCGCGACGTGGTGCGCATCCTGACGGAAGCCTGCGCGGCAAGCGGTGTCCGCCTGGAAAAAGGCTGCCGGGTGACGGAGATCGAACCGCCGGCGGCCGGCACCAAGCAGGACAGTGCAGCCGGAACAAAGCCGGACAGCACAGCCGGACGCGCGGATGAACTCTTTCTGATCCGCACGGAGAATGGGAAGATTTTCCGCTCCCGCCGGGTGCTGCTAGCGACCGGCGGCAAATCGGCGCCGGCCTACGGCACGACCGGGGACGGCTACGTCCTTGCCCGCAAGCTCGGCCACCATGTGGAGCGGCTGCGGCCGGTACTGACCGGGATCGAGACTGCGGAAGATATGAAGAAGGCCGGCCTTTCCGGATTGCGGCAAAAGGGCCGGCTTACCCTGCGTAAAGAAGGCAGCGAACTCTTCTCCGAAGAGGGAGAGATCCAGTTTGCCGATTACGGCATATCCGGGATCTGCGTATTCAACGCCTCCCGATTTCTGGAAACGGAAGGCGCGCCGACGCGCGCAGCATTCGCGCCTTACGAATTATCCATCGACTTCCTGCCGGCCATGACGGCTGCTGACCTCGCGCGCTGGCTGGCGGACCGCGCCGCGGCGGGATGCCGGGGGGCGGATGCGCTTTGTTCCCTGGTGAAGGCTCCGCTGGCTAAGGCGATCGCGGCCAAAGCTTGCGGAAGCGCCGAACCCGCCGTCCAGCTGAAGGATTTCCGGCTCCGCCCGACGGGTCTGCGCGGCTGGCAATATGCCCAGGTCACGCGCGGCGGCGTCGACCGGACGGAAATAAACGAAAAAACGATGGAATCCCGCCTCATGCCCGGGCTCTACCTTACCGGCGAGGTGGTCGATTACGACGGCCCCTGCGGCGGTTACAATCTGCAGTTCGCCTGGACAAGCGGCTTAAAAGCCGGGCGCGCCGCGGCTGCCAGCCTCGCCTGTGAAAATCACGATAATAAATAGTACTTGCAAAGCGTAACGGTCTGCGTATAATATACGGCGCAGCCCGCATCACACTGAAATCATAAGGAGATACCCTTGAACGCAACGACGATCTTCGCCCTCATCCTGTTCATCATTACCTATGTCATCATGTTCGCCTTCCAGCGCATCAGGCCGCTGGCCGCCATCACCTCCGCGCTGATCTTCGTCATCGTCGGCAGCCTCGGCATCTTCGGCGATTTCCAGTACAGCGTGCTGGAGGCGCTGAAACAGATCGACTGGAACGTACTCATGATGATCGCCGGAACGATGGGCACCGTCTATCTCTTCATCCAGTCCGGCATGCCGAAACTGATGAGCGATACGCTGGTCTCTCATCTGCACAGCGTGAAATGGCTGATCGTCGTCCTGTCGCTCTTCGCCGGCATCATCTCGGCTTTCGTGGACAACGTAGCGACGGTCCTGATGGTGGCGCCGGTCGCCCTGGCCCTCTGTAAGGACCTGGAGATCTCCCCGGCCCCGGCTATCATCTGCATCTCCATCTCTTCTAACCTGCAAGGCGCGGCCACCCTGGTCGGCGACACGACCTCGATCCTCCTGGCCAAAGCCGCGGAACTCGATTTCATGGACTTCTTCTTCGTCGAAGGCAGGCCCGGCATGTTCTGGGTCACCGAACTCGGAGCCCTGGTCAGCGCGCTCATCATCCTCTTCAAGATGCGTAAAGAGACCGCCGGCGTCTACCTCTCCTCGCGCGCGAAGGTCGAGGACAAGGTGCCGACCATTCTCCTCCTCGGCACGGTGCTCTGCCTGATCGCGGCTTCTTTCATCCCCTATAAGGACGCCGCCGCGCCCGGACAGTTCTATAAGCCGGACATCACCAACGGCCTGATCTGCCTGACCTTCTTCCTGATCGGCATCATCCGCGCCGCGATTAAAAACGGCAACCTCGACGTGGTCAAAGCTGCCTTTAAAGAGATCGATTATTATACCATCGCCCTGCTGGCGGGTCTGTTCATCGTTATCGGCGGCATCTCGGAAGCCGGCATCATTGACCTGATCGGCGCCAAGCTCGCCGGCATCAGCGGCGACGGCAGCCGCGCGTCCATCTTCCTGGTCTATACGGTCATCGTCTGGATGAGCGTGCTTTGCTCGGCCTTTATCGATAACATCCCCTATACGGCGACCATGCTGCCGGTCGTCGCCGTCGTTACCCAGCGCTTGTCCGCGGCCGGCGGCATCGACGTCAGCCCGAACCTGCTCTATTTCGGCCTGCTGGTCGGCGCGACGCTCGGCGGGAACCTGACCCCGATCGGGGCGTCCGCGAACATCACGGGCCTCGGCATCCTGCGCAAAGAAGGCATCGAGGTCAGCACCAAACAGTTCATGTCCTACAGCATTCCCTTCACCCTTTCCGCCGTGGTGACCGGGTATTTGCTCATCTGGCTGATCTGGATGTAAATCTTTTCTTTGCAATCAAAGCATAAAAAGAGCCGCCCACAAGGGCGGCCTTTTGTTTTATGATGCGTTCCGGCCGGTTACCGGATTTCCGCTAGCCTATTCTGCTTTCGTCAGCAGGGTCAGGGCTTCTTCGTATTTTTCGATGGTCTTATCGATGACGTCCTGCGGAAGGTTGTAATCGCTTTCCGGATTGGCTTTCAGCCAGTCACGCACGAACTGCTTGTCGAAGGACGGCTGGGATTTACCCGGCTCGTAACCCGCAAGCGGCCAGAAGCGGGAGCTGTCCGGAGTCAGCATCTCGTCGCCGATGAGGAGCTGGCCGTTCTCATCCAGACCGAACTCGAACTTGGTGTCCGCGATGATGATGCCGCGGGAAAGCGCGTATTCCGCGCACTTCTTATAGAGGCCGACCGTATAGTCGCGGAGCTTGGAGGCGAGATACTCGCCATGTCCGGGCAGGAATTTCTCCATGACCTCGATACTCTTCTCGTAGGAGATGTTCTCGTCGTGATCGCCGATCTCGGCTTTCGTGCTCGGCGTATAGATCGGTTCCGGCAGCTTGTCGGATTCGACCAGGCCTTCCGGCAGCTTGATGCCGCAGACTTCGCCGGTCTTCTGGTAGCTGGCCCAGCCGGATCCGGTGATATAGCCTCTCACGATGCATTCGACGGGCGCCATCTTCAGTTTCTTGACCATCATGCTGCGGCCGCGGAACCAGTCGGTGCGGAAGAATTCCGGCATATCTTCGACGTCGGTCGAAACGACGTGGTTGGGTACCAGGTCTTTGGTGAAATCAAACCAGAATTTGGACATGCCGGTCAGTACGCGGCCTTTGCCTTCTACCTGGTTTTTCAGGATGACGTCAAAAGCGGAGATCCGGTCGGTGGCGACCAGGATCAGATATTCCCCGATATCGTAAATCTCGCGGACTTTTCCTTCTTTAATGGGCGTATACTCTTTCATGCTTTCCTCCTGGGGAACCCCCTTTTTTCCTAAGAATTCCACTTAATAATAAAACAGGCGGACACTTTTGTAAAGCGTCCGCCATGCGAAATCACGTTTTGCCTGCTTATTGGCCGGCTATTTGGTTCAGCTCGTGAAGAGCGGCGTGGAGTAATAGCGGTCACCGCTGTCCGGCAGCAGGGCCACGATCACCTTGCCTTTGTTCTCCGGCCGTTTGGCGAGTTCAATCGCCCCGGTCAGCGCCGCGCCGGAAGAGATGCCGACGGAGATGCCTTCCTTTTTCGCCAGCAGCTTCGCGGCGGCGAAGGCGTCCTCGCTCTTAGCCTGGAACACTTCGTCGTAGACGCCCGTGTTCAGCACCTCCGGGACAAAGCCGGCCCCGATGCCCTGGATCTTATGGCTTCCCGCCCGGCCTTCGGACAGGACCGGGGAATCCGCCGGTTCCAGGGCGACGATCTTGACGGCCGGATTCTGCGATTTCAGGTATTCGCCGACTCCGGTCAGGGTACCGCCCGTACCGACCCCGGCGATGAAGAGGTCGACCTTGCCGTCCGTGTCCTCCCAGATCTCCACGCCGGTCGTCTTCTTATGGATCGCCGGATTGGCGGGATTGACGAACTGGCCGGGAATGAAGCCGCCCGGGATCTCCGCCGCCAGTTCTTCCGCCTTGGCGATCGCGCCTTTCATGCCCTTGGCGCCTTCCGTCAGCACCAGCTCGGCCCCGTAAGCCTTCAGGATGTTACGGCGCTCCACGCTCATGGTCTCCGGCATGGTCAGGATGATGCGGTAGCCCTTAGCGGCCGCGATGGCCGCCAGGCCGATGCCGGTATTGCCGCTTGTCGGCTCGATGATGACCGAACCTTCCTTCAGCAGGCCTTTCTCCTCCGCGTCCTCGATCATGGCTTTCGCGATGCGGTCCTTCACGCTCCCGGCCGGGTTGAAGTATTCCAGCTTCACCAGGACCGTGGCTTCCAGGCCGAGTTCCTTCTCAATATTCACGACTTCTACGAGCGGCGTGTTGCCGATGAGCCCGAGGGTCCCCTGATAGATCTTTCCCATTTCTATTTCCTTTCTGTCTTTCTATATATAATACACTTTCTATTCGGCCGGCTCCGATCTCCTATTGGATGGCCGCGAATCCCTTTTCCAGGTCGGCGATGATATCGTCGATATGTTCTGTCCCGATGGAGAGACGGATGGTGTTCGGATGGATATCCTGGTCTTCCAGTTCTTCTTCCGAAAGCTGCGAATGCGTCGTCGAGGCCGGATGGATCACCAGACTCTTCACGTCGGCGACGTTAGCCAGAAGCGAGAAGATCTCCAGATGATCGATAAAGGCCCAGGCCTCTTCCTTTCCGCCTTTGATGTCAAAGGTGAAGATGGACGCACCGCCCTGCGGGAAGTATTTCTCATACAGCGCGTGCTGCGGGTGTTCGGGGAGCGACGGATGGTTCACCTTTTCCACCAGCGGATGCGCAGCCAGGTATTCCACGACCTTCTTGGTATTCTCGGCATGCCGGTCCAGGCGGAGGGAAAGCGTCTCCACGCCCTGCAGGAGCAGGAAGGCGTTGAAAGGCGAGATCGCGGCGCCGGTATCGCGCAACAGGATGGCGCGGACATAAGTCACGAAGGCGGCCGGCCCCACCGCCTCGGCAAAGGAGATGCCGTGATAGCTGGGATTGGCTTTCGCGATCTGCGGATAGCGGTCCGCGTTCGCCTGCCAGTCGAACTTGCCGGAGTCGACGATGATGCCGCCCAGCGTCGTGCCGTGCCCGCCGAGGAATTTGGTGGCGGAATGGACCACGATATCCGCGCCGTGTTCGATCGGGCGGATTAGATAAGGCGTCCCGAAGGTGTTATCGATGACGACCGGAATCTGATAGGCATGCGCGATCTCGGCAATGGCGTCGATATCGGGAATGTCGCTGTTCGGGTTGCCCAGGGTCTCGATGAAGACGGCTTTCGTGTTCGGCCGGATCGCCCCGGCCAGCTCTTCCAGATCGTGGACGTCAACAAAGCTGGTCTCGATCCCGTATTGCGGCAGCGTGTGCTCCAGGAGGTTGAAGCTGCCGCCGTAGATGGTCTTCTGGGCGACGACGTGATCCCCTTGCCGTGCCAGAGCCTGGATCGTATAGGTGATGGCCGCCGCTCCGGAGGCCAGGGCCAGGCCCGCCACGCCGCCTTCGAGCGCCGCGACCCGCTTCTCCAGCACGTCCTGGGTGGAGTTCGTCAACCGCCCGTAGATATTGCCCGGATCCGCGAGACCAAAGCGGTCAGCGGCATGCTGGCTGTTATGGAAGACGTAAGAAGTCGTTTGGTAGATGGGCACTGCCCGCGCGTCGCTGGCCGGATCGGCCTGTTCCTGTCCGACGTGCAGCTGTAAGGTTTCAAATTTATAGTTACTCATGGGTTTTCCTCCTCATTTGATCTGTTCTCAATGTTTTCTCTGGTAATAAAAAACCGGGATACCGACTCACATCTCCCGGGCAAATGGCGTTTCCAAGCAGGATCTGGCAATGCTTGCTCTAGGCGCGGACCTCGATACGAAACGCGCCAGCCATTCTAATTGCCCGGGAGTTCAGCATTCGCATGCACGTACACATGCTGATACACATACACGTTTCGTTCTGAGTTCGTTGCGTAAGCTGCTTCTTCATCTTTCCTGCTCCTTTCTTTTGATCTGTTGCGGCTACTATACTACCATTCGCCTACTATGTCAATAGGTTTTTAGAGAGTTTTTTTCTTGTTTTACCCATTTACCCTGCGGTATAATAGGCAAAGGAGGTGGCGAGTATGTTTTCTACCAAGGGACGTTACGCGATCCGCGTCATGATCGATCTGTCGGAACATGAAAAAGACGGGCTTACCCCGCTTAAGGATATCGCCGCCCGTCAGGACATTTCGAAAAAATACCTGGAGATCATCGTGAAAGAGATGGTTGCCGCCGGCCTCATCACCGGGGTCAGCGGTAAAGGCGGCGGTTATCAACTGACCCGCCGTCCGGAAGAATATACGATTGGGGAAATACTGGAACAGCTGGAAGGCTCCCTGGCCCCGGTCGCCTGTCTGGAAGCCGGTGCCGCGTCCTGCCCGCGGGCGCCCTTCTGTAAGACCCTGCCCATGTGGAGCGAATACTACGAACTCACCCGCAGCTTCTTTTATGGCAAGAAGTTAAGCGACCTGTTGGAGGCCGGTACGCCGACCAGCGCCTTTGATCCGATGATTTGATAATTGATGGGTATTCCTATGTGGATGGATAGCTGAATCGTTTTTATCTCGTGCCGTTGTAAATCCATAATCCCGCGGGGAAACAGAGGGCATAAACCGCATAACTCTATCTTTTTAGAGAGTTTCTTTTCTTATCCACTTATTACAGGCCATGCCTGCCAACACATACATGAATACCCCAAGACCTGCAAATCCATTTCTATCAGACCTTATTCGTTGATTCGTTTCGTCATAATCAAGAAGGATCTCATTATTCACCGTAATCTGCATAATGATATTCGCATCCGGATGCAGATATAACGATACTTCTGTTCCAGGCTGGATTCGATCCAGTTTTTCTTTCATTTCCCGGTTGCTGCAATCCCGGAAGATTTCTTGACGTTCTAAGTCTTCAAAATAGACGTA
>JAFRYQ010000106.1 GCA_017437565.1 Bacillota bacterium
CGATAAGGAAGCGTTCGAGGTTTCCGGGAAAGCCTTCGCCGGGATCCGCTCTTTTATTGAGGAGAGCGAGGTCAAAACGGTGGCGCAGGCGCGCAGCGAAGCGAACCGGCGCCGCTGGGAAGAGGCGTTGGCCCAGCGAGAGCGGGAGTTCGCTTCCTATGGGATGCCTCCTTCATCAAAGCCGCCGGCGGAAGCCGCGCCGGGCACGGCGCCGGATTATTCGCAAGCACCGATGCCGCAATACGCGCCGGTCACGCCAGCTGCCCCGGCAGGGGTAGCACCGGCCAAAGCTCCGGGAGCAATACCGGCCAGTGAAGCGGAGAAGAAGGCGGCTATGCCGCTCGAATCAGCCCGGAAAAAGCGCCTTCGCGGTCCTGGCGTACTATTGGGAGAACTCCTGGAGAAGCTCCGGCCGCAGGAAACCGACGAATGGTCGGAAGAAGGGGACGCGTTATCCCAGAATTATGCCGGCGTGGCGCCATCGGCAGCCGCGCCGACTGCCGCCCGGAAAGAAGACACCGGCGTAACGCAGGCGGAAACGGTGTCAACACCGATCTGGGGAAGTGAAGCCAAACCGCGGGAAGAGGAAGACGAGTGGCTGCCGCAAGCCGCCGGACCGGTGGTGGAAGAGCATAAATTAGAGGCACACCCGCTGTCCTTTGATTTTGCCGAGGCAGTGGACCTGGACGAGCTGCTGCGGCAGAAGGGCGACACCTTCCAGGAGCATCTCTTCCGCCTGATTGACCGTAAAGGCATGGACGACGTCGAAGTCTATAAGAAGGCGAATATCGACCGCAAGCATTTTTCCAAGATCAAGAGCAACGTCAACTATCATCCGAAGAAGACGACGGCGGTGGCTTTTGCCATCGCGCTCGGGCTGAATCTGGATGAGACGCAGGACCTGTTGAAATGCGCGGGCCTGGCCCTGGCGCCGGGGAACGTCTTCGACCTGATCGTCGGCTACTGCATCACGCATAAAGTGCGCGATATCAACGAGATCAACTGCATCCTGTTCGATTACGAGCAGCCGACGCTCGGCGCGTAGGGCGACGCCGGCGTAGAGAGGACGCTCGGCGCGTAGCGCGGAAGGCCAGTGCAGTAAGAAAAACGCGCAGCAGAAAATCGCGTGGCACGCAGTACGAAAATAACAGAAGAAGACGACCTCACCGCAGAAAGGAAGATGGCGAGCAAGATGACGATCCGTGAGGCAAAAGATATCGTCCGGGAATACCGGGACCGGAGCGCGATGAGCGCGGATGAAGAATTCCTGTACATCGAAGCCCTGGAGTTCCTGATCGAAGCGACGAAAAAGACCCGCTGGATGGTGGAGCTCGGTGGCTATTATTACGAAGAGAAGAAGTTCGACCTGGCGCTGAAGTATTATGAGATGGCCGATGCCTACGGCGACCGCTGGGCGCCGATGGGCTTAGGCTATATCTGGTATTACGGCCGCACTGGGGAGAAGGATTATAAGAAAGCCTTCGAATACTATTCGCGCGGCGCGAAGAACGGCTACGTGCAGGGCTATATTAAAATCGCCGACATGTATAAGAACGGCTATTACGTGGAGAAGGACTTCGCGAAATACGCGGAAACGGTCGAAGAAGCCTATCCCCAGGTCAGCGGGAGCGACGACTGCTTTGATCCCATTTCGGAGGTGTGCACCCGGCTGGCCCGCATCCGTACGCAGCAGGGACGGAATGAGGAAGCGGCGGAGCTTTATGAAGAGGCCCGGGAGTGCCTGGCGGAGCGGCTCAGCATCAACTGCTTCTTTGGCGATCTCACGGTCATGAAGAGCACCGTCGAGGATCTGTACGCCCTGCGGGGGAGCACGGAAGAGGAACCGGATCTCTATGATCTCTACGTCCTGCTGCAGAAACCGGTCCGCGTGCGGTTCCGGCTGGAGGATGAGACGCACGAAGTCGCGGCCGTCCCGGAAGAAGACGGGAGCCTGGCCATCTGCCTGGACGGAAAGTGGTTCCGCACGATCGACGACTTCTTCCAGAAGGGGCAGATCGGGGGCGACCGGCTGCCGGTCCTGTATTACGAGATGGAAGGATTTGAGGTGATCCCCGATGGAAGCAATCGATGAAAGAAAGCGGCTGCTGGCCCGCTATGAAGAGACGATCCTGCGCCGGGACCGCGCGCAGAAGGAAGCTGAGAACTACTACATCGCCTATATCAGCGTTTTCGGCGACCTGATCACGGAAACGTTCCGCATGAAGATCGCATGCATCCGGAAAAAGAAGATGATCGCTTACTGCCAGCAGCAGGCGAACCGCGGTCAAAGCGTCAACGAACAGGCGCTGGAGGAATACCTCGCGCGCGAGATGCAGGAATATGAAGAAGAACTGGCAACGCTGATCGAAAACGTGCAGACCGCCAAGAGCGGCACACCGGTCTCGACGCGCGCCCGTAAAGAGATCAAAGAGATCTATTACCGGCTGGCCAAGCTGATCCATCCGGACTTGCACCCGGAGCTGGCGGAGGATGAAACCATACAGGAGGCCTGGCGGCGTATCGTGCTCGCCTATCGACATAACGACGCGGAAGCGCTGGCTGAGGAAGAGCAGCTCGTGCTGGCGCATCTGGAGCTTTTGGGCATTGGGGAAAGTGAGATCAGCATCGAGAACCTGGAGGAACGCATCCGCCGTCTGGACGCGGAGATCGCTGAGATCCACGCGACAGATCCTTATCAATACCGTTTCCTGCTGGATGACCGCGAGGCGGTAAAAGAGAAGAAAAAGGAACTGCGGGAGGAATACCAGGTCTACGAAGAATACGCGGCGGAGCTGGACAGAGTCCTGTCCGGGTTCCAGCGGGAAAGGGTCTATTCATGAGCCAGGAACTGACCATTAAGAATAAAGGGCTGCTGAAGGTGATCGAGGAGCGTCCGCTGAGCGAACTCATCAAACCGCTGGTGAACGAGATCCACCTCTTTGATACCTTCATCGCCGGCGCCAGCCGGGTCGCGGACCTGACGGTCTTTGACCGCCTGCACAGCGGCGATAAGCTATCGCTCAGGCGGGAAGTCAGCAAATTTGACGACCAGGCGATCCTGATCCTGAATGAGGCCGGGGAGAAGCTGGGCTATATCCCGGAGAAGGACGAGCAGATCTTTGCCCGCCTCATGGATGCCGGCAAGCTCCTGATCGCCCGGGTGACGGATCTGGAGCTGAAAGGTTCGCTCGTCAAAGTCAGCATTGGGATCTATCTCGTGGATTATTGATCAGAAAGGGGAAAGACATGGCCGAAAGAAAGAATCAGAAAAAGAACGTCAAACAGAATGCGGAGCGCCGGATCACGGAAGAATTCCTGGCCTGCATCCGCAAGAGCCCGACCGCTTACCAGGCGGCGGCCTATTTCGCGGGCGAGCTGGAGGAGGCCGGTTTCACCGAACTGCGGGAGCAGGACGCATGGAAACTGGAGGCCGGCGGCGCCTATTTCGTGCGGCGCAGCGATTCCGCTTTGATCGCTTTCCGGATACCGGCGAAAGCGGTGGACAGCGTGCATATCGCGGCCGCGCACCTCGACTCGCCGCTCCTGAAAATCAAGGGCGAGCAGCCGGAGCTGACGGAAAAGGGTTATTATAAGAAGCTGAACGTGGAAGTGTAC
>JAFRYQ010000107.1 GCA_017437565.1 Bacillota bacterium
ATACCCGAGTCCGGCTAAAATACCGCGTCCCTGCTCAGGCAGGGGTCGGCGCGGTATCGGATGGTCATTTTCAAGCCTTTGATACCAGATTTTATACCCGAACTAGGCTAAAATACCGCGTCCCTGCTCAGGCAGGGGTCAGCGCGGTATCGGATGGTCATTATCCGCACCATTATTGAAAACCAATAAAAGTTTAAGGTAAGGTTAAGGTTCCGCGAGTTCAGCTGTAAGGTTTGCCTGTTATGCTAGGCATGTAAGATAAAGAACGGAACCGGTCAAAGGACATCCGGGCAGGGCAAAGCTGCTGACCGGTATCCGGAACAGATAGAAAAGAGAAAGGACGGAACATTATGTGGACTCGGAAAGAATTAAAAGCGCGCGCTAAGCAGGCGTTCAACATGAACTACTGGAAGACCGTTCTGGTCAGCCTCCTGATCGCGGCCCTCCTGGGCGGTGCCTTCGTCGGGGTTCCCGGCGTCTCCAACCGCCTCAACCTTGTCAACCACAGCAACCAGAACATCGAGGTGAACGGTGACTTCTCCTTCTCCCAGGGTGAGAACGGCGAGATCGTCATCAGCGGCGGGGACGGCTCCGTCGTGTTGAACCCGGATGGCAGCTCCACCTTCCAGCCGGGTGAGGACGTAAAGGAAGACGTTCAGGAATTCCAGGAATTCGTTGAGGAACTGGGGGATTCCACCCTGCCCGGCATCTTCGGGGTCTTCTTCTTCGGGGTCCTGCTGGTGATGATCTTCCTGGTCGCTGCCCTCGCGCTGGTCGTGAATGCGCTGCTCTTCAACCCCCTGGAAGTCGGCGGACGGCGCTTCTTCGTCCAGAACCTGCACCTGCCGGCGGAAGTAAAAGAGGTTGCATTCGGTTACGATCACTGCTATAAAAATAATGTGAAGACGCTCTTCTTCCGGGATCTCTACACGGTCCTCTGGGGCCTGCTCTTCATCATCCCCGGCATCATCAAAGCTTATGAATACCGCATGATGCCCTACATCCTGGCCGCTCATCCGGATATGCCGACGAAGGAAGTCTTCGCCCGCAGCAAAGAGATGATGCGCGGGAATAAGTGGAGAGCCTTCGTGCTGGATCTCTCCTTCATCGGTTGGGAACTCCTCTCCGCTCTGACGCTGGGCATCCTCCACATCTTCTACGTCGGCCCCTACCGCAATATGACCAACGCCGCCCTGTACGAAGCGCTGGAATACGGTAACCGCCCGGCAGAAGGCACGGTCTGGACGCAGCAGCCGGCGGCTCCGGTCAGCGGGATCGAAGGTTAACGAGCCGGTAAGATACGAGACGAAAGCTCTGAAACCAAGACAGGAAGGTCGCTATGGACAGAATTCTGATTGCGGATGACGAAAAAGAAATCCGGGATCTTCTGAGACTCTATCTGGAAAATGAAGGCTTCGCCGTCGCGGAAGCATCCGACGGCCGGGAAGCGCTGCAGGTCATGGCAGAGGGAGGGATCTCCCTCTGCCTGCTTGACATCATGATGCCGGAGATCGACGGGTTCCACGTGCTCCGTACGCTTAGGGAAACGAGCGATATCCCGGTCATCATCATCTCCGCTAAAGATCAGGATCCGGAGAAGATCCTCGGCCTGAATCTCGGCGCGGACGACTATATGGTTAAACCCTTTAATCCCCTGGAGGCGGTCGCCCGGGTCAAGACCAACCTGCGGCGCTTCCGGCGGAGCGGCGGGGCGGCGGAAACAGCTTCTCCCGCTTTCCTCACCTGCCGGGACCTGAAACTGGATCCGGAATCCTGCCTCCTCTATCAAAGCGGGCGGGCCATCGACCTGACGCCGGTCGAGTTCAAGATCATGAAGATGTTCATGGAACATCCCGGCAAGGTCTTCACCAAACAACAGATCTATGAATGCGGCTGGGGCGAAGACTATATCGTCGCCGATAACAACATCATGGTCTGCATCAGCAAGCTGCGGGCCAAGCTGGCGGAGGATCCCGCTGCCTATATCCGCACCATCCGCGGCCTTGGCTACCGGTTGGAAAAGCAGGGCTGATCCGGCGGCCGGAAGGAATGAATCATGGAAAAACTGAAGGCTTTTCTGATTAAAAGGCTGATCCTGGTACTCGCTTTGATCTCGCTCGCGGAATCCGGCATCCTGTTGCTCGTGCGCCGCCTGATCCTGCCGTACGCCGCCAGCATCGCGCAGTATGAAGCCGGCCAGGCGAATTTCTCCTGGGGCGACCTGCTGTCACTGATCGGCGGCCTGTTTGCCGGACACAGTGACAAGGTCATGCTCGGCCTGCTCCCGAAATCCGGCGTTGTTATCCTGCTGACGCTTTCGTTGCTGCTGATCCTGCTGCCGCTGTTTCTGGGCATCCTGTGGTACGCGCGCGGCGCCGTGCGCGAGATCGACGCTCTGGAAAAGATCCGCGATCAGGAACGGGCCAGCCTGGATGCGGAGCGCAACCTGATGTTCTCGGACTTCGCCCACGACCTGCGCACCCCGATCATGACCATCTCCGGTTACGCCGGCGCTTTAGCCGACGGGGTCGTGACCGATCCGGAAAAAGAGAAAAACTACCTGGAAACGATCCGCCGTAAAGCCGGCCAGATGAGCGAACTGATCAATCTGCTCTTTGATTACACCAAGCTCGGCAGCGTCAATTTCCAATTAAAAAAGGCGCCCTGCGATCTTCACGAAGTGCTGCGTGAAGCCGCCGGGAACGCCTACGACGAGATCGAGCGCGCGGAGATGGACCTGCTCGTTGAGATCCCGGAAGAACCCTATGTCGTTTCCATGGATGCCGCCCAGGTTTCCCGCGTCCTAAACAACCTCCTGATCAACGCGGTCCGTCACAATCCGGCGGGGACCCGCATCGCCATCGGCGTCAAACAGCAGGCCGGACTTGAACGGATCGCCATTGCCGACAGCGGCGTGAAGATCGAAAAAGACCCTGACCAGCTCTTCCAGCCTTTCGTGAAGGGCGATGATTCCCGTCATCAGAAAAGCGGCGAGAAAAAAGGCAGCGGCCTGGGCCTTTCCATTGCCAAAAAAGTCTGCGATATGCACGGCTGGCAGCTGGAGCTCGCGCAGCCTTTCGGCACCTATACGAAAGCATTTATCCTCAGCGTACCGGAACGCGCCGGCGAGTAACTGCCCATCACAAAACGCTTATTCGCTTATTATTTAAGCATTCCTTATGGCATCCTGCTGTGAAAGCAGATACAGGCAGTACTGATTCATGCTGATTCCCTCGGTTTTCGCATGCTCAGCCAAAGCACGGTGCAGGCTACGCGGCAGGCGCAATTTAAACTGGCCGGAATAGGTGTTGAGCGATTCCGGCTCGTGTATCTCCACGCCATCTTCCAAAGCTGCGGTCAACCAGGCCCGTTTTGCGTCTTCCGCCTGATTCAGGGCTTCATACAAGTCATTGCCTATCGTCAGGCAACCCGGTAGATCCGGAAAGCGAACAACAAAACCGCCCTCCTCCGCATCCGGGATGATCTCCATCCGATAGGGCAGCCCCATATAGTAATCAATCATTTTCATGCTCTGTTTCCTCCTCAATGACTGCCCGAACCAGCTCCACGTAAGCGCGCCGGATCGGTTCATGCTTGGGAATCGTAATGGGACTCTTCCCTTCTTTACGGAACGTATAATGGCTACTCCCGCTGCGAGGGCCTGTCATTCGATATCCGTACCCTTCCAGCACTTTACGCAGTTCTTCAAATCTCAAATCTTTCGATAGTGTCGTAATCTCAGCCAGTAGCTTCTCCCATTTGGACATGGTTTCTCCTTTATTATATATGGTGTCATATATGGTGTCAATAAACAAGCCTTTTCTTCACCATATCACTTCCCCATAAAGCCGTCAACCCATTGAAAAATCCCCATGTATGGGGATTTTGACACAATTTGGATACAATTTTAGATCGGCGCAGTTCCGAAGAAAGCCCTGGGGTTTTTTCCTTAGTTGCTGACGCCTCGCACAGAGGTCACGCGGATCAGTTTCTGTTTCTTTTCTTTTCCTTTTTCGATGCTGATGAGAGCCCATTCCCCGTCGGTATCGAGCAGGGTGATCGCGCCGGTTTTCCGGCCGAGCATCATACAGTCGATGTCCTGTTCATCTTCCCGGAACGTCAGCAGAATCGGTTCACCGATCCGGCTTTTCAGGCTCTCCGCCAGAGAAGCGCGTTCCAGGGAATAATTGTTTCCCTGCATGGCTTGCAACTCCCGTTCCAAACGGGAGACACGGTTTTTCAGGGAACTCACGCTTAGGTAAGCCATGAGTCCGAATATCCCAAAGACAAGTCCTACGTATTCCATATTACACCTCACGCTTCCGGACAGATCTCAAAGGAGAGGATCGAAGACACCGGCATCAGCCTCTGGATCTCTCCTTTCGGCGTTGCCGTGCTGAGCCGCACCCAGTTTCCTTCAAAAGCTTCGATCAGGCACACTTTATCATATAATTCGTAGTCGCCCTCATCCTCAAAGAACCGCAGCTTCACGCGCCGTCCCACCAGGTCCGCCAGCAGCCGGCTGACAGCCGGGGCGACTGCCCGGTTATCCGGGGAAGCGCCTCCTGTCTCTTCTCCTTCCACCGGGAGATCATCCTGAAGAAGGTAATCGCAGCTCACGCCCAGGAGTCCGGCGATATCGCTGATCTTCTCGATATCCGGCAGGATGCTGCCCTGTTCCCAGCGCCCTACGGTCTGCCGGGTCACGTTCAGTTTTTCCGCGAACTCGCTCTGGGTCAGTCCCAGATCTTTTCTCTTCTTCGCGATCTTATCGCCTAGTTTGGTCATTTCATAACCGTCCTTTCTCTCCCGCTGCACGTTTCTCTTTTCACTTGCAGTATACGTATTTAAGGGCTCTTTCACAAGCAACCTGCCCGCTCAAAATGCAACGCGCCGCGTTGCATTTTAAGAAAGCAACCCCATTACGCCTTACCAGAAGGTGATCTCCGCATGCAGCGAACCGTCATCCGGGTCGGTAATGACCACCACATGCTTTCCGGCTTCAAGACCTCCCGCCGTCGGTGTATCTTCAGCCGCCGGATCCCGGTAATAGGTGATGGCGACCGTCTCCGCCGGACGGATCTCATGCTTGTAGCTGACAAGCAAATTGTTAAAAGCCCCGATTTCCATGCCTTCCGGCAGGGCTTCCTGGGCGATATCCAAATACATCGGATTGTGGACGTGGTTATTGCAGTCGATCATACTGCGGTTCACGGTCACCCGGGCGGTCGCGACCTCCGGTAAAGCCGTCCGGCCCGGCCGCGGGAACCGGAAATCAGGATAGTTTACGTGATCCACCTCCGCCTGGTAGCCGTCCATGAACGCCGGCGTCATGCGCAGGATGCTGCCGTCCCGCAGGTCAAAGGCCGCCCAGACGGACGTGCCGCGGCCCACGAGTCCGCCCGCTTCATCATAGATCTCAAAATCGCGGTTCGCCTGCGCCCGGGCACACTTCTGGGCCCAGGTGCGTACTGTAAAAGTCGTGAAGACGCGCGGCCGGCGGAAGACTTCCAGTTTCCAGTTCAGGACCACCCAGGCCGCGTGATGCTGGTCCCGTTCGGTGGCGCCGTGGCCGGCGTAACCGGCATGGATGCTGGCCACGTTGGTCATGGCTTCTAATAAGGCTTTGTTGCCAAGGCCGAAGTCCGCGTTCGTATCCTGGATGCCGACTAAGAATTTCTGTTCTACCTGCATGTCTTATTCTCCGATTTCCTTCTCCAATATTCTGCGCGCGTATCCGCAAGCCCGGGCCACCGCCCCCTCGGTAAAGGGATTGGCGAGATGCGCCAGCGCCAGCGTTTCCAGATAACTCAGGCTGCCGCCGCAATCCGTGAGCGCCAGATAGTCCGACCAGGCGGCTTGTGGGTCGTCCGCGTGTTTTTTCTTAAACTCCATCGCCCCCATCGTCGTCAGCGTATAGTTGATGTAATAGAAGGGATAGAGATAGATGTGCAGCTTGTGATACCAGTAACCGCCCCTCTCCATGAACGCGTCGTCCTCATAGGCGCGCCAGGGCATGTATTTCCGCTCCAGTTTATGCCACTCATAGGTGCGTTCCTTCGGCGTCAGCTGCGGGTTGGCGTAGCAGATATGCTGGAATTCATCGACCGCGACGCCAAAGGGCACGAAGGTGATCGCTTCCTGCAGATGCGCGAAACGGAACTTATCGGCATCTTCCCCGAAGAAGCGCTCCGCGTACGGATAGGCGAACTGCTCCATCGACATCGAGTGGATCTCCGCGATATCCGTCGTGGAAAAATAGAAATCGGACACCGGCTGCCGGCGGGAGGCGCGGTACGCCGCGAAGGCGTGACCCAGTTCATGAGTCAGCACCTGCATGTCGAAGATCGTCTGATTGAAGCAGGAGAAGACGAAGGGAGCCTTGCGGTTGGCCAGGATCGTACAGTAGCCGGTAGAAGCCTTCCCCGGTTTATTCTTCAGGTCCATCATGCCGTGCCCGATCATAAAATCAATGAATTCCGCGGTTTCCGGGCTCATCTCGTGATACATCTCCCGGGCGGTCGCGATCATAAAATCGTCGTCCCCGGCCGGGTGCGCGTTCCCGTCCGGATAGAGCCG
>JAFRYQ010000108.1 GCA_017437565.1 Bacillota bacterium
CCATCCACCAGTTGCAGGCCGAGCTTGTAAGCCGCTGCCATGCAGCATCCGCCGTTGGAGCCGCCGGGTTCGACGATATAGATGCCGGTCATCTTGTGCCCGGTATAGGTCTCCAGAGTCCGGACAGCGCCCATCAGGATCTCTTCCAATTGATAGCGCCGCTCGGTATAGCCGATGCGATCGATCTCCGCCAGAGTCTCCTCCGTCTTCGGCGCGATGCTGCCCATGAAGAAGGGGCAACAGTAATAACCTTCCGGATCGACGTTATCCAGGCTGGTGATCTTCAGTTCCAGCCCTTTATCCAAGCAATCGTAAAGAGAGATGCGTCCTGCTTCCGCCGGACCGCCGCCGCCGGTGCCCAGGAAACCGAAGCCCAGAAGCAGATCTTCAACGTCTTGTTTGCTCCGCAGAATGATGTCTTCTTTCAATGTTAAATCCTCCGCCTTCCGGCTTAATCAGTCGAGGGTAAAGCCAATGCCCGGTTTGCAGAAATGACAGCGTACCGTATGCCCGGGTTCGAATTCCACCATTTCCGGATCCTTCTCGTGGCAGATCTCGCCGGCGAAAGGACAGCGGGTATTGAAGCTGCACCCCGGCGGTACGTTGACCGGGCTCGGGATCTCACCTTCGGAGTGGATCTGCTGCGGTTTCAGCTGCTCTTCCTCTTCACTCACCACCGGGATCGAGGACAGCAGCATCTTGGTATAAGGATGCTGCGGGTTCTCGAAGAAGCTTTCCGTCGGCGCGATTTCGGCGATCTTGCCGAGGTACATGATCGCGACACGGTTGCTCATATTCCGCATCAGAGACAGATCGTGGGTGATGAAGAGATAGGAGAGGTTCATCTCTTTCTGCAGCCGGAGCAAGGTATTGATGATCTTCGCCTGAACGGAAACGTCCAGGGCACTCGTCGGTTCGTCCAGCACGATCAGCGAAGGATCGGTGGCCAAAGCGCGGGCGATGGCGACCATTTGCCGCTCGCCGCCGCCCAAAGCAGCCGGGTAGCGGTACATATACTCATAGGGGAGCTCGACGATGTCCATCAGCGCCGCCTCATATTTTTGATATTCCGACGGTTTGCAGACGTTATGCACCCGGAGCGGCAGCGACAGAATATCGTAGATGGTCTTCTTCGGATTCAGGGACGTGCCGGGATCCTGGAAGACGATCTGCATCTCCTTCTTCAGGGCGAGCGGGCGTTTCGCCAGCGGCATGCTGATATCCTGCCCCTTAAAGGTCACTTCACCGGCCGTCATTTCTTCCATGCCGATGACGTTATAGGCAGTCGTGCTCTTGCCGGAACCGGACTCGCCGACCAGGCCGAGCGTCTCTCCTTCGGCCAGCGTAAAATCGATGCCGTCGATGGCCCGGACGAATTTATCCTTCTGTCCGCGGACCGGGAAGTATTTTTTCAGTCCTTTGACGACCAGAATGTCCTTTCTTTCCGCCATGCTCACACCTCCTGTCCTTCCGTCTGTCCCATGATGCCGATCGCCTGATCCTTATACTGGTAGCAGGAAACGAAATGATCGGGCTCCACCTCATAAAGGGGTGGCTGGGCCTTTTCGCATTCCGGACTCGCGTACGGACAGCGCGGCGCAAACCGGCAGCCGCTGGGCGGATCACTGTAGTTGGGAAGATGCCCCGGAATACCTTCGGCTATACCGCCACCGGAGAGCTTCGGGATACAGCTCATGAGACCCTGCGTATAGGGGTGGTAATTATGCCGGAACAGATCTTCCGTCTTGGCGATCTCGACCATATTGCCGGCGTACATGATATAGATGCGGTCCGCCATCTGCCGGGCGACGCCTAAGGAGTGCGTGATCAGGATCAAAGCGCTTTCCTTTTCCTGGACGCGCTGTTTCAGAGTCTTCAGGACCTGGTCCTGGATCGTCACGTCGAGGTTGGTCGTCGGTTCGTCCGCGATGACCAGGTCACGCGGCGTGGAAAGCGCCATGGCGATACAGATACGCTGGCGCATGCCGCCCGAAAGCTGGAACGGATAGCTTTCCATGATGCGTTCCGGATCCGGCATCTGCGTCTCTTTCAGAGCCGCGATGGTCCGTTCTTTCTGGACGTTCTTATCCGTCGCCCCTTCGATCCCGGAGTAGCGGATGACTTCGCCCATCTGCTGGCCCACTGTGAAGACCGGATTCAGGGACGCGATCGGATCCTGGAAGATGATAGAAACGCCCTTGGCGCGCAGGCTTTTCAGTTCCTTCTCCCTCATCTTCAACATATCGCGACCGTTGAAATAGATCTCACCGGAATCGATACGGGCATTGCTGGCCAGGATCTGGGCGATGGAATAGACCGTCGTAGTCTTGCCGCAGCCGGTCTCGCCGACGATGCTGACCCGTTCCCGTTTATGTACTTTTAAGTTAACGCCGTTCAGGACGTGGATATAGCCTTTGAAGGTCTTGAAGGAGACGTGCAGGTCTTTTACGTCGACGACGAGCTCTTTGCTGATACCGTTTTCGCTCATATTCCGCGCCTCCTTACTCCGTATCGGACATCATGTCCTTCACGCCGTCACCGGCGAGGTTAAAGCCCAGAACGATGAACATGATGGCCAGCGCCGGGAAGACCGACAACCACCACTGGTCGGGCAGATAGTTGACACCGTTAGAGACCATGGAGCCGAGGGACGGGGTCGGCGGCTGTTCGCCGAGACCGACAAAGCTCAGGGTCGCGCCGGCCATGATACCCCAACCAACGTCGAGGGTCATCTTGGTGAAGATCGGGCCGAGACAGTTCGGCAGGATCTGGCTGAACAGGATATGGGGCTTGCTGGCGCCGATCACTTCCGCCGAGCGGATATAGACTTCCTGCCGGGTAGAAATGACGATATTGTTCACCAGCCTCGTATAGTAGGGCCACCAGGAAACGCAGAGCGCTATGATGGCATTGGTCATATTGGGCTTCATGATCGAGCTGACGACCATGACCAGGATCAGCGCCGGCAGCGCCTGGAAGACGTCCGCGACGCGCATGATGATCTTGGATAAGACCGTCCCGTGCCAGTAACCGGCGATCAGGCCGATGATACCGCCGACCGGGACGACGATAGCGATGCAGCCGAGGCCCATTTTCAAAGCTCCGCGGAAGGCGAAGATGACTCGGGTGAACAGGTCGCGGCCGACGTTGTCGGTGCCCATGAGGTGTTCGGCGGACGGCGCTTTGTTGGCGTTCATAAAGTCGACGACCGCGCCCGCGTGGTCCGGATAAGGGGTGATCACCGGCGCGAAGATAGCGCCGAGGAAGACCAGGATCACGATGACCAAGCCGACGACCGAGATCTTATTCAAGGAAAATTTATACCAGAGTTTATGCGCATGCTCCAAACGATTGCGCTTGGGGAGTCTGGAAACGTCCACTTTGGAAATATCGATTCTGCTCTTTTCCACGTTTCTCCCTCCCCTCTCAGGTCAGCCGGACGCGCGGATCCAGCGCCCGGATGATGATATCCGCGATCAGGTTGAAAACGGTGACGATGATACCGTCGACCATGATGACCGCTGAAACAGCGAATACGTCCTTATTCAGCATCGCCCGCAGACCGTATTGCGACAGCCCGGGGAAGCCGAAGATCTGCTCGATGATGAAGGACCCGGCGAAGACGCCCGCGATGTCCATGCACATGGTGGTGATGGTGGCGTTCATCGACGGTTTCAGCAGATATTTATAGAGGATCTTCCGCTCCGGAATACCGTAAGCGCGCTCGGCATCGGCATATGGCTTCTTTACATTGTCGATCATGCTGGAACGCGTGATACGGGCGGCCTGCGACAGGCCGGCAAAGGACAGTACCACCGCTGGCATGATGATATGCCGGAAGGCGTCCCAGGCTCCCGCGAAGTTCCCCTCTAACAGGAAGTCGGTGATGTACATACCGGTCACGGTCTTGGGCGGCGTTACGCCGGAAGTCAGCCGGCCGGAAACCGGCAGGATCGGTACCAGATACGCGAAGAGCAGCATGATCAGCACGCCCCACATAAAGGCCGGGGCAACGATTCCGAAATAAGAGAGAGTTCGTATGATGCCGTCCTGCCATTTCCCCGCGTATTTGGTGGATACGACCCCCAAAACGATGCCGAAGATCGCAATCAGCACCGCCGCGAGAACGGCGATCTCCAGAGTCGCCGGCAAAAAGCTCTTGATGTCCTGCGCGACCGGTCTTTTGGTGATGATGGATTCGCCGAAGTCGCCCTTCAGCATATCCCGGAGCCAGTACCCGTATTGGACCGGGATCGGATCCTTAAGGTGCATTCTCTCCCGCAGGGCTTCTACCGTTTCCTCCGGAGCCCGTGGCCCCAGCGCGATTCTGGCGGTATCGCCCGGCATGACCCGGACGAGGATAAAAACCAGGATGGAGAGTCCGAAGAGCACCAGGATATAAGCGATCACTCTTTCGATTACACTTTTGACCATAAGCTGCTCCTAAAGAATATCCCGGCCAGCCGATATTCCGGCCGGCCGGGACCATAAACTCTTACTGATCAGTGCCTTCTAAGTTAGGCGCTTCTTGCCTTCTCTTAGCGAATGAGTTCGAAATCACGGAAGTAGTCCGCGTAGTCCGCCTGATACAGGACGTCCTTACCGGCCTTCTGATCTTCGAGCGCCGGGCTCTTGATATAGCCGGTACGCATACCGTAGCTGGAGCTCATGTCGCAAGCCCAGATGGTCGGGCAGATGTCGATCAGCTTCAGGACGATGTCGTGGTAAGCCGCGTTTCTCTCGTTTTCATCAACGATTCTCATCGCGTCTTCGATTGCCTTATCGATTTCCGGATCCTGCAGCCATTCCATCTGCTCCCAGGTACCGGTGGTGGAACTGTGGTAACGGTTTCTCAGGAAGGCGCTGCCTTCGAGGTAGTTCGGTCCGAAGACGACGAAGGAAGCATTCGGGGTGGTCTCGACCGTAGCCGCATCCGTCATCATGGTCGCGAAGGGCTTACCGGTGATGTTGCACTTGACGCCGATCGCGGAGAGGCCGGCCTGGACGAGCATCGCCAGCTGTTCCTGGAGCTGTCCGCCTTCGGTGCAGTATACGAGTTCGATCGCCATAGCGCCGCTCTTCAGGTCTTCCGCGTATTCGGACTGTTCGAGTTCTTCCTGAGCCTTAGCCAGGTCGAAGTGATAAGGCATTTCACTCTCATCCGCAGCGCAGGCCATACCGGCGATGATCGGGCCGGTCGGCTGGGTGCTGCCGGTGTAGATCTGGTTGCAGGCGGTATCATAGTCGAAGGCGTAAGCCATCATCTTGCGGACGTGAACGTCGTCGGTCGGCGCAATCTTGGTGTTCAGCGTGACGTTGAAGTTCAGGCTGGATTTGCCGTTTACGATCTCCATACCCGGAACGGCGGCGATGGAATCAAGCGTTTCCTTGGTCAGGGTTCCGTCGGTGATATCGAGTTCGTTTCTCGCGACCAGCGTTCTGACGGTCGTCGCGTCAACGGTGCCGAGGGCGATGACGGTATCCGGAGCATTTTCCTTACCGTCCCAACCGCGCCAGTAATCCGTCGCTTTTTCCATGGTCAGAGAATCTTCCATTCTCATTTCTTTTACCTTATACGGGCCGGAGCCGGCGTCGTTGGTGTTCAGCCAAGCCTTGCCGTAGTCACCGAATTCACCGTAGTCACCGGTGCCATAGTGTTCTTCTACCAGCTTCTGATCCAGGACGTAAAGGCGGATCAGGATGTTGGCGAAGGAACCGCTGGGTTCAGCAAGCGTGAACTTGATGGTGTAATCATCTACGACTTCGCAGGATGTCACGTTCAGGAACAGATAAGCATAGCCTTCGCCCATGGTCATGAGACGATCAAAGCTGTACTTAACGTCGTTCGCCGTTACCGGGTTACCGCTGTGGAACGTGGCGTTCTGCACCATATGGAAGGTGTATTCCGTAGCTTCGGGATTCGCTTCCCAGCTTTCCGCCAGCAATCCGCTGACCGTCGTATCCGGATTCGGGAAAGTAAGGGAATCATAGAGATTCAGGTGCGCAACTTCGTCCGCCGCCTTATTGCCGACGCCCGGATCGATGTAGGCCGGCCAGTCGACCGAGAAGATCAGGGATCCGTCCGTACGGTTTTCCGTGGATACTTCTTCCGTAGCTGCCGGTTCTTCCGCCGCGGGCTCTTCAGCCGGTTCTTCCGCGGGTTCTTCGGCAGGCTCTTCTGCCGGCTCTTCCTTCGGCTCTTCAGCCGGGGCCGGCGTACTGGAGCTGCTGGATCCGCCGCAGGCTGCCAGCGACCAGACCATGGTCAGTACGAGCAGCAGGACCACGAGGGTTTTCAATCCTTTTTTCATGTTTTCCTCCTTGAACGTTTGTCTTTTTCTTAATTGGTGCGTTTTCAACAGTTTCGGTATTTCATAGGAAACAGTTTTCCGAAAGCGTTTTCTTATGCAGACTATATCACCATCACCCCGGTTAGTCAATACGAAATTGCTAAATTCTCAAACAATTTAGGGCTTTCTGGCTGCCGTGGCCCGGGGGTGGTACCTCCGCGAGACCCGGACCAAACATGGAAAAAACCAACGAAAAGGACGAGCCTTTTTATTCAGGCCCGTCACGGTTCGTGCTTTGATTTTCAGTTCTGCTGCCGCCCGTTCAGATCTTACGTACGTCGGCGATATTGGTCTGCTGCGGGTTACTGTTGGCCAGTGGCGTCGCTACTTCCGTAGAAGTCAGCACGTTGATGCTGCCACCGGTATCGACGCCGGCGGCGTCCGGTTTATACCAGCCGCCTTCGCTGAAGCAGATCACGCCCGGCATGACCCGTTCCGTGACTTTCGCCGGCAGACGTACGGTGCCGTATTCATTGAAGATCTCCACCTGGTCGCCATCTTTGATGCCCCTGGCTACCGCGTCCCGCGGATGGATCCACAGGCAGTTCGGATCGAGTTCCGCCAGCAGCGCGTTGTGGTCGTGCTGGGAATGGACACGCTTTTTCGTATGGTAGGAGATCAGCTGCAGCTTCCCTTCCGCGAGGCGCGTATCCTCCGGTCCGTCGATCATGCCGATATAGCGCGGGATGCCGGGGATATCGTCCGGCCTTCCCATATCGTAGAGCGTCTTGCTGAAGATCTCGATCTTGCCGGAAGGTGTGTTGAATGGTTTTCCATCCTGCAGCTGGGCTTTTAAAGCCGGTTTCTTCAGGTCGCAGTCATAGACCACCGCGCTGTTCTTCCGGTACTCTTCATAGGGTGGTGTCTCCGGATCGGCTTCCCGCAGGGTCTGATACATGGTGCGGAACCAGTCCTCCATGCTTTCGTTCCCCTGGTCATACCGCTCTTTCAAGCCGAGCAGATCCGCCACTTCCCGCAGCCAGTAATACTCGAAGCGGGAACCGAAGAGCGGTTTCAGGCAGGCGTTATTGAACAGGAAATAGCGGTCGCTGCTCCAGGAGCCCATGATATTATCCACTTCCATAAAGGACGGGGCTGGTAGGAAGATGTCTGCGAACCGCGAGGACGGCGTCATGAACACGTCGGAGATGATGAGGTGTTCCAGCTTGCTCTCATCCCGCAGGATGCGCATGGTATCGTTGATATTGGAGTGCTGGTTCAGCATGACGCCGGAGCCCAGCGAGTAGATCAGTTTGATGCCGCAGTCCATCTTCTCCAGGCCAACGAGGCCGCGCCGGGCATTCACCGTCTCCGGCCGGTCGATCGCCCGTGTCCACTGGAAGAGCGGGATGGCGCCGGGATAAGGATTCTCCGTCATTGGGTAGAAAGGCACACCCTTCCCGTATTCCCAGGACGGATAGGTGCCGGGGCTGCCGCCCCACACGCCTAAGCTGCCGGTCATGCAGGCCAGCGCCGTCTGGCAGCGAATGACCTGCTCGCCGATCATGGTGCGCTGCATACCGAAACCGCCGAGCAAAGCCGCCGGCTTCTTGGTCGCGTATTTAACCGCCAGTTCTTCGATCACGTCCGCCGGGACGCCGGTGATCGGTTCCGCCCAGGCCGGGGTCTTCTTCACGCCGTCTTTAACGCCGAACAGATAGCTCTTATAGCTCTCCCCATAGGGCACGCCTTCCGGCATGTGCTCCTCGTCAAAGCCCAGGCAGAAGCGATCCATGAAGCCCTGATCCTGCAGGCCTTTTTCGAAGATCACGTACGCCATGGCGTCGGCGAGCGCCGCGTCACTGGACGGTTTGACCGCGATCCACTGATCGCCCACGGACAACATGGTGTCGCTCATGCGCGGGTCGATGACGATGATCTCGGCGCCGTTCTCCTTAGCCTGGGCCAGCACTTCCTTCAAGCCGAAACCGAAGTGGCCAGAGGACGGATTAATGCCCCAGAGCAGGATCAGCTTGGAATCCGCATAGGAGGAAACGTGGTTGCAACAGGGGATCTGCCCGTAGATATAGGGCAGGATATAGACTTCCGCTCCCGCGCTGTAGAAATTATAGAAGCCCAGGCTGCCGCCGTCTTCGTTCAGCAGCGAGTAAACGAGGTGGTTGCCGCGCATGGCGCCGTTATTGCCGGAAGAGGCGATCACGAAACGGCCGCCGGGACCGTATTTTTCTTTCGTCTCCCGGATCGCGTCGGCATTGATGCGTTCCGCTTCCGCCCAGGAGATACGGCGGAATTTTCCCTGCCCCCGGCCGGTCCGGCGGACCATCGGATAACGCGGGCGCCGCGAAGTCAGGAAGGTATGCGGATAAGAGAGGCCGCGCGGGCAGCCGGTAAAGCGCAGCGGCGTCCCGTCGGTATCCGGCTCGATGGAAAGCACACACCCCTCCGCCACCGTCGCCAGCATTTTGCATTTGCTGCCGCAGTCGCTGAAGCTGGCAATGCTGACCTTATGCGGTTCTTCGACCGGGAGTTCCTCCTGCCGGGTGATCTCCCCTACCGTGGCGAAAAGCGAAGCCGTCGGCGCGGCATCAAAGGCGCTCTCGCCGCCCGTCTTCTCCAGCGGCTTGATGCCGGTCAGTGCCTGGTAATAGTATTCGGCTGCCGTACCGCTGGCCGGGTCCGGATCTTTGCAGGCAAAGCCGTACGGAAGGACCTGCACCTCTTCCCGGCTGAGCCCGAAATCGTGGAACTCGCCACGGATGACGGCCCGGATCAGCTCCGCCGCCGGCCGCAAGGTATCCAGTCCGGATTCTTCGATGGCTTTGACCGTCGGCCGCAGGGTATCGACCAGATAGTCCCTGGTGAACTGCGTAATGATCGTTTCCGCTTCCGCTTCGGCCAGGCTTCCGTTCACCGCGCAGGCCGCGAGGTATTCTAGGAAACGCAGCTGTTCCCCGGCGTAATCCGGCGGGTTGCCGTCGATGTGTTCGGGGCTGTAGCCATATTTCTTATAGGTCCGGATGACGTTCAGGGTGATGGCGTTCATCAGGACGTCGCCGGCGTTTTTACAGGCGGAGGCCCAGAGCGGCACGTAGAGATCCGCGTCCGTGGCCCACAGCAGGTCGGAATACTCCTGTTCATCGAGCTGCACCGGGCGGGCACCTTCACCGCCACCGTGCGGGTGGTCGTTCACAAAGGCCGTGAACCCTTCCCGGTCCGCGTAAAACAACGCCAAAGCGTGATAATTGACCAATCTATTCAACATAGTGGATCCCCGTCTCTCCCAATATCTGCACTTTACGGTCCTGCATGCCGGCCAGGTTACCGATGATGCCGGTCCCGACCAGTTCGCCGTTCAGCCAGTATTGTTTTTCGATAAATGCCCCGTGCTGCGGATTGACGTAATAACGGTGCTCCGCGTCCTGAGGCGTCAGATAACGGATCTGATAGTCGGCGCCTTCCTGTTTCCCCAGGTCGCCGACCGCCAGCAGGCTGAGGAAGGGGCTGTTGATGACCAGGGACGAATCAAAGCGGTCAAAATAAGCCTCTTTCCCGGCCGCGTTCATTCCCGCGGCCTTGCCCTCCAGAATGCCTTGAGCCCAGAGCGCGTAGTTCACACCCCGGAATTCGGCGCAGTCGCCGGCCGCGTAGACGTCCGGATCCTCCGTCCGCGCGTGATCGTCGATCTGAATGGCGCGTCCGACCTTCAGACCGGCCTCTGCCGCCAAAGCGGTCCTGGCCCGCACGCCGCAGGAAACGATCACGAAATCGCAAGGGAAGGTCCGCCCGTCAGCCAGGGTGACCCCCGTCGCAGCCCGCTCTCCTTCGATCCGGGTGATATTGGCCCCGGTGATGACCTGAACCGCCGCCGCGTCCGCCAGGATGTCCACGATCCGAGCGGAGATCTCCGGATCGATCTGCCGCATCATGAGATATGGCATCGCTTCCAGGATCGTTACTTCGACTCCGTAACGAAGCAGTTCCAATGCCGCTTCGATACCGATCACCCCGCCGCCGATCACGACCGCGCGCGCCCCCGGCAGGCATCTGGCTTTGATGGCGTAGATATCGTCCACGGTGCGGATCGTGAAGATCCCGTCCTTCAGTTGTCCCTCATAGTCCTTGTTCCCGAAGGGCGGAATGAAATTATCCGCGCCGGTCGCCAGGATCAATTTGTCATAGGGGATCGTTTCTCCGTCAAAAGTCGCGACCGTCTTGGCGTCCCGGTCGATCGCCCGCACGTCTTTCTCGCACAGCGCGATCGCGTTTTCCTGAAACCATGCTTCCGGGAAGACCGTCCATGCTTTCGGATCAAAGCTGGCAAAGGGGGTCTTGGTCAGCATGGGGCGGGAATAGGGCAAGCCCTTCTCCCCGGTCAGGATCGTCACGCTTCCTTCCCGGTCTGCGCTGCGGATCGCTTCCGCCGCCGAGAGTCCGGCAATTCCCGAGCCGATGATCACGTATCTCATACCCTTTCACCGCCTTTCGCCGTTTCTCCTTCCGCCTCGCCCGCGGCCTTCGCCAAAGCCGCCTGCAAGCGCTTGGAAGGATTGATATAAAGACTGGGCTGCGTCAGTTCTTCATCCGGCAGGAAGGGGAAATCCGCCCTCGTCTCTTCCAGGACCCCGAAACGGATGCTCTTCGTCGGGCAGGCCTTTACGCAGGCCGGTTCGTCCCCGCGCGCCCGCCGGGAGGCGCAGGAAGTGCATTTTTGCGTGACTCCACGCGATTTGCTGAACGTGATCGCGCCATAAGGACAGTTCCACATGCAGGCTCCGCAACCGATGCATTTTCCGTCGTCATGCTGCGTCGTCCCGTCAGCTGCCTTATACATGGCCCCGGTCGGGCAGGCCTTCACACAGGCTGCCTCCTGACAATGATTGCAGCTTCCGGAAAACGGTCCGTAAACCAGCGCCGCCACGCGCCGGTAGTTTTCCTCCTGGATCAGCCCGTTCTCCGACTTGCAGGCCATCTGGCAAGCCCCGCAGCTGACGCAGGTGTCCATATTGTAATAGAAACCGAGTCTCTCCATCCGGCTCCTCCCATTTCCGCGCCCGGCTTGCCGGGCGCCTCTTCCTGACATCTTATGACCTTATCATACCTTATCTGATTTCAACTTGTCCACCGATCGGCGTGCCATTTTCGGCAAAATATTCCGATATTTCCGGTTCCGGTATCAAAGCTCTTCCCGCGCCTCCTCCGCTACGCGCCGGATCAGGCAGGCGAGCACGGCCGGCGTCACCGCTTCAATATCCGGCAGGTACACCCGCTCGGTCATCGTATGGTAATCCTTTCCCCAGGGGCCGATCAGGACCGAAGGTACGGCGATCTTCTCGATCTCGGCAAAAGGGATGTGATAGAGCTCCGGCGGACAGACCATCTCTTTCATGGCCAGCAGGTCCTGCGCGATCTCGGTACAGCCGGTATAGCTGTTATCCGACATCCCCATCGAATAAGGGTCTTCGATCAGTTCCCGGCCAAAGCGTTCCCGCAGCATCGCCGTGACTTCGCGGATCATGCCTTCCCGGTCAAAACCCGGCATATAGTGATTGTTTACCGGCGGTACGTACGGTGGCAGCAGGCCGATGACGACCAGGGGTCCGGGAATGCCGGAGCAGTCGATCATCCAACGCATTATGGCGAGGCCGCCCCCTTCCTGGATCAGAACGCGTCCCTCTTTCACCTTGGCGATCTGTTGTTTCAGGAAGGCTTCTTTCCGCGCCGCGTAATCCGGTACCTTCTCGCCGCAATAGGCGTCCAGTTCCGAGCAGCTCATGATCCGGACAGCCGGCGGCTCCTGTCCCGCTTTACCGCCCGGCTGGCAAACTGCCTGCACGGACTGATGCCGGGCGACCGCCTCTTCCGCCGCTTCGCGGCAGACGGCCTTCAGCTTCTCGTTCAGCGCCGGCAGGCTTTGACTCTTGGTCATGGGAATATGACAGTAGAGCTCGGTAAAGCGCGGCGCGGAAACGTTATACTCTTCCTTGCAGTCCCGCAGGCAGAGGACGACTGGTGGCGGCGTTTCCTTTCCGAATTCCCCGCTGCGGAAGTCCGGATTCAGGTCGATCCTGGCGGCGATCCGCGCGGCCAGGAAGGTGCTGCTGAGTCCGGAGAGGATATTAGCGACGTGAATGGAGTCCCCCTTGACCACGATCCCCGGCAGGATCTTGCCGATCGAGCCGTCCACGTAGGTATAGGCAGCAGCCTGCCGGCGTCCGGCCGGTTCCGGATTCAGCAGGATGGCATAGTCCAGCCCATAGGTTTCCTTCAGTCCGGCCAGGAGGCCTACCGCCTGCATGATGCCTTCCGCCTGGTGTTCTTCATCGTGGACGGCAACAAAGAGCAGGTTCACGTCCGGCGCGAGACCCTCTTCCGCGTGTCGGAAAAGCTCGGTCATAGCGCAGGCCAGGCCGCCTTTCATATCCGCTACGCCGCGGCCAAAGCACCAGTCCGGGCTTTCCAGATCTTCCCGGACCGACGCCATCTCCTCGTCCCAATCCAGTTTTTTCAGCTCTTCTTTCAACCGGTCCGGCTCCAGGGCGAAAGGCTGCAAAGCCCCGTAATTGCGCGTTTCCACGCAGTCAAAATGGCCGGTCAGGATCACGGTCCGCGCGCCTCTCCCCCGGCGGAGCGCCCAGGGGATCAGCCGTCCCAAAAGGTCGCCGCCGTCATAGAGCCCGCAGTAAGCCGGATGCTCCTGCCAGTAGGCCTGTTCCTGGATGAGGGCGTGGATATGGCGCGCCATTTCCGTCTCCTGCGGGGTGAACGACTCGCTTTCCCGCTTGACCAGATCGTACATCAATTCTTTCGGAGTCCAGTTCTTTGACATTCCTCTTCTCCTCTGCTATAGTTAGGATAACGTTTTACGAAACTTGTTTCTTACAGTCATTGTAACATAAGCCATTTCATTCGCAAGTGTGAAGAACTGAGGTGCCCGATGCCGGATTCTCCTACCCAGGCCGCTCCCGCGAAAGGCGGTCTTAAGAACATGCTCCTGCTCGCCGGAGCTTACACGTCCTATTGCATCGGCTCCGGATTTACGACCGGCCAAGACACCTTGCAGTATTTCGCCGGATTTGGTCTTTTTGGCTTTGCGGCGCTTTTGCTGGGTCTGCTCTTGCATGCCTATACGGCCACGACCTTCCTGCGGCTGGGCCTGGAGAAGCAATTCGATTCCAACCTTGCTGTCTACGAATACTACGCCGGCCCGGTGCTGGCAAAGGGCTTACTGCTCTTCCTGATCGTCTTCACCTTTTTATCCGCCACGGTCATGGTAGCCGGCTTCGGGGCTTCCCTGGAACAGCATCTGGGCCTGAATCCCCTGATCGGCAATCTCATCATGGCGGTGCTCTGCGCCGTGACCCTCTTGCTCGGCTTGAAACGGGTCGTCGACATCATCGGTACCCTTGCCCCGCTCCTCATCATCGTCGCGCTGATCACCGCGCTTTGGTTCATCTTCCATCACGCCGACGGCTTTAGCGCCGGCCTGGCCCTAGCCCCGACGCTCGACACCCCGCGTCTCGGTTTCACCTGGATCGATTCCGGCATCAATTTCGCCTCCTGGGCGCCCCTGGTCACCGCCCCCTTCCTCTGCGAGACCGCGCCAAAATTCATCGTCAAAAAGAAAGAAGCCCGTATCAGCGCCATTCTGGGTGTTTCCGTTTACGGGCTGGCGATCGCCATCATGATGGTGGCCTTCTTCTGCGATTACGCGAACATCAGCGCCAAGATGGTACCGACGCTGGAAATGGCCTCGCTGATCTCCGCCACCTTCGGCTCCTGCTATATTTTCATGATGTGTGTCGGCATCTACACTTCCGCCGTGCCGGAATTCCTGATGTTCTGCACGTCCTTCTTCCGGGACGGCACGCGCGCCTTCCGCATCTTTGCCGTGGTCACCATCTTCCTGTCCACGATCCTGACGTCGCTACTGCCTTTCTCGGTGATCTATAATTACGTCTATCTGGTCGCCGGCTATCTGGGCTGGATCATCATCGCCATGGTCATCGTCAAGAACATCCGCACCCGCCGTCAAAGCCGGTAACGGCTTTCATTACGATCCGTCGTCTCCGTTTTGCCTTTTCGTCCGGGAGGTAATCATGTCTTTTCTCCATTCAGGAATTCCGCAAGGCCCTGCGGAGCAGATCTATTATAACGGTACCATTCTCACCATGACTGGCCCCGAACCGCCTGATGCTGATCCGGAAGCCATGGCGGTCGCGGCAGGGCGTGTCCTGGCGCTCGGCAGCCGTGCTGATCTGGAAGGCCTGGCCGGTCCGGACACAGAATGGATCGACCTGGACGGCCGCACCTTGCTGCCGGGTTTTTACGACGCCCACAGCCATTTCGGTGACGCAGCACGCCTCGCCGCTTTCTACTGCGATCTGAGCGGAAAGCCCGCCGGCCGCATGACCTGTATCGATGATTACGTCACCGCGCTGCGGGAACATATGGCCGGGCTCGATCCGGAAGCGCCCGTTCTGGGCAGCAGTTATGATCCGGAAAGCATCCGTGAGAAGCGGCATCCGCGCCGCTACGACCTGGACCGCGTTTCCCGGGACCGTCCCGTCATCGTCTATTATTACACCGGGTCCATGTGCGCCGTGAACAGTTGCGCTTTGCATATGCTGGGCATCACCCGGGAGACCCCGGATCCGGTCGGAGGTAAGATCGGCCATGCGGACGACGGCGAACCGGACGGACTCTTGATCGAGACTGCTGCTTACGGGATCTTGGAGAGCGGCCGCCTGCCCCGGATCGATACGCGGGAACGCCTTCTCGCCGCCTTGGCGAAGAGCAGCCTGCTCTACGCTTCGCGAGGGGTCACGACGGTGAACGAAGGCGCGGATGCCGATCCGGAGCTCTTCCTGGAAGCAAGCCGCGCCGGTTTCCTGAAACAGCGCGCCTGTTTGTGGTTGAAGCCGGAAGATCTGATCAGCTGGCATGAGCAGGCCTTCGCAGCCACTGCCGATCCGGCCGATCCCGTTCCTGGCAGTTCCGGCCCATCGGGAGTTTCCCCCTTGACCCTGCTCGACCGCTATGGGTCGGTGCCGCTTTCCGACTATGTCAGCATCAGCGGCGGAAAGATCTTTGCCGACGGCGCTATGAATATCGGCACCGCCTCCCTAACGGAACCTTATTACCAGCCCATCGCCGGTCATCCGGCGGATTATTGCGGCCTGGCGGTCTTAAGCGACGCGGAGATCGCGGAGAAAGTCCGGCAGGTGACCGATCGGGGCTACAATATGTTCATCCATGCCAATGGCGATGCCGCCGTAGCGAGCTGCATCCGTGCTTACCGCAGCGTGCGGGAGCGGCATCCGCACGGGAATCAACATCTCATCCTGCTGCATGCGCAGCTTGTCCAACCGCAGCAGTTCGCCGCCATGCGGGAACTTGACCTGACGCCTTCTTTCTTCTGCGCCAACATCTATTACAGCGGCGACCGGCTCTATGAACGTCTGCTGGGACCGGAGCGCGCCCAGCAGCTGGATCCGATCGGCACCGCCTTCCGTTGGGGATTGCCGGCGACCATGCATCAGGATACGCCGGTCGAACCGATGGATCCGCTCTTCTCCATCTGGTCTTCCGTCACCCGCCGGACTTCATCCGGCCGCCTGCTCGGGCCGGACGAACGTCTTACTCCCTATCAGGCGCTCCTCGCCAATACGCTCTACGCCGCCCGCCAAAACGGGGAAGGCTGGTGTAAAGGAAGCCTGGAACCGAGGAAATACGCTGATTGCGTGATCCTGGACCGCAATCCTCTTACCTGCAAGCCGGATGCAATAAAAGAGATCTCCGTCCTCGCCACGATCGTGGGCGGAACGGAGATCTGGCAGCAACAATAATCGGTCTCCACCGGCCCTAGCCAATAAGAAACGTTCCAGTTTTTTTAGAATCCGGGTTTTGTTACCGCTTTTTGCAAAAAACAGGTAACAAAACCGCAAAAACGGAAAAACTGGAACGCTTTTTTGGTAAGGCGCGGTTAATCGATCTTTCCCCTATAGAACAGCTCCAATACGTTGTTCACCTGTACCTTCACGCCGGGGAGCAGACAGCTTTCATCCGGATTCAGGCAGGCGTTATGGGCCTCGTTGACCGCGTTCGGGTCGGTCGTATTCATGCAGCCCAGGTGGAAGAAGCAGGACGGTACCGCCTGCGCCAGATAGGCGAAATCCTCACAGCCCATCTGGGCCCTGGTTTCGATATTGACCGCCTCATCGCCCACGACGTCCCGCGCGCTTTGTTCGACCAGCTTGGCGACACGCTCATCGTTGATCAGCATGGTATAGCTGGGATTGATGCGCACTTCCGCCCGGGCCCCGTACATGGCGGCAGTATGTTCCGCGATGCGGCGGATCCGTTCCCTGAGGAACAGGCGCGTTTCCGGATTGTACGTCCGCGTGATCCCCTTCATATAGACGTAGTCGGCGATCTGGTTGCTCACGTTGCCGCCCCGGATCAGGCCGATCGTAAAGAGCGCCGGCTCCTGTGGGCTGACCATGCGGCTCACAACGGTCTGCACGGTGGTGAGAAACTCCGCTCCCACCATGATCGCGTCGATGCCGGCTTCCGGTTTGGCGCCATGCGATCCCAGCCCGTGGAACTCAATTTCATAACCATCGGAGGCCGCGTACATGCTGCCGTACTTAATGCCGATATGGCCCGGCAGCGCGCCTGCATTCACATGCAGGCCCAGGCAGTAATCCACGTCCGGATCCTTAAGCGCCCCAGCCGCGATCATGCGCTCGGCGCCGCCGTTGTTTTCCTCATCCGGTTGGAACAGGAGACGCACGTTACCCTTTAGTTCCTCCCGGTGCGCCTGCAGGATCCTGGCGCAGCCGAGCAGGAGGGCCGCATGCAGATCGTGCCCGCAGGCATGCATGACGCCTTCATTCTGCGAAGCAAAGGGCAAGCCCGTTTTTTCCGGAATCGGCAAAGCGTCAAAATCCGCCCGTAAGCCGACCGTCAGCGGTTTGTCTCCCCCTTTGCCGGCCTGGCCGCCGTAGATCGTCCCGACCACAGCGTTTTCGCTCTCCAGGATAATGCGGTTCTCGATCCCCATCTCCGTCAACAGACCGGCGATCCAGGCCGCGGACTTCTGTTCATGTCCGGAAAGCTCTGCGTGCGCGTGCAGATAACGCCGCCAGGCGATCACATCCTGCTCCAATGCCTGCCATTCTTCCGGCCGGATCATTTCATCGATTCTGCTCATTCCTGCTGTCCTCTCCTTCTTCTTGTTAAAGCGATCCCGGATCATCACTGCGCCGGGCCATGCCACCGGCGAAGTTTTTGCCTCTCCGGTCCTGTCTTTTAATTCCATCCCTCATCATAGCGCAGTTCCCACGCTTCTGCAAATGAATATCTCCTCTTCGTAACGGTCCCGACACGGAAAAAGGACGCAAACCTTAAGCTTGCGTCCTTTCTTATCGTCTCAATGATTCTGATCTGGCGATCTGCTTTGGTTCCTGCTTAGGCAGCCGGTTTGGCTTCCGGAGCAGCCGCTTCCGCAGCTTTCTTGGCCGCGTCGGCTTTCGCCTTCGTCAGCACGCGCAGGTTGATGATGGCGCCGGTCGGGCAAGCCTTGGCGCACATACCGCAGTTCTTGCACTTCTCAGGATCGATGAAAGCTTTATTATTCTCCACGTGGACCGCGTCGAATTTGCAGGTCTTCTCGCACTTCATGCAGCCGATGCAGCCGACTTCGCAGGCTTTACGGGTGTTGGCACCCTTATCGGTATTGCTGCAGAAGCAGATGACCTGGTTCTTCTCCGGCGCGATGCGGATGAGATGCTTCGGGCAGGCTTTGGCGCAGGCGCCGCAGGCTACGCAGGCGTTACGGTCAACTTTCGCGACGCCGTTCACGACGCGGATCGCGTCATAATTACAGGCCGCTACGCAATCGCCGAGACCCAGGCAGCCGAACTGGCAAAGCTTGAGTCCGCCATAGAGAGAAGCCGCCGCTTTGCAGGAGGTCAGGCCTTCATACTGCAGAAGCGTCTTGGTGACTTCGTTGGCGCCGTTGCACTGTACGACCGCGACCTGTTTCTCGCTGGATCCGGCCTCTACGCCGAGGATCGCGGCCAGTTTGGCCGCTACCGCCGCGCCGCCGACCGGGCACTTGTTGCAGGGGGTGTCGTGATCCGCCGCCAGGGTGTTGGCGTAGTCGTCGCAACCCGCGAATCCGCAACCGCCGCAGTTCGCGCCGGGCAGCACTTCACGGAGCGCCGCCGCCGTCTCATCGACCGGGACGAAGAATACTTTGGAAGCGATGCTCAGCATGACCGCGCAGACCAGGCCGACCGCTACTACCAGGATAATAGGAATTGCCATTTCTTCTCCTCCTTTCTACGAGAACATTCCGGAGAAGCCCATAAAGCTCAGCGCCAGGATAGCTGACGACAGGAGCGTGAGCGGAACACCGCGGAAAGATTTGGGAACGCCTTCTTCATTGACCAGCTTCGTGCTCCGGATGCCGGCGAACATGATCAGGGCCAGTGTAAAGCCGATCGCCGCGCCGAAAGCGTTGGCCAGGGACTGACCAAAGCCATAACCGGAGTCGATATTGGAGATGCAGACGCCGAGTACGGCGCAGTTCGTCGTGATCAGCGGCAGGTAAACGCCCAGCGCGCTGTAAAGGGAATGCATGTACTTCTTCAGCATCATCTCGATCAGCTGTACCAGCGCCGCGATGACGAGGATGAAGACGACCGTCTGCATATAGCCGATCTCGAACTTGTCCAGGATCTGCTGGATCGGCCAGGTGACCGCCGTGGCCAGCACCATGACGAAGATGACCGCGCCGCCCATACCTACTGCGGAATCCAGTTTCTTGGATACGCCGAGGAAGGGGCAGATGCCCAGGAACTGCGAGAAGACGTAGTTGTTGACCAGGATCATGCTAATGATAATCGCAAAAATTCCCATAACTACTCTCCTTTCTCTTCGTTAACCGGGGCCGCGGCTACGGCTTCGGCAACCGGAGCAGCCGGAGCTGCCGCCTGGGCCGCCGCTTCTTCCGCAGCCTTCTTCTCCGCTTCGGCCTTCGCCTTGGCAGCCGCCGCAGCCTTCTTGGCCGCTTCTGCCTTGGCGTTATCCTCGCGGACCTGTTTCAGGATCGCCATGTCCTCTTCACCGAAGTCGCGGACTTTGATTTCCTTATCGCGCGTGAGATAGTTCACAGCGGCGACCAGGAGCGCGAAGGTGAAGAAGCCTCCCGGCGGCAGCGTCATGATGCCGACGCCCGGAACGCTTTCCGGCAGGATCTGCTGCGTGAACAGCGTGCCCTGGCCGAGGAATTCGCGGATCAGGCCCATGATGGTCAGGACCAGCGTGTAGCCGATGCCCATGCCGATACCATCCATCAGGGAGTCCAATACGCCGTTCTTGCTGGCAAACATCTCGGCACGGCCGAGGATGATGCAGTTTACGACGATCAGCGGGATGAAGAGTCCCAGGGATTTGTCAAGTGCCGGTAAGAAGGCCTTCAGCAGTAGCTGGACGACCGTTACGAAGCCGGCGATGACGACGATGAAGCACGGGATACGGACGTTGTCCGGAATGATCTTTCTGATGGCCGCGATAACAATGTTAGACATGATCATTACTGCCGAGAACGCCGCGCCCATACCGAGAGCGTTGATCGCGTCCGAGCTCGTTGCCAGTACCGAACAGCAGCCCAGCAGGAGGACGAGAACCGGGTTCTCTTTAATGATCCCGTTGGTCAGGATCGAGAGCTTGGATTTCTTCTCTTCCATCAGTTCACACCTCCCATCTGCTCGAATTGCTTGAGAGCGCCGTAGATTCCGTAGTGAACGCCGTTCGAAGATACGGAAGCGCCGCTGACATGCATGTTTTCTTTCTTGGCGGACGGATCGGAAAGCTCGGTCAGGCCCTTATAGGTGGCCAGATGTTCGGCCGTATGGGCTTTGGTGCCGACGCCCGGGGTGTCCGCGTGGTCGGTGACCTTGACACCGGTGATAGCGCCATCCGCCCCGATACCGACCATTTCGGTCAGCTTGCCGCCAAAGGACGTGGTGACCACCGTCATGACGACGCCGCTCTTGTTGTCGGCGACGCTGACTTCGGTCACTTCGACTTTCCCGTCATCGGAAGCCCAGAGGGCGCCTTCGTAAGCGGTGAAAGAATCCGCTTCCGGCAGCAGTTCCTGACGGGCCGCGTTGGCGTCAGCGATGGCGCGCGCTTCGATACGCGGCGCCGCGACCCCGCAAGTGGCGGCCAGCGCCGCGGAGATCACGAGACAGATGCCGACGAGGACGATGATCGGCTTAATGTATTTGGAGAATGTAGAATCATTTGCCATTTTTCTTACCTCCTCCGTAAGCTAATTTGATGCAGAGCATGTCGATCAGCGGGGTCAGCACGTTCATGAGCAGGATCGAGAAGGAGACGCCTTCCGGATAGCCCGCCGCGAGACGGATGATCATGGTGAAGACGCCGCAGCCGATGCCCATGATGACCTTGCCGAGCGGCATGATCGGGCTGGTGACGTAGTCGGTCGCCATGAAGATGGCACCGAGCATGACGCCGCCGGCGAAGATGTGGTAGCAGGCCATCTGCAGCGGGTTGACCGGGCTGCCGGAAGCCGCGTAGTAGATCAAAGCGATGACGAAGACCGTGCCGATGAAGGCTACCGGCGTCGCCGGCGAGATGATCTTCTTCCAGATCAGGATCAGGCCGCCGATGATGAGGGCGATGGCACTGACTTCACCCATGGCGCCGCCGACCGTGCCCAGGAACAGGCTGCCGATCGTCGGGATGGAATCCGCGGAAAGCTCTGCCAGCGGGGTTTCCTTAATGATGGCCAGCGGGGTCGCGCCGGTCACGACGTCGGCACCACCGAAGGGCACCATGACGCGGGCTACCGGCCAGGTCGTCATCTGCGTCGCGAAGGAGACGAGCAGCATGATACGGGCAACGATCGCCGGGTTGGCGAAGTTTCTGCCGATGCCGCCGTAGAGCTGTTTCACGAGCACGATGGCTACGAAGCAACCGATGATGGCCATCCAGAACGGGAAGCTGGCCGGAACGTTGAAAGCGATCAGCGTACCGGTAACGGCCGCGGAGAGATCCTTCACGGTATTCGGTCTCTTCATGATCTTCTCATAAGCCCATTCGAAGAACATGCAGGCCGCGATGCAGACCGCGGTGAGTACCAGGACGCGCGGTCCGAACATGAAGGTACTGACGATGAGCGCCGGGCACAGAGCGATCAGTACCCACATCATCGTCTTCTGTGTATCCAGCTTGGTCACCAGATGCGGTGCCGAGGATACGGTAAGATTATCATAGAATAATTTCTGTTCCATTATTTAATCCCCGCCTCCTTTACCAGGCCTTTACCAAGTTTATTCATAAAGGCAAGCGGCCTATGGGCCGGGCATACGAACGAGCAGCTTCCGCATTCCATGCACTGCATGACTTTCAGGTCGGAAAGTTTCTGCGCGTCCTTCGCGAGATAGGCATCCGCGAACGCGGTCGGCAGCAGCTTGAACGGGCAAGCCATATGGCATCTGCCGCAGTTGATGCAAGCGGTCTCCTCCGGGATCCAGGCCTGTTCCTTGCTGAAAGCGAGGATGGCGTTGTTATTCTTCACGATCGGCATGGCATCCGACGGAATCGCGCGGCCCATCATCGGTCCACCCATGAGGATCTTCTTCGGCTCGCTCTTGTAGCCGCCGCAGAAGGCGACGATGTCGCGGATCATGGTGCCGATCGGGGCTTTGATGTTCTTCGGATTGGCGATCGCGTCACCGTCGACGGTCATGCGCTTCTCAACGAGCGGCATGCCGGTGCGGAAGTATTTCCCGACGAAGGCGACGGACGTAACGTTGGAGAGGATGACGCCGAGGTCAGCCGGGAGCACGCCGGCAGCCATATGCTGTCCGGTGATCTCATAGACCAGGACACGCTCCGCGCCCTTCGGATAGCGGTCCTGAAGGGTGAAGGTGTGCATGTTCGTGAGGCCCTGCTCGGCAAACATCTTATCGAGCAGCGCGATCGCATCCGGCTTGTTGCGTTCGATGCCAATGTAGCCGACGTCGAGGTTGATATACTTCATGATCAGCTTCATGCCGTCGATGATGTCCTGAGCATCCTCCAGCATGGTGCGGTGGTCGGAAGTAATGAAGGGTTCGCATTCGGCTGCGTTGACGATGAGCGTGTGCACGTCGTCGATGTTTTTCGGGTTGTACTTGATGTGCGTCGGGAACGAAGCGCCGCCCAGGCCGACAAGTCCGCTCTTCCGAACCGCAGCTACAAAGCCCTTAAGGTCTTCTACCTCAGGTACTTTCAGATCCGGATCCGGCTCCTGGAGTTTGTCGGTCTCGATGACTACAAGCGTGTCCTGCCCGCCCATCGCATTGCGCTGCGTCTCGATACCCGTTACCGTACCGGAAACGCTGGAATGGATAGGTGCACTCACGAAAGCATCGGTGTCGCCGATCAGCTGTCCGACCTTGACCTTGTCCCCCTTCGCCACGAGCGGCTTGCAGGGAGCGCCGATGTGCTGCGACATGGCGATCTTGACTACGTCAGGGATCGGAATCGTTTCAGTGGCACAGCCGGCCGTATTTTTATAGTGGCCGGCGTCGATACTGCGCAAATGCTTGGCATTTGAACTCATATCTGAAACCATCCTTTCATAAAAGAAAATCATAACAATACAGTCTGATTATACATCAAACTTTTTGCGCGGGAAATACTTTTTATAGAAGTACCAAATGATTAATTTTTCAGTAAATTATCGAAGTTTTCACGCGTGGCTGGCGCACAGGGCGGCAGAGCCTATTCCGCGCTTCCGACCGACAGGCCGGCAAGTTTTTTCGCCAGTTCGCGCCGCGTCAGGAGGATCGTCACCGCGCAGGCCAGGATCTCGGCCGGCCAAAACGCGTACCAGACGGCATCAAAGCCGAAGAGCACCCGGAACAGATAGAAACAGGGGATCAGCAGGACGACCTGCCGCAGGAAGGAACCGACCAGGCCGATCATTCCGTTGCCGAGTCCGGAAACGAAGAAACCGGTCGCCATGGTGACTGAACCGAAGGCGAAGGTGACGGCAATGATGCGCAGCGCCGGCACGCCCATCCGCATCATTTCTTCGCCGGCCGCGAAGAGGGCCAGGAGCGGACGGGGGAAAAGCAGAAAGATCCCGGTCACCACCAGGGAAAAGCCGGCGGCGCCAAACAGCAGCACATGCCAGGCTTCCCGGATGCGTTCCGGTTTCCGGGCGCCGTAGTTGTAGCCCGCGATGGGGATCGTCGCCTGCCCGAAACCGTTGATCGTCATCATGAGGAAGCTCTGCAGCTTGTAATAGACTCCGAAAAAGGCTACTGCCGTCGGGGAAACGGTGATCAGCAGCGCGTTCACCATACTGAACATGAGCGAACCGGCGATCTGCATGAACATGGACGGCGCGCCGACCCGGTAGATCCGCGCGGCGTCCACCGGGTTAAAACGGTAGCCACGCAGGCGGATATGGATATCCGGATTGGCGATCCGGTTGAAGAGCAGCGCGGAAAATGCCGCTAACCACTGCCCGGCCACCGTAGCGATGGCCGCGCCTTGGATGCCCAGGGCCGGAGATCCGAGAAGCCCGAAGATGAGGATCGGGTCCAGGATCAGGTTCACGCCGGCGCCGATGAACTGGGAGACCATGCTGAGCGTCGTATTTCCCACCGCCTGCAGCATGCGTTGGCCCTGCTTCTCCAGGAACATGCCCGGTGAAAAAATCACGCAGATCCGCAGATAGGTAAAACAAAGATCGGCTATTTCACGGTTGTCGGTAAACGAATCCGCGATCCCCCGCGCGCCGAAGATGCCGATCAGCGAGAAGCAAAGCGCCACGACCAGGTTGCAGATCAACCCTGTCGTCGCTGCCCGGCAGGCATCATCCTTCCGTCCCTTTCCGAGCAGCCAGGAGAGCAGCGAATTCAGGCCCAGACTCGAGCCGACCGAGACCGCGATGATCAGGAACTGCACAGGAAAAGCGAGCGAAGTCGCCGCCAGCGCTTCTTCGCTGATCCGCGAGACGAAGATCCCGTCTACGATATTATAGAGCGATTGTACCAGCAGCGAGACCGCCAGCGGCAAGCCCATGGAAAAGACCAGCCGCGGTACCGGCATCGTGCCCATCTTGTTTTCGGTCGTCATGTTCCCGTCATCAGGACAGAATTCCGTCCCTCTCCTTGTGAAAGAAGCCGGCGTCCGCCGCCGGCCCCCTCGTTTTCTTTTGTTCTCTTTCCGCGCTTATTTCAGCTTCACCCGCATCAGCACCGGATTGTGGTCACTCACCACGAAACCGAGATTTTGCGTCGCGTAGTCCAGCACTTCGACATTCTTGGAAACGATAAAGCCGTCGATCAGATAATACTGGAAGTTCTCTTTATCCGCGCCGGCGTACGCCCGGTCGAGCGAGCGGCAGGACGGCACCTTATTATCCATGATGAACTGCCACCCATCCGCGAAATCCTCTTCCTCCAACAGGCCGCATTCCCACAGGCCTTCCTGATAAGGATAGGCGGAGCTGTCCGTTCCGGAAAACTTCTGGTTAAAATCGCCGCCGGCAATGACGTAATTCCCCTTTTCCGCCTCTGCCTGCAGGAAATCATTCAACATCGCCGTCTGGGCCGCTTTGCCTTCGCCGTCGTCATAAGCCTCCAGGTGCAGGTTGACGATCACCAGTTCCTTCTTGCTGCCGGTCACCGGGATGCGGTTCACCGCCAGGCAACGCTTCAGGTTGACCGTCCGTACCGGCCAGCTGAAAGGCACCGGCAGCTGTACGCGCGTCGCGCTTTCCATCGGCAATTTAGAGATCGTCAGGAGTCCCGCTTCGATCTTGCCGAGCGGCGGCATCGGGTAAGGCACGAAGGGCGTCTTGTAATTATAAGCGAAGGTCGCGCAGGTCGCACCCGGCTCAAAGCCCGCCCGGATCCAGGCCTCTTCATCGATATGATAGGAGCGGCTGGCATCTCGATCGACTTCCTGCAAGAGCACGATATCCGCGTTCGCGCCTTTCAGGGCACTGGTGATCCCGGTCAGGTTTTCCCCGACGCGTTCCTCCGTCTCCGCCCGCACGCTGGTGCCGCCATCCATGAAGAAATCCGCGTCGTCACCGAGCGCGCCATAGCCCACGTTCCAGGTCATGACCGTCAGCGTCTGTCCGGCCTTCGGCAGATAAGCCTTTCCGTTCTCCGCCAGCTCCTGCGTCGTCGCTACGGCCAGCACTTCTTCCGCATCCGGTTTGTATTCCGTCACCGAAAGCCAAAGCACCAAGCCCGCCCCTGCCGCGACCAGGATCAAAACCAGGATCATGAGCACGATCAGTATCCTCTTCCAAAGCGGTACCCGCTTTCTCCTCTCGACCCTCGACATTCCTCTTCTGTCCTTTCCTTCTGAACGCACTTTCCTTTTTCACATCGCTTCGGCGCGAATGCGCGCCGGTCCGGGGACCGCGCCCCGGCCGTCTATTGCAAATCGCCCTTTTTTCTATCGATTTTCATTGCAAATCGCCGTTTTTACAGACCATTTACAATAAACCGGATCAAAGCTGCCGGCGGCTTTGATCGGAACGGCTTTATTTCCCGACAAAGATATAACCGTCGGCGTCCATGCCGATGACTTTCGCGCCGCGCGCCCGCATCTTCATCGCGTAATCCAAGCTCGGCAGGTCAAGCACCTCGCCGGGCGTGATCATCGGCGCGCCGGGCGGATAAGGAATGATCGCCGTCGCCGCGACCCGGCCCTCCGCCTCCGTATAGTGAATGCGCACGGATTCGCGCGGGATATCGCACTGCTCGCGGACCAGATACATATACTTGGTCATCGTGATGCTTTCTTCCGCCGCCTCTGCCTTGTCCGCCGCCTGCGCCGCTTCGCGCTCGGCTTTTTTCTTACCGAAGCCCTCTTCTTCCCCGATCTTCCAAAGGCCGCGGATCAGACGCTCGTAATCCGCGCGGACGTTGCCGATGCCGGTCATGGCCATGGCGATATTACCGCTTTCCAGTTCCAGGAACACATAGTCGTCCTCGCGGAGCCGGTCAGCGATCTGGTCCCCCGGCACCCCCCAGGCACCGGTATCGAAGACCAGCTTGGTGCGGTCGTGCATCGGATGCGCAAGCACCTTCAGGCCGGGGATCTTAGCTGCTTCCGCGTAGAAATAATCGAGATTCTCCTGCCAGCGCTGAGCCAGCCGCTTCCCGTGGTTTTCCAGGATCTCCGCGTTCATGTCCAGGGACGCCATCAGGATATAGGAGGGGCTGGTGCTCTCGATCATCTGCATCTTATCCGCGTAAGCGTCGATGGAGATGTCCGGCCCATAGATATTGGCGAGGGCAGTCTGGGTAAACGTCGCCATCGTCTTGTGCGTACTTTCGACCACGATATCCGCGCCGCGGCCGTCGGCGGAAAGATTCGCCCAGTCGCCGCCCAGCTCGCGCCGGAACATATCCAGATGCGCGCCGTGCGCCTGGTCCACGATCAAAGCGCAGCCGTGCGCGTGGCAGACCTCGGCAATGGCCGGGATGTCGCTCGTGATGCCGTAATAGCTGGGGCTGGTGATCAGGACGGCCCGGCATTCCGGTTCCGCCGTCAGAGTCTTCTCTACGGCTTCCGGCGTTACCGCGCCGCTGATCCCGAAACCTTCCAGAAGTTCCGGATAGATATAGACCGGCCGGACGCCGCCGAGACGGACCCCGTTGGTGACCGATTTATGGCAGTTGCGGGCCATGGCCAGCTTCTGTCCGGGCGGCACGCAGGTCAGGATCGCCGCGATCAGGGCCCCGCTGGAGCCGTTGATGGAGAGGAAGGATTCCCGGGATCCGTAGATGGCTTTATAGCGGTCCATCACCGCCCGCAGCGAGCTTTCCGCCTGAAACAGGTTGTCGGCGCCGTGGATCTCCGTAACGTCGCCGTCGATCAGGCAATCCACCCGGTCGCCCAGGCCGCATTCCGCGAACAGGCGGCGGCCCTTATGGCCCGGCATATGGAAGGATACCGGGTTTTTAGCGGTATGCTGTAAGAGGAATTCGCTGATGCTCTGTTTTCTCTCCATAACGTTTTCCTTCTTTCTTTAATTAATACAACTGACAACGGGCTTATAAGATCACCGGACTTACAACAGCGGGCTCAGGACGCGCAGGACGCTGTCCAGAAGCACCCCGATAAAGCCGGTATGACAGTCTTCTTTCTGCACGCGGCGGGAGGTCAGGAAGGTTTCCCGGCAATCCCGTTTCAAATCATAGAGCGCGTGCGAGCCGATCATCGCCGTCCCGCATTCAAAATGCAGGTACAGGCTGCGGTAATCGAGATTGATCGATCCGACTACCCCTACCCGGTCGTCAGCCAGGATGCTCTTGGCGTGGATGAAGCCCGGCGTATATTCATAGATGCGCACGCCGGCTTTGATGAGGGGCAGATAGTAGGAGCGGGTGAGACGGTAGATCAGCTTCTTATCCGGAATGCCCGGCGTCACGATGCGCACGTCGACGCCGCGTTTGGCCGCCAGCGTCAGGCAGGATTGCATCTCGTTATCCAGGATCAGATAGGGCGTGAAGATATACACGTATTCTTCCGCCTGCGTGATGATCTCCATGTAGACGTTCTCGGAGAGGTTCTCATCATCCAGCGGCGTATCGGAAAAAGGCTGGACGATACCGTCGCTGTCGAAGAGTCCCGGATGGTGGACCTGCGGCCGGAAGGGCGTGTAATCATCCTCCGTCTTGCGGAAAGCGTTCCACATATTCAGGAACATGACGGTGAAATTCCACACCGCCTTGCCTTCCAGGCGGATGCCGGTATCCTTCCAGTGCCCGAACCTTTTCTCCACATTGATGTATTCGTCAGCGATGTTATACCCGCCGGAATACGCGATATATCCGTCGATCACCGTGATCTTGCGATGGTCGCGGTTATTATAGACCAGAGAGACGATTGGCCGTAAGGGGTTAAAAATGCAGGTTTTAATGCCCTCCGCTTCCAGTGCCCCCGCGAAGCCCAGCGGCAGTTTATCGATGCTGCCCACGTCATCGTAGATGAGGCGCACGTCCAAGCCGGCTGCCGCCTTCTCCTTCAGCACGGCGTGGACCTGATCCCACATCACCCCGGAACCGATGATGAAATACTCCATGAAGATATAGTGCTCCGCGTTTTTCAGATCCGCCAGCAGCTCCGGAAAGGCTTTGTCCGCCAGGTCGTAATAGCGGCTCTTGGTGCCGTCCCAGGCTGGGAAAGGACCCCGCTCGGCGATGTAATTGATCGTGCGCATCAGACGGCTGTCGTTAATCTCTTCCATCTGGTATTTTTGTACCAGATCCCGGCGGTGTCGCTCCTGCACCGGGTTCACCTTCACCCGGATGCGGCGGGACGGCCGCTTGTTCCCGAAGAATCCGTACATCAAAGCGCCGAAGATCGGCACCAGGGAGATCAGCATGATCCAGCCCAGCTTATACGCCGGATTGTCGTCGCGGTAGATCACGAAGAGGGCCATGAGGATCGAGGCGATGGTAAAGGTCACCGCGAAGTACTCATAATACTCATTCAGGCGCAGCACGAGCAAAGCAAACCAGGCCAGCTGCAGCAACAGGACCAGACAGGTCAGCTGCAAGCGGCCAAACATCTTATTCAGGATCTTCTTAATCTGTCTTACCACGATTGCCGGTTCCTTTCTCAGTGCTTTTCGGCTCGCTCCTGCATGTTCCTCTTAGCAGAACGGGGCCGTATAACGGCCCCGCATCATTTACAGAATGTTCTTCTTGTAATCGCTGTATAAATCGAGAAGCTCGTTCATTTTTTTCTGGAGTAAAAGCTGCAGATCGGAAGCTGATTCGTAATCACCCTGATCCAGCGCTTCTTTGGTCTTGCTTAAGAGGCTCTTTCCGCCGGGTGTGTCCTTCCCGATCTCGATGCGCAGCGCGTCGATGGTCACCCATTTACTCTCATCGAGCCCGGAGTAAACCGTCTGGTCATGCAGCTTCTTGCAGCCCCGGATCAGCGCCATATTCTCCGGAATGATGCGGTCGTGCAGCTCTGTTTTCCACTGCGAGA
>JAFRYQ010000109.1 GCA_017437565.1 Bacillota bacterium
AGTTTATCTAATCTGTTCAAATTAAGTATTTCATTATATTAATCATCGATGTTAGTGTCAAGGGGTTTGTTGATAAATAATAAGAATTTCCATTTCTGTATTGTCCTTGACACACTTAAACACATTAGCTATAATACGTGCAACTAATTCTCCGGAGGTGTCGCCTGTGGCTATTGGTGAAAGAATTCGCTTCTTCCGTAATCTGCGCGGTATGACGCAGAAGTACCTTGGCATGTTGCTCGGTTTCCAGGAAAACACTGCCGATATACGAATCGCCCAGTATGAAGCTGAAAGCCGCACTCCGAAAAAAGAGACATTGGAGGCTATTGCCTCTACCCTGGATGTATCTCCTTATGCGCTTAACGTCCCCGATATTGATACTTATTCCGGTCTCATTCAAACTTTGTTTGTTCTGGAAGACCTTGACGGGCTTACTGTCGAGAGAAGAGGTGACGAAGTCATCCTCCGCTTTGATTCCCTGAGAGGGATGTCTGCTGCCATCATCTCCGAAATGATTACTTCCTGGGCTGTCTTCTCGGAAAAGTATCAGTCCGGGGAAATCAGCAAAGATGATTACGACCACTGGCGCTATCACTATTCGAAGTACGGTGACTTGCCCATTTTGAGAAAGACGAATCCCCGATCTGATCCAAATAAGGAAATGCGTGATGCGGTTCTCAAACGATTTAAAGAGAAAAGAAGGAAAGAAAATCCTCCAGAAAAGATGCCGCATTGATAACCTCAAATCCAGATACTCTGACAAAAAGCCCTTCGCTGTATTTCCACAGCAAAGGGCTTTCTTAAATATGGACCTTGTAGCCGTATTTCATGCGGCTATTATCAAATCATTATCAAAAGGACGTTATCAAAACCCGCGAGCATTGAAAACACGGGGTTTCAAGGCTCCTGGCTCTTTATTCCCACTCCACCGTCGCGGGGGGCTTACTGGTGATGTCGTAGAGCACGCGGCTGATGCCGGGCACCTCGTTCACGATGCGGGTGGAAACGCGGTCCAGAACGTCGTAGGGGATGCGGGTCCAGTCCGCGGTCATGAAATCCTGCGTCACGACGCTGCGCAGCGCCAGCGCGTAGTCATAAGTGCGGCCGTCGCCTTGCACGCCGACCGAGCGCACGTTGGTCAATACCGCGAAATACTGGTCCATCTCCCCGGAGAGGCCGGCTTTCGCGACTTCGTCGCGGAAGATGAAATCCGCTTCCCGCAGGCGGTCCAGCTTTTCCTTGGTGATGTCGCCGATCACGCGGATGCCGAGTCCCGGTCCCGGGAAAGGCTGCCGGCTGACAAAATCTTCCGGCAGGCCGAGCTCTCGCCCCAGCGCCCGCACTTCATCCTTAAAGAGCATGCGCAGTGGCTCGATGATCTCGCGGAAATCGACGTAATCCGGCAGGCCGCCGACGTTATGGTGGCTCTTGATGACCGCCGCGTCGCCCAGGCCCGATTCGATCACGTCGGGGTAGATCGTCCCCTGCGCCAGGAAATCGACAAAGCCGATCTTCTTGGCTTCCTCTTCAAAGACGCGGATGAACTCTTCCCCAATGATATGGCGCTTGTCCTCCGGGTCGGTCACGCCGGCCAGGCGGATCAGGAAGCGGTTCTCGGCATTCACCCGCACGAAATTCAGTTCCCGTCCGGAGAACGCCGCTTCGACCTCGTCGCCCTCGTTCTTCCGCATCAGGCCGTGGTCAACAAAGACACAGGTGAGCTTATCCCCCACCGCTTCCGCCAATAAAGCCGCGGCGACCGAGGAATCGACGCCGCCGGAAAGGGCTAGCAGAACTTTCCCGTCCCCGACCTTCTCCCGGATCTCCTTTACCGCGCGCTCCCGGAACCCGGCCATAGTCCAGGATCCTTCCGCGCCGCAGACCGTATAGAGGAAATTACGCAGCATCTCGCGCCCGTATTCCGTATGGTTCACTTCCGGATGGAACTGGACCCCGTAGAAACGTCGGCTTTCGTCACAGATGGCGACGTTCGGACAAGCCACCGAGTAGGCCGCCAGGCGGAATCCCTCCGGGATCCGCGCCATATAGTCGCCGTGGCTCATCCAGGTCACGCTCGTTTCCGGAATCCCCGCGAAGAGCCGGCAGGTCGAGTCGACGCTCGTCTCCGTCTTCCCGTATTCGCGGGCGGTATCGTCCGCCGCTTCCGTGACTTCGCCGCCCAGATGATGGGCCAGCAGCTGGCAACCGTAACAGATGCCCAGGATCGGCACCCCCAGATCAAAGATCTCTTCCACCGGATGCGGTGAACCTTCCCGGTAGACTGACTGCGGGCCGCCGGTGAAGATGATGCCCAAGGGCGCGAAGGCCCGGATCTCCTCGATGGTCATGCGATAAGGTTTCACCTCGCAGTAGACGCCGAGTTCCCGCACCCGCCGCGCGATCAGCTGGTTATACTGCCCGCCGAAGTCCAGGATGAGGATCTTCTGCTGTTTCGGATCGTTCATGAAGCTCTCCTCCGTTCCTTGCTTTGCCGGGAGTTAAAACATCTCGATGTATGCGTCGCGCTCCGCGCCGACGGAAACATATTTGATCGGACAGCCGACGGCCTTCTCGATATAGAGGATATAAGCCAGCGCTGCCGGCGGCAGATCCTCCGGCTTACGGCAATTGCTGATATCGCAACAGAACCCGGGCAGATATTCAACGACCGGTTGCGCCTCTTCCAGCGCTTTGATATCCGCCGGGAAGCGGTCGGTCTGCTCGCCGTTCACGAGATAGTGGGTGACGACCGGGATCTCTTTCATATAGGAGAGCACATCCAGCTTGGTCAGTGCGATATAGGTGCAGCCCTGCATCATCGCTCCGTAGCGTGAGGCTACGACGTCAAAGCCGCCGACGCGCCGGGGTCTGCCGGTCGCCGCGCCGTATTCGCCGCCGGCATCACGCAGGGCTTTCGCCTCTTCCCCGTGCATCTCGCAGGTAAAGGGTCCTTCACCGACACAGCTGGAATAGGCTTTCATGATACCGATGCTCTCATCCAGTTTCGCGAAAGGCACCCCGGCGCCGATCGGAGCGTAGGCAGCCAGCGTCGTGGACGCCGAGGTATAGGGATAGATGCCGAAATCGATGTCCCGTAGCGCTCCAAGCTGGGCCTCAAAGATGATGGATTTCCCGGCTTCGATGGCATCCTTCAGATAGTGGGTCGTGTCGGTGATATAGGGAACGAGCGGCGCGCCGTAAGCGCGAAGCCAGTCCATGATCTCATCCAGGATGACCGGTTCGTGCCCATAACCTTTTTCCACGGTGAGGTTCTTCCATTCGATCAGCCCGGCGAGACGGTCAGCGAGTCCCTCGATATCCCGCAGGTCGCCCATGCGGATCGCTTTCTTCATATACTTATCGGCGTAGACCGGTGAGATCCCGCGCCGGGTGGAACCGAATTTCTTATCTCCTAACCGGTCCTCTTCCAAACCGTCGAGCAACTTGTGATAGGGCATGCAGATCGTTGCGCGGTCACTGATCAAAAGATGCCCCGGTTTGATCTCGATGCCTTTTTCCTGCAACGCCCCCATCTCGTGGGCCAGGTGTTCCAGATCGATCACGATGCCAGGCCCCAGGATATTGACCGTGTTTTCCCGCAGGATCCCGGAAGGCAGCAGATTCATAATGAATTTTCCCTTTTCGTTCACCACTGTGTGGCCGGCGTTATTGCCGCCCTGGTAGCGCACGACGATCTCATAATGGCTGCTGAGCAGATCGACCATGCGGCCCTTTCCTTCATCGCCCCAGTTGGTTCCTACGATTGACGTTAGCATACTGTTTTCCTCCTCTGATAATTGATCTATGCAAACCCGTTTGGTTTCCTGTTTTCTTTCGCCCTTAACGCTCCGAGACGCGGAACTGTTCCGTGCCCTTTCCGCTCTCGCCCAGCGCGGCCGTGATCAGTCCCCGGAAGAGTGGGTGCGCCTTATTCGGGCGGCTCTTGAATTCCGGATGGAACTGTACGCCGATGAAGAAAGGCTTGTCGGTGAGTTCCACGGCTTCTACGATATATCCGTCCGGGGACTGACCGGCCAGCGTCATGCCGGCGGCCTGAACCGCTTCCCGGTAATCGTTGTTGAATTCGTAGCGGTGGCGATGGCGCTCGCGGATCTCTTCCTGCCCATAGCAACTCCGCATCTTTGTCCCTTCCGCGATCCGGCAGGGATAAGCGCCCAGACGCAGTGAACCGCCTTTGGCGACTTCCTCGCTTTGATCGGGAAGAAAATCGATCACTTTGTCCGGCGAAGCGCTGTCGAATTCGCCGGAATTAGCCTGCGTAAGGCCCAGGACGTGGCGGCAGAACTCGATCACCGCGACCTGCATGCCGAGGCAGATCCCCAGATAGGGAACGTCGTGCTCGCGCGCGTAACGGGCCGTCTCGATCATGCCTTCAATACCCCGGTCACCAAAGCCGCCCGGCACGATGAGGCCATCACAACCGGCCAGTTGCTCCGCCACGTTCTCCTGTGTGATGCCCACGCTGTCGATCCAGCGGATGTCGACTGCCGTGCCGCAGGCGTATCCCGCATGGCGCAGCGCCTCCGCGACGGAAAGATAGGCATCGTGCAGTTCGACGTATTTCCCGACCAGGCCGATCGTGACCCGGCGCTTCAGGCTTTTGATCCCTTCCACCATCGCCGTCCATTCCCGGAGATCCGGGGCCTTGGTCCACAAGCCCAGTTCCCGGCAGACGATGAGGGAGAAATCGCGTTCCTCCAGCATGAGCGGCGCCTCATAAAGGATGGGCAACGTGCGGTTTTCGATCACACAGTCCGGCTTTACGTTGCAGAAGAGCGCGATCTTCCGGAAAATTTCCGGTTCCAAGGGTTCGTCGCAGCGCAGGACGATGATATCCGGCGCGATGCCCATGCCCTGCAATTCTTTCACGGAATGCTGGGTCGGTTTGGTCTTATGCTCATTGCTGCCGCTTAAGAAGGGCACCAGCGTCACGTGGATAAAGAGCGTATTCTCTTTGCCCTGCTCCAGGCTGACCTGCCGGGCCGCTTCCAGGAAGGGCTGCCCTTCGATATCGCCGATGGTGCCGCCGATCTCCGTGATGACGACGTCGGCGGCCGTCTCCCGGCCGACCTTATAGATGAACTCTTTAATGGCGTCGGTAATATGCGGGATGACCTGTACCGTCTGTCCCAGGTATTCGCCGCGCCGCTCCTTATTCAGGACGTTCCAGTAGACCTTACCGGAAGTCAGGTTGGAGTATTTGTTCAAGTCCTCATCGATGAAACGCTCGTAGTGACCGAGGTCCAGGTCCGCTTCCGCGCCGTCCTCGGTCACGTAGACCTCGCCGTGCTGATAGGGGCTCATCGTCCCCGGATCTACGTTGATATAGGGGTCCAGTTTCTGCGCCGCGACTTTCAGGCCCCGGCATTTCAGAAGCCGCCCGAGCGAAGCTGCCGTAATTCCCTTACCGAGGCCGGACACCACGCCGCCTGTTACAAAGATATATTTCGCCATAGCTCCCCCTTCTTTTCATACACAAAAAACGAAAAAAGCACCTTCCGATGCCTTAAGGGGGCGCTTTAAGCCCCTATGCCGAAAAACGCAAATTCTCTTGAAAAATGCACGTTTTCGCCACATAAAAATTACAGAAGTTATTCTACTCCTTCTTCCACTTCCTGTCAATCACGAATTTGAAATTTTCTGTAAGGTTTTCTCTTGTCTCCCGTTCGCGCTTCTCTAGTTCCCGCTCGTCAGGAATTCCGTCACGACTTCGCGGACCAGGCCGCCGTCAGCCAGTCCTTTTACCTTCTGCATGACCGGGCCCATGAGTTTCCCCATCATCTTCCGGTCACGTTCAATGCCAAGGGAGGCGAAGACTTCTTCCACGACTTTCCGGATCTCATCTTTTCCCATCTGCTGGGGCATATATTTTTCCAGGACCGCGATCTCGCTGGTATAAGCGTCCACCAGGTCCTGGCGGCCTGCTTTTTCAAAATCCGCCAAAGCGTCTTTCCGCATCTTGACCTGTTTCTGCAGGATCTTCAGGATGCCCGCATCGTCAAGTTCCTCGCGGTTATCGACTTCATACTGCTTGATTGCCGCCCGCGCCAAATTGATCGTATTCTTGGCAATCTCATCTTTTGCCTTCATCGCCTGTTTAAAATCGGCGGTCAGTGTTTCCTTAAGACTCATCTGTCTCGGCTCCTTTCATTATAATTATCCTGTGCTATTATACTCCGATTGTCCCGGCCTGTCCTGCTTTTTTCTCTATTCCGGCGGGCCCCAGCTCTCCTGCAGCGGTTCAATCTTAAGGGTCCCGGGCCTCTTCATAAGATCAGGCCGGCTCTTTGCATGCTCTCATCATCGAGCGGCAGATGCTTTTCATACAAGAGTTTCGCGAACTCACAGCTGGTATAGGCAGCAAAGCGCTGGAAATCGCCTGTCTTCGCGTGCACCAGCGAATGCTTCACGCCATCCCGCTCAAACTCCGCCACGTCGTAAATCTGGTCATCACCGGGGCGTAGCTTGGCCCGCCAGTCGTGGGAATGCGTCACGGCGGCGAATTCCGTATTGGTAACTGTCATCAAAGCGATGTCTGTCTTATATTCCCGTTTCACTTTACGCCCCTCCTTCCTCCCGACGTTCTTATTATAGCATAGGATGCGCTCCATGCTACGCTGTATTATATGCGCGAACCGCTTCCCCCGCTATCGCTTTGTGGTATACGCCCACCCGCATACACGCAAGCGTAAGAGCCTTTCAGATTCGCATTGACTTATTTTTAAATTCCTGTATGATGGTAGCTGAGGGAGTAACAGGCGCTTAAAAAGCGGAGCCTTGTCGTCATCACGGTTCGTCCCGGCAGGCTTGAAATTGTGAGACTCGTGTCCGTTAACGTGGCATGAGTCTTTTTATGAGAGGAGGAATTTCATGACCATCTGGGATGCCATATCTCTGTTCGGCGGCGTCGGCCTGTTCCTATACGGAATGACGGTCATGTCCACCGGTTTGCGCAACGCAGCCGGCGACCAGCTGCGCAATATCCTCGATAAGGTGACGTCCAACCGCTATACCGCCATCCTGATCGGCCTCGTCGTGACCCTGCTGATCCAAAGCTCCTCCGCGACCGACATGATGGTCATCAGCTTTGTTAATTCCGGCCTCATGAACCTGGCGCAGGCGGTCGGCGTGATCATGGGCGCCAACATCGGTACCACCATCACCGCCCAGATCACCGCTTTTAACCTGACCGCCCTGGCGCCGCTGCTCATCTTTATCGGCTGCATCATGTACCTGTTCGTGAAGAAGCATTCCGTCAAGCATATCGGCAGCATCCTGCTCGGCTTCGGCATGCTCTTCCTGGGCGTTGGCCTCATGAAAAGCTCCATCGCGCCCCTGGCGGACAGCCCGCAGTTCGTGCGCGCCCTCTCCGCCTTAGATAATCCGGCCGCCGCGGTCCTCTTCGGCATCGCCTTTACCGCTCTCTTACAAAGCTCCTCCAGCTCCATCGTCATTTTCCAGGCGTTCGCCGTCGAAGGCCTGCTCTCCTATAATCAGTGCGTCTACCTGATCATCGGCGCGGCCATCGGCTCCGTCACCCCGAATATCCTGGCCTCGCTGACGACCGACCGGGATGGCAAGCGCACCGCGCTTCTGAATCTCTATTTCAATCTGCTGCGCGCCGCGCTCCTGATCGTTGTCATTTCGATCTTCCCGGGCATCCTCAGCGGGATCCAGGCTTTGTCCCCCGGTAATATTGCCCGGCAGGTCGCGAATACCCATACCTTCTTCGCGCTCTTTGCCGTCCTCGTCCTCTCTCCTTTCGCCAATTGGATCGTGAAGCTTTCGGAACGCACGATCCCCCGTCATCCGGACGAGCTGCGCGCCGCCGAGGAACAGCGCCTGATCTACCTGGTGAACGCGGAACGCAGCATCCCTTCCATCGCCATGCGCCAAGCCATGCTGGAAGTGACCCGCATGGGCGAGATGGCGCGGGAGAACCTGGATACGGCGCTGCGCTATTTCTTTGATCCTTCCCAAAGCGACCTCTTCACCCAGGTCGAGACGCGGGAGACGGCGATCGACTACCTGAACCGGGCGATCGGGGATAAGCTCGTGGAGCTGCGCGCGCTGCCTCTTTCGGAACGCGATATCTTCCGGCTCTCCCGTATGATCCTGGTCGTATCCAATTTTGAGCGGATCAGCGACCACGCTGAAAACATCATTGAGTTTGGAGCCCGTCTGAAGAATACCGGCAGCAATATCTCTACGGAAGGCCGGACCGAACTGCGCACCATGGCGGATACGGTCCTGCAGACCCTCGATCTTTCCATGAAGATCTTTACGACCGATGATTTTTCCCTGCTGCCGCAAGCCGAAGCGCTCGAGCAGCAGGTCGACGATATGCAGGAGACCTATATGCGCAACCACATCGACCGGCTGATGAAATCCGCGTCCAACCCGGTCAGCGCCGTCGTCTTCACCGACATGTGTACCGACCTCGAACGCTGTTCCGACCAGGCGATCAACATCGCGGCCGCCTTCTCCGACAGCCCCGTCGACCCGGATCCGATCCTCACCGAAGACGCAGTCCCCTTAGCATAGAAGCGCACCCGGCCTGATTCGGGCAGGACCGTCCTGCCCGCCCGGTCCGCTTTTCATTAATACTACCTGATCTGCCCGGATGCACTAAAAAATCCGGGCACTTTTGACCGAAAAACGGCGAAAGTGCCCGGATCTGTTTTTCTGTATCCAGTCTATTCGTTGATCACGATATTCACGTCCCGCGACATGGTAAGATGCATGCAGGCGACGTAATTGATGTTGAATTCCACGTAATCGCCGAGCTTATAGTCTGTCTCGCAATCCTCCAGGTCGAGGATCGTATGGTCGGAGCTGGATCCCCAGATGCGGATCTTCGGATCGACCGGGATGATGGAATCCTTATCCTCGCCGAAGTCCTGGCGGCCGATGGCGACGATGGCGCGCTTGCGGATGCCGAGATCCTCATAATGCCGTTTTTCATTCAGCGCGGCGTTGCCCAGCAGGCCGTTCGGCATGGTCGGTTTTTCCTTCAGCTCCACGATCTCCGCCCGCAGCCGGAAGCTGTCGAGACGGTCCGGGATATCCGCTTCCCAGGTGTAAGCGGCTTTGGTGATGGAACAGATGCCGCAGCGCAGGTGATTGACCCGCTCCGGGACCTCCTTCGTCGGGACGAGGTTCAGGGTCTGGGTACCGCCGGTGGAGATGATATCGAGCCGGCGGCCGATCTTTGCCTCGATCGCCTCCGCGCAACCGACCAGATCCGTCAGTTTCTCCCAGGTCGGGCAGACCGAGCCGTAGCAGCCGAAATTGGTACCGACGCCATAGAGGAAGAGTCCCGGCATTTCCGTCTCGACCTTAACGCCGACTTCCGTCATTTCATCTTGCTCATAATATCCTTCACGCCGGTCGCCGATATCCTTCATCAGGATGACTTTATGGACCTTGCCCTGCTTCAGGGCCTCTTCATTCAGCGCCTGCAGGGTCTCCAGTTCGGAAACCAGGGAGATATCCGCCCAGGCGACGACCTCGGACGCTTCCGACTTCATCGGGATACGGGTGAGCAGGGTCGGCATCGTCGGGTCGTACTCTTTCAGTTTTTTCAGGTCACAGGTACGGGCGCCACCGATGCTTTTGCAGCCCGCCTCTAGCATGGCCCGGCAACATTCCGGGATACAGCAGAATCCTTTCGCGACGCCGTTGACTTCCATGCCGCCTTCCGCAGCCAGAGCCACGACCTGCTCCATATTATGTTTCATATTCGCCGGTGTCACGACCAGCTGCGGGTAGACTTTTCCCATACGGCTTCCTCCTGTTTTACGCGCTTTCACTGTTCCGTTTTCTGCTCTCATCATATCATAAACGGACCCGTTTCGCACCAGATATTCGAGGAGCCGGAAGCCACCCCGCCCTCAGCGCTTCTTATACAGGACGAGTTCCGGATTCGCGCCTTCCGCTTCATAGGTGCAGATCAGGATAAAATCCATATTCGCCAGGATCCCGAAGCACCGGTCCCCGCCGAATTCGGATTCCAGTTGATTGCCCAGGTAAGTCGTCTGGTCGTCCAGGAATTTCACGCTCGCCCCGCTCGGCAGCGGGTAGGCCAGATTCACGTAGCTGCCTACTAAAGCGTTCAGTTTCTTTACTTCGGGCAGGCCCTCGATCCGGAGGTCGTTGATCTCCCGGATCAGCTGCTGTTTGAAGGCTTCGAACTGCCCGTCGTCCGCGAGTTCCTCATAGCGTTTCCAATAATCCAGTTTCGGCAGCATCTCTTTCATATAGGCGCGGGCTTCTTCTTCGGTAAAGCTCTCCCCGACCAGATTTCCTACGCAGACGTCGATCAGGTCATCCATATCGCTATAGGTATACGTCCCGTCGGCATAGCACCACTTACAATAATCATCGTTCAGGGAACCGTCCCGGTTGCGGCCGCGGATCGAATCCTCCAGCGGCATCCCGCAGCACTGACAGATCAATTGCTGTGGCGATCCCAGCAGGGTATTGATGGAAACGTTATAGAGTTTGGACAACTGTTTTAGCGTTTCGGTATTCGGCACCGTCTCGCCATTCTCCCAACGCGAGACCGCCTGCCGGGTCACAAAGACCTTCTCTGCCAGTTCATCCTGCGAGAATCCTTTTTTCGTCCTGAGTTCATACAATACGTCTTTCGTGTTCATGCGACCACCTCCTCATATCATGATTTTACTCATACGGCAGCAGGGAAACAAGCAACTGGCTGTTGCCCCGGTCGCCGGCACCGGCAGGAATTTCCGTCAGGCTCTTGCCAGCCGGCCGGCCGATGTGGTATTTATGGAAGGAGAAAAAGGCGCTGCCGGAAAGGAGCCTCCATGATCCACGATATCCTGTCGCCGAAAGAGAAAAAAGTGGAATATGTGGAGCTGATCTACGACCTGATCTTTGTCTATGTCATCGGGCGCAACAACCAGCTTCTGCACCATTTTGCCGACGGTTTCGTGCAGCCGGCCGCTTTTATCGCCTATATCCTTACTACGCTGGCCGTGATCCAGATCTGGAATTATACGACCTACTATATCAATATCTACGGAAAACTCGGGATCCGGGAACACGTATTCCTCTTCATCAACATGTTCCTGCTCTATTTCATCGGGGAAGGGACGCGCCTGGACTGGCAGGATTTTCACACCCAGTACCACATTGCCTGGGCTTTGATCCTGATCAACATCGGCGTCCAGTACCTGTGCGAGTGGCGCGCGTACCGGGACGTTGCGGCGAACCGGAAGCAGACCTCCCGCATGGCCTTCATCTTGCTGGCTGAAGCCGGGCTCGTCCTGCTGGATATTCCTCTCTTCCAGGCGACCGGCACGACCTGGTTCTCCTTACTGGCGATCCTCTTCGGGATGTCCTCCGTCTTTCTCATCGGCCAGCGAAACAGTGGTGATTTTGTAGACTTCCCGCACCTTTCGGAACGGGCCATGCTGTACGTCGTCTTCACCTTCGGCGAGATGATCATCGTCATCGCATCCTATTTTGACGGCGCCTTCTCCCTGCGCGGCACTTATTTCGCTTTGATGGCTTTCCTGATCTCGGTAGGCTTGTTCCTGAGTTACGGCGTGTTCTATGACCGCATCATCGACCGCGACAAGCGTACCAACGGACTCTGGTATATGTTCCTGCACGTCTTCATCATCTTCGCGATGAACAATATCTCCAGCAGCCTGGAATTCATGCGTCTGGAGGAGATCAGCCTGCTGCCGAAGGTCCTCTTCCTGGCCTTCTCCTTCCTCCTGTACTTTGTTTTCCTGTTCGCTCTCGGGCTCCGGCACGCGAAAGCCCGGTGCCGGAAATACCGGCTGCTCTGCTGGCAGGCCCTGCTGATCGGCATGGTTTTCATCGCCCTCATGCTGGTATTGCGCGCGCATATGGTCCTCAATATCGCGCTGACGGTCGTCTTCATCTTCACCCTGTTCGCGATGATCTTCTGGTATGGCCGGAAGATCGAGAAAACCGGGGAAGAAGACTGTTAGCTGCGCTATAGCTTTTCCTTACACGTCCAATTCCAGCTCTTCCAGCCGGTCCTTCGACATCACGATCAGGAGGGGTTCATCCTGCCGGATCACAGTATCCGCCCGGTAGACCGACTGGACCTTTTCCCCCTTGCGGACGGCGATCACGTTCATGCCATATAGGGACTTGAGTTTCAGTTCCGCGAGCGTTTTCCCTTCCCATTCCTTATGTGGTTCCATTTCCACGAAGACCAGATCGCTCGACAGGTCAAAGAATTGCAGGATGTCCCGGGACATCAGCCGGAACGCCGTGCGGATCCCGCTTTCCCGTTCCGGATAGACGATCTGGGTCGCGCCGACCTTTTTCAGGATCTCCCCCTTTCTTTTGTTTTCCGCCTTGGCGATGATCCTGTGTACGCCGCTTTCCCGGGCGATCACTACGCACATGATGCTCGCTTCCAGATCCTGGGCCATCGCGACGATCACCGCCTCCATATTGCCCAGGCCCAGCTCTTTTATCGTGTCAACGTCCGCCAGATCGGCGATGACGGCCTGCGTATATTTAGAAGCATTTTGTTCGATCAGCCGTTCATTTTTATCCGCGACCAGTACCTCCGCCCCTCGTTCCATCAGTTCATCGGCAACACCCATTCCATATTTACCGAGTCCCAGTACCGCAAAGGCTTTCTTTTTCATCTCCGTCCTGTCCTCCCCTCAACCGATCAGGTATTTCCCCGTCGGATACTGTACGTTTTCTTTACTCTTCCTTCCCATGCCGAAAAACAAGGTCATCGAAATCGGCGCGATCCGCCCGGCGTACATGGCTATGATCACGATCACTTTTCCGGTCGTGCTCAACGTGCTCGTTATCCCCCTGGATAAGCCGACCGTCCCCGTAGCGCTGAAAATCTCGTAGACCGCGGACAGCGGCGGAACGTCATCTGTCAGGAGAAGCAGCAAAGCGAGCAGCATCGTCATCGTAAAGCTGACGGCGACGATGGCGATGGCCTTGGCGATCATGGCCGAGGTGATCCGCCTGCCGAAAATAACGGTCTCATCCTCCTGGCGGATATAAGCCCGGACGTTCAGGAAAAGGATCGCCGCCGTTACCGTCTTCACGCCGCCTGCCGTCCCCGCGGGAGATCCGCCGATAAACATATAGAAAAGCCCGGCAAGGCAGGTAAACGGTGTCAGCTCCTGTTGCGGGATCGTGGCAAACCCGGCGGTCCGGAAGGTGACAGATTGGAAGAGGCTGGCGAGCGCTTTTTCCCCGCCGGAAAGATTCCCGATCGTGGCCGGATTCCGGTATTCGCCGACCATTACGGTCAGCCAGCCGGCAAGGATCAGGAAAAGCGTGGCGATGAGGACCAGGCGGGTGTGCTCATGCAAGCGCCCGGCATAAGCGCGCAGACCGCCTTTTACCTTCCGGCACCGGCGGAACGTATTGATCATATCGACCCAGACGATAAAACCGAGGCCTCCGAAAATGATCAAAGCCATCGTAATGAGATTCATGGGCAGATTCGCCCGATAAGGAATCAGGCTGTCCGGTCCGAAGATATCGATCCCGGCGTTACAAAGCGCCGAAACGGCGGTAAATACCGCTTGCCACAAGCCCTCCCGGAACCCGTTCTGCGGAATGAGAATAAAACTATATAGCAAGGCGCCGATGCCTTCCGCGATCAGCGTTCCTTTTACCACGTTCCGCATGAACCGCATCAGGCCCTGCATATTGTCCA
>JAFRYQ010000110.1 GCA_017437565.1 Bacillota bacterium
TCCTTCTCCTGATGCGCCGTCCGCTGCGCAAGGTCGAGATGGTCGAATCCCTGAAGTCCGTAGAATAAAGCTGATCGGCAGGGCTGCCGGCGCCGGGGATGCTTGGCGTGGGGCCGACCTCCGGTCAGGCCTGCTCCAGCGCTCCAGTACGCGGAGGTCTATTCCAGTACCCACGTGCGCGGCACAAGCTGTTCCAGTACCCACGTGCGCGGCACAAGCTGTTCCAGTTTTTTTAAAAACAGGCATTTGTTACCTGTTTCTGATCTGCACCCAAAAAAGGTAACACTTAAGAGTCACTGTCTCCTAACCGGGTAATGGAAAAGGAGGTCAAAGTGACGGTCTGTGTTGAAAAGAGAAAGGAGATTCTCGCAGCGCTTTCTAACGGTGTAACAGTTTCGGAAGCAAGCATCAGGTATCATGTCTCAACTAGTTCTATTTACAATTGGCGTCTAGAACCAGAGAAAAGCCTTGTGTGTAGTCCAAGGCAACCGCACGTGTACAGTTCGGAAGAGAAAATGGAAGTTCTGCGCCAGGTTGAGGAAGGCGCCAGGTCCATCCGCGAAATAGCGGAAGCAAACAGGATCAGCAGCGTAACACTCAGGAATTGGATTAGAGACAAGAATCAAATTCTTGCTGTATACTTAGCAGAGAAACAGCTTTCCTTAGCATTGGAGGGAAACAATTCTGTGGAGGCACAGCAAACGATGGCGTCAAAGAAAGACATTCGCACCTTAAGTGCAGAAAACAAATCGCTGAAAGATGAAAATCTTTATCTAAAAGCGAAAATTGCTTACCTGGAGAAGCTGATGGAACTTAACGGGACACCGGCTCCGGAGTTTAAAAAAAAACAAGATACCAGGCCATCCGGGCTCTCTGCGAAAGCGGAGAATGGGGAGTAAGCCGACTTTGCAGCATTGCGGACGTATCCCGGAAGAATTACTACAGGTATCTGAAGCAACCGGATATATCCACAGAGGATGCAGGCATCCTAAAGGAGATCCGGGATCTTCAGACTTCGAACCACGGTGGGATTGGATACAGGCCAATGACCAGCAAAGTCAGCGGGCGCCTTGGTTATCTGGTTAACAGCAAGCACATCCTTCGGCTCATGCGGGAAAACGACCTGCTTTCTGCGGTAAGACGCCGAAAATATTCAGACGAAGTATATGCAAGGCGGAGAGAACTCAAAGGCCTGACTCCTCCGGATTTAATCCAACGATGGTTCTTTGCGCTGGAACCCAGAACACGGCTGGTGGAAGATATTACCTATCTTCCGGGGAAGGAACGAACGGAGTATCTGAACGCGATCGAAGATCTGTTTAATGGAGAAATCCTTGCGTGGAGCATATCAACATCACCGGATGCATTGCTTTGTACAACGACGGTCAAGAAGCTCTGTGAGATTTGGGGCGAATGTTTTTCGGGGACCATTCTGCACAGCGATCTGGGCAGTTCCTACATGTCTTACGACTATATGAAGGAACTTGATGACCACGGATTCCAAATGAGTGTTGGAAAAAAGGGCTGCTGCTATGACAATGCCGCGATGGAATCACTAAACGGGATCGTAAAAACAGAATCTCTTTACTGCAGATTCGGGAAGACCAAAGTAAAAGAAAAGCGCATCCCGATTGAAGAAATACGAAATGCGGCAATTGCGTATATCGACTATTACAACAACGAACGGCCGAAAAAAGCACTCGGATGGATGTCACCTGTTGAATTCCGGCTGAGAAATCCGAGAGGCACTTACCCGGTATTGATTTGAAAGATCTGCTTGCATAACAGGCAGGAAGGGTTAAAATGTAGCAAATGGTTAAGAAGTGTTACCCGTTCTGGGTGCAGTCTCAATTCTTTGTTACCTTTTCAGACCAGTCAGATCAAAAGTGTCACCCTTTATGGGTGCATATCATCCGTTCCTTTTTTTGTGAAAACCTGATTTTGCTACCAAAAACAGGTAGCAAAATCGCGAAAATGAAAAAAACGGAACAGGTCCCTTTCTGCGTTCCGACCTGGCCGGCCTGAAATACAGAAAAGCCCGTTACCGGTCAGGGTAACGGGCTCATGATCTGGATCATTCAGCGCAGCGCGAAACTAAACGCGCGGCGTTGATCGGTCGGGGCTATGCGCGACGCTTTGCTCAGTCGGCGCCAAGCACGCGCGTCTGGCATGAGCGCTGTACAATACGCTTTGCTCAGTCAGCAGCGCCCGGGAGCGGAATACGGTCAGAGTTGATATTCATGAGCGTATCCGTGCAGGGCAGCTCGTCGACGAGTTTCGCCTTCTTGTACGGGAAGAACTTGGTCTCGACCGGTTTCAGGACACCGCCGAGGATCTCGCCCACTTCCGCGTATTTATAGAGCGGCAGCAGGTCTTCCATTTCGAAGCTGATGTCTACTTCGTCCTCGAAGCCGAATTCTTCTTCGTAGACGTGTGCCAGTTCCGCCGCGATCTCCCAGTTGGTGAGCTCGACTTCGTCATCGATGACCGGTTCCACCGGCATGAGACGGCGCTCGGTATTGGTATACGTACCGAAGGCGCTCATCGGGCCGGTCGCCGGGATGAAGACGTCGGCGTCGATAGCGGTATCCGTCAGATAGCAGTCGGAGACCATGAGGAATTCCAAATCGCCGAAGCCGGTAATGAGGCCGGCGCCGATCGGGTCTTCACCGAAGATGATGAGGCCCTTCACGCCCTTCAGCTCTTCGCTGCCGGCGCGGATGCCGAGATCGACCAGGCCCTGGGAATTGTTCTTGGCCTTCACGAGCAGGATGCCGTCACGCGGTTTGCCGATGTGGCCGGAAAGAGCGGCGATCTCGCCGAGCAGACGGGCGGCTTCCACGGAAACCACGTTCTGCTGATAGACGATCATCGCTTTCTTGGCGCCGGCATAAGCGTCCGCGATCTCCTTCACGTCGTCGGTGACTTTCGCTTTGGCGACGGAGGCCGCGAATTCCTCGAAGCCCGGCGCCTTGGAGCTCTTGCCCATATCGAGCAAAGCTTTGGCGATACCCGCCAGGACGTCAGTCGTATTGGCGGCTTCCACGATCTTGGTGGCGAATTTGAAGTGGCTCTGGGCTTCCGGCGTATTGATCACGTAGACCTTGGCGCCAGCTTCCGCCGCCTGTTTGATCTTATTCCAGATAACCGCGGACCGGTTCTTGATGAAGCCCGGTACCAGGATCACTTCCGTGGAGAGCAGTTCATCGATGGTGTTCGGGGTCGCGTCGAGCCCGAAGACGTCGAAGAGCGCGTTCTTCCGGTTGTTGAAGCTGAAGATCTTCGCGCCGATCAGGCGGGCGAATTTCTTCATGGCGTAGGCTTCCTCGTTGGTATAGCGGTCGGAGATGGCTACCGCCAGCGAGCCGGCTCCGTTGCGGACACGGATGGCTTCCATCTTCTTGGCCGTCATCATGAGGGCTTCATGGTAATCAGCCGGCGCGAGTTCGCCGTCTACCAGCACCATCGGGTCGGTCTCCCGGCCTTCCAGGACCGCCGCGTCAAAGCCCCATTTACCCTTGCCGCAGCAGAGGCCGGCGTTGACGTAACCTTCCTTATCCGGATTCGCTTTGACCAGCATATCGCCGTAGGATTCCACCAGGAGCGAGCAGCCGACCGCGCAGTTGGCGCAGGTCGTTTCGGTGATCTCGGTATCTAAGGGTACTTCTTTGATGACCGTCTGACGTTCCTGCAGCGCGCCGACCGGGCAGATCGCTACGCACTGGCCGCAGCTTTCGCAAGGCGATTCGAGCAGCGGTTTCTCCAGTTCCGGTTTGACCACGGTATCAAAGCCACGGTGTACCAGGCCCAGGGCCGCCACGCCCATGACTTCGTCACAGACGCGCACGCATAGGCCGCAGAGGATGCACTTATTCGGGTCGCGTACGATGAACGGATGATCATCCTCAAATTTAACGAGATTCTTCTCCCCGGCCAGACGCTCCGGTTCGACGTGGTACTGGTTGGCGAAATCGACGAGTTTGCACTCGTAATAGTCGTGGCAGCCGCACTCCAGGCAGCGGCTGGCGTCGGCCACCGCCTGCTCCGGCGAAAGCCCGGAGTAAACGACCTCGGAGAAATTATCCTTCCGTTCGGCCGCTGTCAGCTGGTCCGCCTTCTCCCGGCAGAGACGTTCGCGGTCTTCGAAGGTTTCCGCGGTGACGTCGGTGCGCTCGACATAGAAGCGGTCTTCCACTTCATAGGCTTCGCCGTTCAGATACGCGTCGATGGATTCCGCGCAGCGTTTGGCGTCAGCGATGGCTTCTACCGCGATGGAGATCTTGTCGTTACCGCAGTCGCCGCCGGCAAAGACGCCGGGCAGATCCGTCATCATCGTCTTCGGATCGTATTTAATGCCGCCCTTACGGGTCTTGGCCAAATCAAAGCCCTTGGCGTTGACGGCCTGGCCGATGGCCAGGATGACGGTGTCGACGTCGAGCGTTTCCGTTTTACCCTTTACCGGTACCGGTTTGCGGCGGCCGGAAGCATCGGGCTCACCGAGTTCCATGACCTGCAGGACCATCTGCTTTACGTGGCCTTTGCGGTCCTTGACGATCTTCAGCGGATTGGTCAGGTTCTTGAAGATGACGCCTTCCTCTTCCGCTTCTTCGATCTCCAGCCGGTCAGCCGGCATTTCGTTCTTGGTACGGCGGTAGACGTTATAGACTTCTTCCGCGCCAAGTCTCACCGCGGTCCGGCAGGCATCCATGGCGGTATTGCCGCCGCCGACGATGGCGACGCGCTTGCCGAAATCGATGGGGGTATTGCGCACGGCGCTGCGCAGGAAATCGATGCCGCCGATGACGCCTTCCGCGTCTTCACCGGGGCAGCCGACGCCGGTGGATACCCAGGCGCCGATGCCCAGCAGCACCGCGTCAAAGTCGTTATAGACCGTCTCAAAGGACAGGTCTTCCCCGATCTTGGTATTGGTCACGATCTCGACACCCATCTCCTCGATGATGTCGATCTCCGCGTCCAGGACTTCCTTCGGTAGGCGGTATTCCGGAATGCCGTAGCGCATCATGCCGCCAAGCTTGGGCATAGCGTCGAAGATCGTGACGTCATGGCCTTTCTGGCGCAGGAAATAGGCGGCGGAGAGCCCCATCGGGCCACCGCCGATGATGGCGACGGATTTCCCGGTCTCATCGGCGATCTCCGGTACGAAATTCTCGTCCGCGGTCAGATCGTAATCCCCGGCAAAGCGCTTCAGGGCGGCGATGCTGATCGGCTGATCCACGAGGCCGCGGCGGCAGGCGTCTTCGCAGGGATGCGGGCAGACGCGGCCTATGGAGGCCGGAAGCGGGATCTTATCTTTGATCAGTTCGTTGGCCAGTGCGAATTCGCCGTTGGCGATGAGGCCGACGTAGCCCTGGCAGTCGGTGTGCGCCGGGCAGGCCTTCATGCAGGGGCCGACGCAGTCGCCGTTATGGTTACTGATAAGCAGCTCCAAATTGGTCTTGCGGGACTCGATGACGCGCTCCGTCTGGGTCATAACGACCATGCCCGGCGCGATCTCGGTGGCGCAAGCCTTGCAGAGCTTGGGATTGCCTTCGACTTCTACTACGCAGAGGCCGCAGGCGCCGTAGATTTTCGTCCGCTCATCAAAGCAGAGCGTCGGAATGAAGATATCGTTTTCTCTGGCTACCTCGAGGATGGTCTGTCCGGGAAGCCCTTTGACTTCGATACCGTCGATATTCAGTCTGTACTCTTTCATATCCAGGACCTCCTCCTATTCACGGGTAATGGCGCCGAACTTGCAGTTCTCCTGGCACCTTCCGCACTTGATGCAGAGCGTCTGATCGATGACGTGTTTCTGCTTGACCGTGCCGCTGATGGCTTTGACCGGGCAGCCCTTCGCGCAGCGCGTGCAGCCGATGCACTTGTCGGTGATCTCGAACTTGATCAGCGCGCGGCAGGATTTGGCGGTGCACTTGTGGTTATAGATGTGATCCTCATACTCGTTGCGGAAGTAGCGGATCGTGGTCAGGACCGGGTTCGGAGCTGTCTGGCCGAGGCCGCACATAGCGCCGTCCTTGATCTTACCGGCCA
>JAFRYQ010000111.1 GCA_017437565.1 Bacillota bacterium
CTACGACCGCTCGATCGCGGTGGCCAAGAAGTATTTCCCGGGCACGCAGGAGAATATCAACCTGGCTGACGGCCGCAATTTCCCGGACGCCCTCTGCGGCGGCCCGCTGGCGACCCGCAAGGGCGGCCCGCTCTTCCTGACGGACGGCTCGGCGGCAGTCAATGCCAAGATTCGCACCTATGCCCAGGCGGCCAAGACCATGAAGGCCGTCGTCTACGGCGGCCCGGCCTCGGTGGCAGACGCGACCGTAAAATATATCTTAAGCATCAATTAAGGCGCAGCAGTTCAATGGACGCTAGTTTAAGGCTAAGACAGGAGACTGGACAGAAGACTAGAGGAGGGATCTCGGAATGAAAAAGAACACATCAGGAAAACACGTGCGAAAGGCTTGGCTACTTCTTCTGGCGCTGGTTCTGGCGCTGGGCGCTGCTCCCGGTCTGATCGGGGCGGAAGCGTCCTATGCGGGGATGGATCCAAAGGTGAGTGCCCTAAGCGGCAGCGGCGACGATCAGAATCTGGGCAGCAAGACCATCGATTTGAGTTCCGGAGCCTATCAGACCACCGATGGAAATGAGATCGTGGGGATTTCGGTCTTCTTTTACGGACTGTGGTATTACGAAAAAAGTGTCGGACTTGAGGATTCGGGCGCCAATGAATGCGTGGACCTCGATCAGGATGGGGTCAATGACATTTCGATTGCCTTTGACGAAACGACCAAGGTGCAGGCGCTCACCGGCACGAAGCTGTCTGGCAGTTATACGAGAACCCTGAAGACGGCAACGAAAAACGCGTTGCGCGAGGAAGGTGCCCCCTACTACGAATCCATAACGATTAAATTCCCGTCGAAGGTGCAGGATCTCAGCAAAGCAACCGTCACGGGCCTTTCCGCGAAGACCTATACGGGGAAAGCGATCACGCCGAGCCCCAAGGTCGTGCTCGGCGGCAAGACGCTGACGAAGGGCACGGACTACACGGTGAAGTATAGTAATAATATCAACGTGGGGACAGCCACGGTGGCCATCACTGGGAAAGGCAATTATACCGGTACGGTCAAGAAAACCTTTAAGATCACGGCGCTGAATCTGGCCGCGGAAGCGGCAAAGACTACCGTCTCCGGGCTTGCGGCGAAAACCTATACCGGCGCAGCGTTAAAACCGGTGCCGACGGTCAAAGCGCTGGTCGGCGGCTCGACGGCTACCCTGAAGGTCGACACCGACTACACGGTAACGTATGCTAACCATACGAACGCCGGCACCGCGAAGGTGACCATCACCGGCAAAGACAATTTCACCGGCACGCTCACAAAGACCTTTACCATCAATCCGGCGTCGCTGACCGGCGCTGCGGTTTCCGGCATCAAAGCATCCTACGAGTATACGGGCAGTGCCATCACGCCGGTGCCGACCGTAAAACTGGGGAATAAGGCTTTAAAATCCGGTACCGACTATACGGTAACGTATGCCAACCATACAGCTGCCGGCACCGCGACGGTTACCATCACCGGCAAGGGCAATTACACCGGTAAGATCACGAAGACTTTCCAGATCACCAAGCCCGAACCGACCTATACGCGCATCTATGGCATCGACCGTTACGCGACGAGCCTGGCCATTGCCGACGAATTGAAGAAGGAACTTGGCGTTGCCAAGTTCAGTACGATTTGTGTGGCGGACGGCGTGAATTATCCGGATGCGCTGGCAGGCGCCTATTTCGCCTATAAGAATCAGGCGCCGATCGTGGATATCCGTCAGAACGCGCCGACCGGGCCGCAGACGATGAACGCCATCAATTATGTTAAAAACAATCTGAAGACGGGCGGCAACGTTTATATCCTCGGCGGAACGGGTTCGGTTCCGGAATCGGTGGAAGCCTCCCTGAAGAAGGCCGGCTTCAAAGTGACCCGCCTCTGGGGCATGAACCGTTATACCTCGAACCTGGAGATCCTGAAGGCGAGCAAGATCCCAGCCGGGATGGACTTTATCGTCGCGACGGGTACGGATTTTGCGGATGCTCTGACCGCGAGTGCCACCGGGAAACCGGTGCTTCTGGTCGTCGGCAGCAAGCTCACGGCGGAGCAGAGAGCCTATCTGGCTGGCGCGGGTGTGAAGAGCTTCACCATCCTCGGCTCGACGAATGAAGTTGCGGCGGAAATCGCGAATGAACTGAAGGGATTCGCGCCGGTGACCCGCATCGGCGCCGTGAATGTCTATGACCGGTCGATCGCGGTGGCCAAAAAGTATTTCCCGGGCACGCAGGAGAATATTAACCTGGCCGATGGCCGCAACTTCCCGGACGCCCTCTGCGGAGGTCCGCTGGCAACGAAGAAAGGCGGCCCGCTTTTCCTGACCGATGGTTCGGCTGCCGTCAACGCCAAGATCCAAGCCTACGCCAAAGCGGCTAACACCAATAAGGCGACCATTTACGGCGGCCCGGCTTCGGTCAGCGACGAAACGGCAAAATACATTCTTAGCGTGAACTGATCCGAAAAGAGCCGCCGCGGCGCCGCCGGCGGTCAGCGCCTCATCCAGGCATCCACGCTGTTGCAGGCCCGGCGAGTTGTTTCAGGATAAAGATTTATAGAAACGTTATGACATGATTAGAAAGGGTTGCTGTCCGGGTGATGAACCTTCGACCGCGGGCAGCAACCCTTTTTCTCTATTCCGCCCCTCTGTGGGAGCAGGTGCAAAGTTGTTCCAGTTTTTCGATTTTTACGGTTTTGTTACCTGTTTCTGCCCGAAAAGCGGCAACAAAAGCCCATATTTTAAAAAACTGGAACAGATGCTGCCATAGGTTCTGGACCAGGAACGTCGCTGGCAGTCATGGCAGGCCGAAGGCCGGGGATGTCTGAATATTTCGCAAGACTTTCGTTGATTATACAAGGCGCGGCATGATAAAATATAAGTTAAAGTACATCAAGCGGACAATCCTGTTGGCATTTAGCAGACAGAGGCGAAAGCGAGATCTCAGGCGAAACATTAGGCGAGAGAATAAACGAGATATACGGGCGAGAAGATAGAAGCCGATTGGAATGGAAAAGAGTAAAGAGAAGAAGGGACGGAGAATTAGGTTCTATGGAATGCAAACCAGGTAACGGAAGCAAGGAACAAAACAGGATCCGGAAGAATCTGATGAGGTTGGTAGTATGCCTGCTGGTGGCTTTGATGGCCTTCAGCATGAGCGCGACGCCGACCTACGCGACACAGTCGCGGAGCGGATATTTCTCAACCAATTACAAGACCGGAAGCACCTCCGGGCAGACGGTAGCGAATATCGCATATGCCCAGCTCGGGAAGACCGGTTCGCAGCTGACCTATACCGAAGAGTGGTGCGCGGACTTCGCCTGCGACTGCGCCAAACTGGCGGGAGAGAGCGCAGCGGTTCCGGCTTACGGCGCGGTGAAAGGGCTCCATGACCGCATCATCAATAAGGGCGGCGTGGATGTCAGCTCCAATTATCAGCCGGGCGATTTCGTCTTCATCGACTGGACGAAAAACCGCAAGAGCAAATGGCAGCACGTGGAGATCGTCTACTCCTACAGTAATGGCACGCTGGTGACCATCGGCGGGAACTCCGGAAAAGGGAAGACCCTGAAAACGCGGGAAGTTGCCAAGCACAATCTTTCCATGGCTTACGTGATCAAGATCACCCGCCCCAAATATAAAAACCAGGCTCGCTATTACCTGGACGTAAACGGCCTGATCGACGGACAGGGGCTGGGGAATACGAGCGGTGCCGGCACCTTTGACGTCTATGTCGGCGGCACCTTACGGGCCAACGACGTGACCGACTATTACCAGCAGTGGCCGGCCGGCACGAAATATGAGATCAAAGACATCCGGGCGGCTACGGGCTACACCTATAACGGCGTTTCCCAGGGATCGGCTTCCGGAACGGTCGGCACCAGCAAGACCAACGTCCAGCTGAAGTTCACCCGTAATAACATCCGCCAGGAAGCTTATCTGAACTACAGCGGCAAGAATTACCTGGCCTACTCGGACTTCTCCGGAGAGCTCGATTCCAAGATCTACGCGTCCCGGGACACGAGCGTAACGACGATCGCTATTGACAGCGGCAATCGACATAACGGCTATAATTCTTTACGGATCACCAACTATGCCGCCGGTTCGTCCGGGAAAGACCTGGCGATCTGCACCAATACCCAGGGGAGCCGGAGCGCGAACGGCTACGGCGGGGATAACCGCAGCATGACCCTGAGCTTCTATGCCAAGGCCGCGAACCCCGGAACGGTCATGTATTTCCGCTGGGGCTATGAAAGCGAGTACCGTTCCGTCACCCTCTCCACCGATTGGGATTACTATACGGTCAATATGGATAAGGTGCCCGACTATGGCCAGTATATGCATCCTTACGTGGACCGGGCCGGCACCGTTTGGTTGGCGGAGATCCAGCTGGAGGATTACGGTGCTTCCTCCTTTGTTCCCGAAACGCAGTTCCAGTATCAGACGGACGTGGTGAGTTACGGCGGCACCTTCTATACGCCGCCCACCCCTTCCCGTTACGGCTATACGTTTGACGGCTGGTATACGCAGGCCTTCCTCGGCAGCGAGGTTGCCAGCGCCCGCACGGCCACCGCTAATACCAGCATCTATGCCCATTGGCAGCCGATCCCGCTGGCCGATCCGGGTCTGACGTTAAAGGCTGACCGGGCAGCCGGTGCCATCAACGTCAGCTGGACAAGCGTACCGGATGCGGCGCAGTATACCGTCTACCGCCGGGTAACCGGCGGATCCTTCAGCCGGGTGGCCACGACGACGGCAACCTCCTGGAAAGACACGGGTACGACCGTCGGGACGACCTATGAATATCGCATTTACGCGCAGGCTGCCGACCGCATCCGGGAGAGCTACAGCGAGATCAAATCGATCCAATGCGTCAAGCTGATCAACCTCTCCGGCGCGACCGTCACCGGCGTAAAGAATAAGACCTATACCGGTAAAGCCGTCACCCAGGCGGTAACCGTCACCCTGAACGGCAAGACCCTGCGGGCTGGCACCGACTATACGGTCTCCTACAAGAATAACGTGAAAGTCGGCACCGCGACGCTCCTGATCCAAGGTAAAGGCGCCTATACCGGCACGATCACCAAGACCTTCAAAATCATCGCCAAACCGTCCTACGTCCGCATCGCCGGCGCCGACCGTTACGCGACGAGCCTGCAGATCGCCGACGCGTACAAGAAAGCCCTCGGCGTCTCCAAGTTCAGCGCGGTCTGCGTGGCCGACGGGCAGAACTTCCCGGACGCGCTGGCCGGAGCCTATTTCGCTTCCCGGAACAAAGCACCGATCATCGACATCCGGTCCAATGCTCCGACCGGGCAGCAGACGAAGAACGCCCTCAATTACATCAAGAAGAACCTGAAGGCAGGCGGCACCGTCTACATCCTGGGCGGCACCGGTTCGGTACCGGCTTCGGTGCAGACGACGCTGAAAAAGGCCGGCTTCAAGGTCCAGCGCCTCTGGGGGCAGAACCGCTATCTCTCCAATATCGCCATTCTGAAAGCGGCCAACGTGAAAGCTAATAGCGAATTCCTCGTCTGCACGGGAACCACCTTCGCGGATGCTTTGACGGCCAGTGCCACCGGGAAACCGGTGCTGCTGGTGGCCGGGAATGCTTTGACCAAGGAGCAGAAAGCCTATCTGGCGAAAGCGAAAGCCAAGAAGTTCACCATCGTCGGTTCGACGAAGGAAGTCAGCACCGGCATCGAGAGACAGCTGAAGAAATACGCGTCTTCCGTCAGCCGCATCTCCGGCGCGAACGCCTACGAGCGCTCGATCGCCGTGGCCAAGAAGTATTTCCCCGGTACGAGAAACCATGTCAACATCGCCGATGGGCGGAACTTCCCAGACGCGCTCTGCGCCGGGCCACTCGCCATCAAGAAGGGCGGCCCGCTCTTCCTGACCAACGGATCCACGAGCGTGAATGCCAAGATCCGGGCTTATACCAAGGCGGCCAAGACCATGAAAGCCACCGTCTACGGCGGACCGGCTTCCGTGAGCGACATCACCGCGAAGATAATCGTCGGCATCAACTGATCGGAACCTGCAGGATCCAGGAGGGAATATGAAAAAACGAATTTTAAGCATCATTCTGACCATCTGCATGCTGTGTACCGTGCTCATGATGCCACAGCCCGTTCACGCGGCGGCGGACCGGCCGGTCAGCGAGATCGCGCAGGCGGCTTTGAAACTGATCCACAGCAACGAAGGCGGCTACGGTTCCGTTAACAAGAACGACAACGGCGCGCTCAGCATTGGGTTCTTCCAGTGGCACGCCGGCCGGGCGCTTTCGCTGATGCGGACCATCGTCAACGCCAACAAGACGCAGGCGAAAAATATCCTGGGGACATCGCTCTATAATGAGGTCACGAATACCTCGACCAATTGGAGCAAGAGGACGGTAAACGCGACCGAGGCCGCGGCGATCTCTAAACTCCTGACGACGACGGAAGGGAAGGCCGCCCAGGATAAACTGGCCCTGCAAAACGTCACGTCCTATGTCAATCACGGGATCAATCTGGGCATCACCTCCGCGGCGGCGCTGGTGTATTTCGCCGACCTGGAGAACCAGGGCGGGGCCGGCGGTTCAGCCGGAGCGGCCAAGCTGGCGGCAAACAAAGCCGGCTCCTACGCTAAGATCACCCTGGACATCCTGCACAACGCCACCAAGAACCATTATCTCGGCAGCTATACCAGCCGCCGGAATCGGGCCTATAATTACTGCAAGAACCTGAACTGGGACAAGAAATACTACCTGGACGTCAACGGCCTGATCAACGGCAGCGGTTCCGGCAACCTTTCGGGCGTGGCCACCTTTGATATGTATATCAACGGCAGCAAGGTCTCGACCGGGGTCTCGGATTATTACCAGCAGGTGACCGCCGGCACGAGATACGAGATCAAAAACATCGTGCCCACCGCCGGTTATACCTACGCGGGCGTCTCGTCCGGCTCCATCTCCGGGACCGTGAACGCGGCTACGTCCGTGCAGCTTTCCTTCAAAACGGCTTATTACACGCTGACGGCCTATCCCAATTACAGCGGCAAGAACTATCTTTCCCATACAGACTTTACCAGCTCCGCCTATTTAGGCGATGACACGTCGGATCATGCCCTCGATATCATCACCCGGGATTCTTCCGTGACGATGCCGGCGATCGACTCCACGACCAAACACAACGGCTATAACTCCCTGAAGATCACCAACTACGCCGCCGGCGCTTCCGGCAAGGATCTGGCGATCCGCACCAATACGCAGGGGAGCAAGACCTACAATAAATATGGCGGCGACGAGAAGGCCATGACCCTGAGCTTCTATGCCAAGGCCGCGAACTACGGCACCAAGATCTATTTCCGCTGGGGTTATGAGGGAGTGGATGCTTACCGGTCGGTGACGCTGACCACGGATTGGGAGTATTATACGGTGCCCATGAATAAAGTCCCCGACTACGGCCAGTACTTCCACCCCTATATCGACCGGGCCGGTACCGTGTGGATCAGCGAGATGCAGCTGGAGGACGGCACCGTCGCCACCTCCTTCACGCCGGAAAGCAAAGGCGCGGAAGCGGCTCGATATGCCGTTTCCGCGCCTTTGTTTTTTCTATCGTCTTGCCTCCTCCGCCTCCAGCCGCGCCTTGACGCGGGCGCAGCGGGCGCGCCATTCCGGCTCGCGGCCCCGGACCCGC
>JAFRYQ010000112.1 GCA_017437565.1 Bacillota bacterium
CTACGACCGCTCGATCGCGGTGGCCAAGAAGTATTTCCCGGGCACGCAGGAGAATATCAACCTGGCTGACGGCCGCAATTTCCCGGACGCCCTCTGCGGCGGCCCGCTGGCGACCCGCAAGGGCGGCCCGCTCTTCCTGACCGACGGCTCGGCGGCAGTCAATGCCAAGATCCAGGCTTACGTCCAGACAGCCAAGACCATAAAGGCCGTCGTCTACGGCGGCCCGGCCTCGGTAGCGGACGAGACCGTGAAGTATATCCTGAGCATCAACTGAAAACCATAGTGAAGAGACCAGGCGGGACCGGACAGAGGTCCCGCTTGCTCGTATGAGAGAAAACCCCGCGTTCGACACGGGGTTGTTTTTTCGGAAGCTTTTTAGCGGATGCCGGGGATGACCAGGCCGCTTTTTACCGCGTTTACAGCCAGTTCCGTGCGCGAAGAGTGGCCTGTTTTGCTGAGCAGGTTGTTGACGTGGTAGCGGACAGTGGTCACGCTTAAGAAGAGGTGTTCCGCGATCTCTTTATCCGTGAAGCCTTCCGCCAGGAGCCGGAGGACGTCGAGCTCGCGCTCGGTGAACTCCGTGCTTTTAGCGAGGCCCAGGGAAACGACAGGCGGGGCGTCGGGAAAGATGTGTTCCCCCTGCATAGTCCGGTCCATGATCTCCAGGAGCGGCAGCCGCTGCACTTCCTTATACCAGAAAGAATCAACGCCGATCTCGCGGGCCCGTTTTAAGAACATGGCGTCCGGCATGGAGGTGACCATGAGGATGCGGATCCCGGGATAGGACCGCTTAATGCGGGCGGATGCCTCTAACCCGCTGAAGCCATCCTTCATGACGACATCCATCAGGATCAGATCGACCCCGGCGGCGCAGTAGACGTCGGCCAGTTTCGCGGTTTCGATGGCAGCGGCCAGTTCATACCGGTCGGATGAGGTAATGATGCCGGCAAAGAGCTGCCGGGGCAGGACCTGATCGTCAACGATCAGAACTTTCTTCTTGGGGCACATAGCGGACCTCCTTCGGGAGTATGAGCGTGATGGTGAAGTCGGGGAGCGCGCGGACAGTCATGCGGCCGCCGGCTTTTTCCACGTAGGAACGGAGAACACCAAGGCCGCCGGTTTCCCGGATCTCGCCTTCCGGCTGCCGCCCGTTATTGGTAAAGACATAACGGAAGCCGGCCGGCAGTTCTTCGGCCTGCACCTTCAGTTCATTGCCGTGGGCGTGGCGGATGGTATTGGTCAGGCATTCGTGGATCGCGGTGGCCAGAATTTGTTTCTGCGGGTCCGTTTCCGGTAATATTCCTTCGATCCGGATCCGGACGCCGAGTTGGCGGGCGGTATCCGCCAGCAGTTCATAATCGTCGGCAGCCCGCGAAGGGTAGCCGCTCTTCAGGAAGGAGAGATTCAGGGAGAGCCGGCGGCGGATCTCCTCCAGATCCTCAGCGCTTCCACCACTCAAAAGATAGTTTTTTATCGCCAGGAGATTGCTCCCCAGTTCGTCATGGATCCGGACGCGGGCATTCAGGATCTCCTGTTCGGCGGTCGCGGCAACGATTTCGCGGTTTACGCGGGCCAGGCGTTCGTTCAAAGCCGCAAGTTCCCTGTTCCTTTCCTGCAGCTCCTGCGTTTTCCGGTAGATTTCCGTAATTTCGTCCGCGATCAGCATCTGCACCGGCACGCGGTCATAGAGGACCGTTTTCAGGGAGACGGTATAGACGCTTTGATCGGGAAGCGTGATCACCGGCGAGCCCTCAATCAGGACGCGCGTGCAGGCAGGCTGCAGGCTTCCGGAAAAGAGGGTTCTCGTCAGGCGGCTGCCGTTTTTCAGGATCTCGCCGCTGGTTTCCCGGGAGAAGCGCTCCATCGCCAGGTTTTTCATGAGCATCCGGCCGTCCGGCATGAAGAAGCAGATCCCGGAGGGGAAGGAATCGAGCGCTTCTTTTACGGAAGCGGGCGTAATGGTTTCCCGTTCACGCAGGAAAAAATTCCGGACCAGCAGGGCTTCCGCCACGAGCAGGGTCGTGAAAAGCAGAAGGAGCACCGGAAGCGTAAGCCCCGTGAAGCGGACCGCGACCTGATAGCCGAACAAGTCGGAAAGGTCGGAATTATGCGGTCCCGAGATCGAAAAGCATTGGAAGGCCAGGTAGCTGGCAAGCAGTACCGGGATGGCGAAACAGAGACGCCGGAACCGTTTCTGGCGGATGGTCAGGGCCGTGACCACGACCGTTGAGAAAAAGAGCGCCAGGGAGAAAAGGCCGAAGAAGAGGATCATGAAGAGGCACCTCCCTTCGAAGCTTCCGCCGGCTCGGCCGGATACGAGAAGACCAGGTGCGTGTCCGGGCCATCCGTTTCATAGGAAAGCTGTCGGAGGCCGGCAGTCTCTTCCGGAAACAACGCTGTCACGGTCATACCCGGCGCGGTCAAAAGATACCGGAGGGTCAGGCGCGCTTCTTCCGCCCGCACCGCAAGCACCAGCCCGGTCAAAGCCGGTAGCGCCGCTTCCACCAGGCGCCCAAAATCCTCATAAGCGGTTTTCACCAGGGATGCGTCATATTCCCCATTTCCGAAAGGGGATAAGACCGTTTTTACTCCGGCCAGCTCCAGATACTGCAGCGACTCCGCCAGCGCGGTGAAGAGTTCTTCCACTGGCAGGCTCCCGCTTTCTCCCATTAATTCCATATTGCTGCGGCGTTTGATATAGGCTCCGGTCACGGCGATGGCCGGGAGCGCTGCCTGGAGATCCGGCGGGGACGGATCCTTTTGCAGGAAGGCGCTGATCCGGGACAACTGCGGGCTGACGGCAGTCCGCACCTCATCGTACAAACGGTTCCGGAGCGTGAACTCCGCCTTTTCTTTTTGGATCTCGTTTTCCTTTTGCAGATAGGCATTCCGCGTTCCCATCTGCTGGGAGGCTTCCGCCAGTTCGGCATTCAGGCGCGAAAGATGGGCCAGATCCACGGACCAGGCCAGGCTGCCGCCCCGGATCGGGTGCGCCTGCAGGATCGTCTCTGTGCCCGGCGGCGGGAAACCGGCGGCCGCGCCGGCCGTGCGGTAGATGGCCGTTCCGCTTTGATCGCGGATGACCGCCGCGGACTCCATTAAAGCAAAGAATTTTTCGTAGTCCTGATTGACGGGGATCATGCCGAGCTGCAGGCAGCTTTCCAGGAAGGCAAGCATGAAAAAGCCAAAAGTCTCTCCCATCTGCCAGATGGGGATACCATGGATCGCCGGCTGCAGGCGTAAGAGGTTCAGGAGCAGGTAGATCCCTTCCAGCACCGGCGGGATGACGGGGATATAGCGGTAACGGCCGTAGCCGGACAGGCGCATCTTCCGCAGGATGATGAAGAAGGCTGTCAGGAGCAGGGAGATGAAAAAGGCAAAATACAGATAAAAGAAAGGCCCGCGGGAAGCGATGGCGGCGTCGTCCGGATATTCTGTCCGGAACCGGAAAAACAGGTGATAGCGGTCGTTGGTGAAGAGTCCGGCAAAGAGAACCGCCGTGATGAGAAGGGCCAGATGGGAGATCCGGGGAAGGCGCGCTTCCGGCGGCCGGTGAATGAAAAGCGACAGGTAGAAGGCCAAAAGCGGCACCATCAGCATCGGGACATAATAGGCATACCAGCAGTAGTGGAACGCCGGAGCGTCCGGGGAGAGCAGCCGGTAGCGGGCAATCTGCAGGGTGTAATACAGCATCAGGAAGAACGCGACGCCGAGCAAAAGCCGGCGGATCCGGTTGTCGGTCACCCGCTTCTGGATCGAGAGCGCCCATAAAAGCGTAAAACTGCCACAAAAGAGCTGGGAAAAACAAAAGGTAAAGGGAACCCCGTAGAGAACGATATGCCCCAGGCCACAGAGAAGGAAGGCCACGAGAAAACCAACGAAAGACCGCCGGGAGGATGCGGTGAAATACATACGGGGACCTCCTTTCCGGGTTGTTTGCTATCAGTATAACGGATAGCCGGGCGAGCTTCCCCGTCAGAAGTAACAGGATAGCCCCCTGATAGGTAGTATAGCACGAATCCGGCGGCAGCTTAAGGGCAGGAATCTTGCGCATTTCCGCGAAAAACTGATAATTCTGATAGTGCAGGCCGGCTGTATTATGGTATGATAATAAATGTAGAAGTATCTTTACTCATCCGCCGGGAAGGAGCGTATCATGATCAGAGAGAAACGAAACGCGGGACCATGGATTGCCGCGATCTGCCTGTTGGTACTGCTATTTATAGCTCTTATGACCGCGCAGCCGGCTTACGCAGCGGATCCGGTGCACGGAACCTGTGGGGAAAACGTCACCTGGACCTTTGAGCCGGGAACCGGGAGGCTCACTATCTCCGGAAGCGGTCCGATGACGGATTACGATACGCTTAATGACTCTCCCTTTGGAGTTATGGGAGGGGTGTACCCACGATATGATGTAATGGCGCTTGTGATCGAAGAAGGCGTGACCACGATTGGCGATAATTCGATTACCAGGATGTCGGGCTGTGCAAGCATCAGTTTGCCGTCTACCTTGGAAGTGATTGGGCGGGGCGCTTTCAGCGGTTTCGGTTCCGACTCTGGTGAGATCACCATTCCTGCCGCCGTGCGGACGATCAAAGCCTACGCTTTTCCGAATAACGGGGAAGACGGTTGGGCAGGCACGCCTTTCTCGATGGTACACTTTCTGGGAACCGCTGAGGATTGGAACAACCAGGTAACGATCGACCCAAGCGGCAACGGCTTGCTCCTGCAATCGCCGGACGTCGTTGATTTCCCGAACGATGAAACCCACCCGCGGCACTATTTTTTTAAAGGCACTACCTATCCTCCGACCTGCGCGGAGGACGGTTATACAGTCTACGAGTGCGACTTATGCGGGATCTCTTATACGGAAACGGATCTGCCCGCCACCGGCGAACACCAGTATGAGAAGGACCGCTGTACGGTTTGCGGCGCTTTCGCGCCGGCTAACCCGGACGCGACATCCGGCTTCTGCGGAGAGAACGCGGTTTGGGCTTTTGATGAAGCGACCGGTGTCATTACCATTGAAGGCACCGGCCCGATGTACGACTATCAGAGGGGCGATGAATCTCCCTTTACCGCCGTCGCGGACCAGGCGACGGCCATACAGATCAAAAAAGGCATCACCTCCATCGGCGACGTGAGCCTTGGCGATATGCCGAACCTTGTCAATATCGAGATCCCGCCGACGGTGACCCGGATCGGTTGGGGCGCGCTGGCCAATAATCCGACCGTTTCCCAGATCCGATTACCGGCCTCCATTACCGAAATTGCTCCTTACGCCTTTTCCGAAGACACCGGGATCACCCAAGTCGTATACGACGGTTCGGAAACGCAGTGGAGCCGGATATTGATCGAGCCGGCCGGAAACGAGCCGCTCCTGAATGCGGATATCCAATGTCTGGCGGACGCGGAACTGATCGCCCGGGTGGAAGCGACGGCAACGGTGCTGCCGCCCACCTTGGGCATGGTGGTGGAAGTGAATGATGAGGATCCGGAGACGACGCCGGCCTTTACGGTCACCAACGGCGCCAAGGTTGCTTTCCATCCGGAAGCCTACGGTATGTGGCAACAGTATGACGCGACGAACGAGGTCTGGCGGGACTGCACTGGCGGCGCCGTGATCGATATCGGTGAATGGCGTTATGTCTGCAAGCTCGCTTGTACCGATCTCAACCATTATCAGCTGGCGGAATACGAAGAGACGCTCTCCGTGATCGTGAACGGCGAGACCTGGCATGTCTATGACGGTGAGACCGGGTACAGCGATCCGGCCAGCCAGGCTTTTGTCATGGTCGTTTCACCGCCCTATTACATGGTACCGCCCTTTTCCCTTAAGGATGCGGCCGTGACCGTGGATCCGATTCCGGCTCAGGCCTATACCGGCAGCGCCCGCAAGCCGGTTCCGGTGGTCCATTACGGTGCCTATCCGTTGGAAGCCGGTTATGAGTTCACGTACACCTATAAGAATAATGTCAACGCTGGTACCGCGACGGTCATCATTACCGGCCAGAACGGTTTCATGGAGTCCATCTCGAGGACCTTTAAAATCACCCAGGCTTCGCTGCAGAACGCGAAAGTCGCGGCCATCCCGGCGTCGAATTATACCGGTGCGGCCCAGAAACCGGAACCGGTCGTAAAAGTCGGAACCAAGACCCTGAAGAAGGATACCGACTACACGCTGACCTATAAGAACAATACCAAGGCCGGTACGGCTACGGTCACCATCACCGGCAAGGGGAATTATGCCGGGACCAAGACGGCAAACTTCACCATCAAACCGCTGCCGCTCGCGGCGGCGGCCACCAAGACCCAGATCAGCGGCCTCAGCGCCAAGACCTATACCGGCAGCGCTCTCAAGCCCGCGCCGGTCGTGAAGGCCCTGGTCGGCGGCAAGACGGTGACCCTAAAAGCCGGCACTGATTATACCGTGACCTATAAGAACAATACGAAAGCCGGGACCGCCACGGTCGTCATCACCGGTAAGGGCAGTTTCACCGGCAGCAAGACCGCTTCCTTTAAGATCAATCCGGCGAACGTGAAGAACGCAAGCGTGTCCGCCATCAAGGACCAGACCTTTACCGGCAGCGCGATCAAACCGGCACTGACGGTCAAGATGACCCTGGGCGGCAAGGTCGTTACCCTGAAAGCCGGCACCGACTTTAAGGTAAGCTTTAAGAATAATACGAACCCGGGCACGGCTACCTTGACCATCACTGGCAAGGGCAATTTCACCGGTACGCTTACCAAGACGTTTAAGATCGTGCAGGCGAAAGCGGATTACAGCCGCCTCGCCGGCGCCGACCGTTACGAGACGAGCCGGATGATCGCGGACGCCTATAAGAAAGCGCTCGGGATCAGTAAATTTGGTACGATCTGCGTAGCGGACGGGCAGAATTATCCGGACGCTTTGGCCGGAGCCTGTTTCGCGGCGCAGAAGAAGGCGCCGATCCTGGTTGTCCATCAGGCTGCTCCGACCGGCGAAAAATCGCTGGCGAACATCAATTATATCAAGGCGAATCTGAAGCCCGGAGGCACTGTCTATATCCTCGGCGGTCCGGGCTCGGTGCCCGACGTCGTAGTGGCAAGCCTGAGGAACGCCGGGTTTAAGGTCGAACGGCTCTGGGGCGCGAACCGTTACGCGTCCAATCTGGAGATCCTGAAGGCCTCAGGCGTGAAAGCCGGAACCGAGTTCATCGTCACCACCGGCGCCGACTTCGCGGATGCCCTCTCGGCCTCCGCCACCGGGAAGCCGGTACTGCTGGTGGCCGGTAAAGCGCTGACCACGGACCAGAAAGCCTATCTGGCCGGCATAAACGCCAAGCGCTTCACGGTCATCGGGGACAGCTCCGTGGTCGCGGAAGAGATCGTGACGGAACTGAAAACCTACGCGCCGACTTCCCGCCTGACCGGGGCCACGATCTATGAACGGTCGCTGGCCATCGCCCGCAAGTTCTTCCCGGGCACGCAGGCGCATATCAATCTGGCCGACGGACGGAATTTCCCGGACGCGCTTTGTGGCGGTCCGCTGGCGGTGTATAGCGGCGGCCCGCTGCTCCTGACCGACGGGAGCGCTGCCGTCAATCTGAAGATCCGTGACTACGCGCAAAAGGCCTTTACCGCGAATGCCTCGGTTTACGGCGGCCCGGCCTCGGTCCCGGATGAGACCTGTAAGTACATTCTGAGCATGAAATGAGGATAGAGCGGGCGGCAGAAGGACGACTTCGGCCGCCCGCTTGCGCATTCGTTGGCGCTTTTGTCAGAAAGAAAACCGGAACAAAAGGAGGATTCGGACATGAAGAGGAGATACGGGATCTGGCTCGCCATCGCGGTGTTTCTCGCTTTGATGGCGCTGCCGCTGCTTACGGGAGCAGAAGACACTTACGCGGACAGTAACGTGATCGAAGTCAGCACCCTGGCGGAGCTTAGGAGCGCGGTGCAGAAGGAAGGCGCCTATATCGTCCTGAAAAACGACATTACCAGTGCCGATAAATATACGGTAGAGATCAGAAAAGACAATGTGACCCTGGATCTGGGCGGGCATCGGATCCGAAGCACCTATCCCTGCCAAAACGGCAACGATACTTCGTTCCTTGTTTTGGTTGCTGACTGTGAAAACGTGAAGGTCTGTAATGGTTCACTGATTGGAGAAGGAGAATATTGCCGCGTGTTCAACCTCAATTGCGGGAATATCGAGATCGCGGATCTTTCCACCTGGGGAGGATCCTTCCTGAGCTGCTGGATCCAGAGCGAAGCCACCTGCCGCGTGACAAGGTGCGGTTTTGCTACCGTTAGTGACGCCGTAGACAGCGGTTATGCAGGGGTCTATTCCGGACATATGGGCCGCATCGTGCTGGACGACGTAGACATCAACGTACAGAATCAATATGGAATTGGCCTATACGGGGAAGATCCCGAACTGGAGCTCGTGGATACGAAGATCTACGGAAGCAGGGAGACCACTTTATTCACAAGGATCACGGAAAAGAACGGTTATTATTCATCGCTTCTGGCTCCCCACGGCGAACTCTATGTCGATGGAGTGCGGAAGACCGGCCTGATCCCCCAGACGACCATCGGTGGCAGTAAGGGATCGAGATTTCGGGGCCAGAAGCTGGAAACAAAGGCCGGTTTGCTCACTCTAATCAATTCCGTAAGCCTTTCCATCACGCCGCCGGCCGCCGGCGCCAGGCCCGATTACGCGCCCACCTTCGGTGCCGATACCTATTATAACGACCTCTATCATGAGGACGGTTTCCGCAGCAGCATCCTTTGGTACGATAAGACCGATAGCCGGGAAGTAGACCCGCAGGAAGGCAAGTTCCTTGCCGGCCACGAATACAGCGTCACCATCTTCCTCTCGGCGGAGCCGGGCTTCGAGCTTTCCGGGACAACGACCGCCAAGGTGAACGGGGAGAGCGCGACGGCCGCATATAAGAGCGCTTATCATCAGCTGGAAGTCATGTATACCTTCCCGGCGGCGCAGAATCCCAAGGATCTGGGCATGCTGACGGTGAATGTGAAGAACGGCGCAGCTACCTTGATCGGATTACCTGGTTATTACCTCTATCAGCAGTTCCTTGGCAGCCTGTATCAACTGGATATCATTGGCGGATTTACTATGTTCGGGGATTCCTATCATCCGATCGCGATCGATCTCGACAACGACGGCTCCTTTGACGTGTGGACGGAGGAGCAGGGAATATCCGGCGGTCACGAAATCAATAACTATAAAATCACCTTCTACAAGTTGCCGACCTGCAGCGTGAAATCATCCAAGACGCTATATCTGCCCAAATTCTTGGAAGATAATATGCAGGATATGGACGACGTGATCGGGAATCCTTTGCACTATTACAGCAAGGTAAAATTCCTTTTCGATGATACGGTGAAAGCAAAGTTCGTCGTCGAAAACACTTGCGTTTCGACCCCTTACACCGGAACGGCGCGGAAACCGGACAGCATTTCCGTGACCCTGGTTGCCGGAAACTATAAACTGGACTGGTGGAGCCCACTCTATCATGTTTCCTACCGGAACAATGTGAACGTGGGCACCGCGCAGATCATCGTCGGGATCGCGCCGTCAGACACGGTCGTCAAGAAGACGTTCCAGATCACGCCGGTCAACCTCGCGGCCGCAGCCACCAAGACGTCCGTCTCCGGCATCAAAGCGTCCTACGCCTATACCGGCAAGGCCATCAAACCAACGCCGACCGTAAAGGCCCTGGTCGGCGGCGCGACCAGGACCCTGAAAGCCGGCACGGATTACACGGTGAAATATACGAATAATATCAATGCCGGCACAGCGACGGTCACCATCACCGGCAAGGGCAATTTCAAGGGTACCGTTAAGAAGACTTTCA
>JAFRYQ010000113.1 GCA_017437565.1 Bacillota bacterium
GGCATATATTGTCAGTCTTTTGGAACAACAAGTTAGAGAAGATCTGATAAATCGGAAGACAGTGAACTTGCCGGAATACGATCCTAAGAAGAGGGATCTGCCAAAAAGGAAAGACTATCTTGGTGCTACAGCCTGGCTTAAGGCAATTCATGATGAAATGGGAGGAGACGTCGTCTTTGCTTTGGACGAGGCACTAATGTGTCAGGGAGGTTTTAGAGGGCGCAGTGACGAATTCATTGTTTGGGTATATGGTGACGACACACTTTCTCGTTTCAACGGAGTGGTTGTTTTGGGAAATGAGATTAGCGATTACTGTGTTCAGGAGAAGAATGGTCTTAGATATACAGATCTAAACAGAACCATATCTGATGCTTTGGCAAATGAAGCGATTCTGGATATGCAGGGAGTGACAGAAGCGACCAGCAAATATTATTATGCGAATGGTGAAAGTTTCAGAGGTTTGTCCGTGCCGCCTGAGTATCAGGAGAGATTTGAAAGCCTGGCGGAAGATGCTATTAACTACTATGACAATTAGGGGATTACTATGATATTTTCAGCAGAAGAACAGTTAATGTATCAAGTAATGAAAGCTATTTACGAGAGCGGAATCCCGGTTAGTTTTAAGGGTTCAATGGTACTAAAGGTATGTCTAATTGAAGCAGGCTTTACGGATGACATGCGTCATACGGTAGATATTGACGGAAACTGGCATTCGGAAACGCCTCCATCTGGAGAACAGATGGTAGAGTCTCTGCAGACGGCTCTTACTGATCATGGCATTGGTTTGGAGGTGAGTCTTTATAGGATGTATGGAGATGGGCGCTCTGCAGGATTTGAACTTGCTGATCATGAAACGGGTGACGTGCTTTTTACTATAGATGTAGATGTTAACCGACCCGAGGTGTCATCCAGAATATACGAAATGGAAGGAATCAGATTCCGCGGTGTTTCTCCTTTGCAGATGTTGGCGGATAAGACGTCCGCGTTATCATCGGAAAAAGTATTCCGGAGAATCAAAGATATGGTGGACTTGTATTATATGTCAAAGGTCTTTGAATTTGACGGTGATGCGGTGCTTCAAGCCTTAGAAGATACCGGCCGCAGGTTGGAATCATTTGATGGATTCCTTAATAAGTTTGACGAGTTAAAGCATGCATATACAAAGTTTCGATTCTCTGGAGATGTAAATAAGCCATCATTTGAAAAAGTTTATGATTCTGTAAAAACATATATTGGGTCAATACTCCCAAATGTCTAGATCGAGATTTACGGAGAAGCTATGAGCAATATCATACGGTTGAATAAAACAACATCGAATAGATTGGGGTAAAAAATGTGCAGTGGGTGCATGCTTGGCGTATGGGTACAATAGTATACTCTCTTGGTAAAAGGCGTTTGGTAGACATGCCCTCCGGATTATTCTATAATAAAGCAGAGATTTTAAAACTTGCTAAACAAAACGTGCATCAGATAAACGGGAGGCCATATGATTCCAATTCCCAAACTATTCCGTAATACCAAGTCCGTGCTGGGGATCCAGAGCTATATGGATGAGACTTTTGACGAGGTCCTGCATACGACCCTGAATCCCAACGGGCCCGGCGCCATCCGCATCCACCTGATCCCGCCGAAGAAGGAAGCGGAAGCCTTAAATCCCAGCATCGCCATCATCAACGGCGCCGATATCGTGCCGGTGAATTTTGCCTGGGCGGTCATGCTGGCGGAGATGATCCGCGAGACCAATAAGTACGACGGCCGGGAGATCGGGGAGCAGGATATCCAGATTATCCTGAACCAGGCTGCCGAGAACGTGAAGCAGGTCATACCGATCTTCTCCCGCAAGCGTATCCGGGAAGATATCCAGACCATTTACCAGACCCTGCGGCAGATTGCTTACCGCGAGGAAGTGACGACCGACGTCAACTATATGAGCATCGGCGATTACGCGGAGTATATGAGCGCGCCGCACCGCATGGACCTCATGGTCAGCGCCATGACCCGGGACGGCAAATGGCACTGCAACCAAAAATGCGTGCACTGCTACGCGGCGGGCCAGGAGCATGCCGACGAGGAAGAACTCAGCACCGCGGACTGGCAGGAGATCTTGCGCCGCCTGCGCGCGATCGGCATCCCACAGGTGACCTTTACCGGCGGCGAACCGACGATGCGGGAAGACCTGATCCAGCTCATCGGCGACGCGCGCTGGTTCATCTCCCGTCTGAATACCAACGGCATCCGGCTGACGAAAGAATACTGCCAGGCCCTGCGCCAGGCGGAGCTGGACAGCGTCCAGATCACTTTCTATTCTGTCGATGCGGACGCCCATAATAAGCTGGTCGGCGCCGACCGCTACGCGGAGACGGTGAGCGGCCTGGAGAACGCGTTGGAAGCGGGCCTCTCGGTCAGCGTCAACACGCCGCTCTGCACCTTGAACCGGGATTACCGGAAGACCTTGGAGTTCCTGCACGAGAAGGGCGTCATCTATGTGACGTGCTCCGGTCTCATCACCACCGGCAGCGCCACCACCGAAGAATCCGAAAGCCTGCAGCTGACGGCGGAGGAACTGGAACAGATCCTGCGCGATGCCGTAGCCTACTGCGGGGAAAACGGCATGGAGATCGCCTTTACCTCGCCGGGCTGGCTGGCACCGTCTGTTTTCGAGGAGCTCGCGATCCCGGCGCCTTCCTGTGGCGCCTGCCTCTCCAATATGGCGATCACGCCGGGCGGCAACGTCGTGCCCTGTCAAAGCTGGCTTTCCGACCAGCCGCTGGGCAATATCCTAAAGGACGACTGGCAGCAGATCTGGGAAAGCCCGGCCTGCACCGAACGGCGTAATTACGCGGCGGATATGACGGGCGAATGCCCCTTAAGGAGGTACTGCGTATGAGACGGGAAGGGAAGAATAGCATGAAGAGACAGTTACGCATCCTGCTGCTGGCAATTGCCTTGCTGCTGGCGCTGGCCGCTTCTACGGTTCCCGCCCTGGCTGCGGCGACCGACGAGATCCTGAATTTCACGATCACGGTGGACGTGAATCCGGACGCTTCGCTGGAGATGGTCTATCACATCGACTGGAAGGTACTGGATGATTCCATCGGCGAGCTGGAGTGGATCGATCTCGGCGTGCCCAACCGGTACCACGAGCATATCACGCCGCTTTCCGATACCATCGATGAGATCGAGGATAACGGGAACGCGCTCGCCATCTATCTCGACCGGGGTTACGGGGAAGGCGAGACGGTTTCTATCGAGTTCTCTATGACCCAGGATCACATGTACCAGATCGATAAATGGGTCGAGGGGGAGACGGTCTATACCTTTACGCCGGCCTGGTTCGACGGCATCGATGTCGACGACCTCACCATTCGCTGGAACGATGAGAACGTCGGTGCCTGGCAGCCGGACTGCCAGATGGAGAGCGGTTACCTCGTCTTCCGCACCGCGCTGGATGAAGGGGAACGCTATACGATGACCGTGGTCTATCCGAACGATGCCTTTGGTTTTTCTGTGGACCGTCAGGCTACTTCAGGAAGTGATTCCGACGACTGGGGAGAATGGGACGGCGGCGGAGAAAGCGACCTGGGGCCGGCCGGGATCATCTATGGCCTGATCGGAGTGGTCTTCGTGATCGCGCTGTTGGCAGCGCCCTTCATTCTAATCTTTAAATTTATCCGTTGGATCACCGGTGGCACGGGTTTTGGTTCCGGCGCGAGTACCGAAAAGAAGATCACCCGCACCAAGATCGAGTATTACGAGACCTGTCCGGGTTGCGGTGCCGCCCGGGAGGAAGGGAAGGACAACTGCGCCTATTGCGGCCGCAGCCTGATCAAGAGCAAGGAAGTCGTCGAGGAAAGCCAGATCGAAAAGCCGGAGAAATACACGCGTAACGGCACCTATCGCTACGGGGATTCTCCCAATACCTATATCCACGTCAACGTGGTGAACGTACCGGTCAGCCATTCTCGTTCGTCTTCGCATACCACGCGCTCCGGTGGTTCGCGTTCCGGTGGTTCCCACCATTCCTGCGCTTCTTCCTGTGCCTGCGCGTCCCACTGCGCCTGCGCTTCTTCCTGCGCCTGTGCCTGTGCCTGCGCGTCCTCCGGCCGCGCCGGCTGCTCGGTGAAGGATTTCTTCCTGAAGAGCGTGCATGAAGGCCGCATCCGCGTAGCGAGCAAACGCGGCTAGTCTATTACGTATGATACAGCCGGGTCCTGCGTTTGCCGGGCCCGGCTTTCCTGATTTATACGGTAGTGCCGGAGGCCCGGTCCTGCCAGTAGCAGATGAATGGATAAGAAACGGTTCCTGTTCGAAGAGGCCAGCGTGCCGCGCGCCTTGGCGGTGATGGCCTTTCCGACGATCATCAGCCAGCTGATCACGCTGATCTACAACCTCGCGGATACCTGGTTCGTGGGGCAGACGAATAATCCCTATATGGTAGCGGCCTGTTCCCTGGTGCTGCCGGTCTTTTTGATGACCATCGTCGTCACCAATATCTTCGGGACCGGGGGAGGGACGCTCCTGGCCCGCCTGATCGGGAGCGGCCAGGACGAGGAAGCGTCCCGGGTCTCGGCGGCTTGCCTTTGGATGGCGCTGGGAGCGGCAGTTTGTTATTCCGGTCTCTGCCTAATCTTTATGGACCCGCTTTTGCGCGCGCTCGGTGCCAGCGCGAACACCTTCACTTTTGCCAAGCAGTATATGACGGTGGTGATCGTGATCGGCGGCATTCCGACGATCCTCTCCAATACGCTTTCCTCGATGCTCAGGAACATCGGGCTTTCCGCGCGGGCTTCCTTCGGCCTCAGCATGGGCGGGCTCCTGAATATCGCGCTGGATCCGCTCTTCATGTTCGTGCTCCTTCCGGACGGCAAGCAGGTGCTGGGAGCGGCGCTGGCCACGATGCTGGCCAATCTGTGCGCGCTTCTCTATTTTATCGTCGTTTACCGGAAAGCCTCGCAAACGACCATCCTGCGGGTGCGGATGCGCGGGCAGTACCCCTCCAAACGTTCTTTACACTCCATCTTCGCGGTAGGCGTCCCCTCGGCATTGGCGGTCCTGCTCTTTGATCTTTGCAATATCGTGATCAACCGCCTGTCCTCCGGGCACGGCGATATCGAACTGGCGGCGATCGGCATCGTGCTGAAGGCGGAGCGCCTGCCGCTGAACGTCGGTATCGGCATCTGCCTGGGCATGATCCCGCTCATCGCTTATAATTACGCGTCAGGCAACCGCGAGCGAATGGATGCCTTCTTCCGCTTTGGGCGCGGCGTCGGCCTATCCATCGCTTTGATCTCCGTAGCCCTTTACTATCTGTTCGCCCCGCAGATCATGCAGGCCTTTATCCGGGATGCCGAGACGGTGCGGTTTGGCATACAGTTCCTGCGCGCCCGCTGTTTCGCGACGCCGGTGATGTTCCTCTGTTTCAGCATGGTGCACTTCACTCATGGTATCGGGCGGGGGAAAGAAGGCTTTCTTCTGGCAGTCATCCGGCAGCTGGTTTTCAATATCCCGCTGCTCTTTCTTCTGAACCGGCTGTTCGGTATGAGCGGCATCGTCTGGACCCAGGCGGTCGCCGATCTCTGCACGGCCATCGCATCTTATCTCATCTACTTCCGGATCCGGAGGGAGGAAGGCTGGCCCGTGCGGCTATAAAGGGCCCGGGTGCGGGTCGTGGTCGGAGGGAAAGAGCAGAAAGAAATGCTGCAATCGGCCAGGATCCTGCAAGAAACGCTGCCGGATAGCGTCCTGGAGGTGAAGGACGGTTTGTATCATGGGGCCTATTCCATCAATCATCCGAAAGAGTACGTAGAAGAGCTGCTGGCGATGCTGGATTAGCTGGATCAGAAGGCCGGTTTCGTTGCTAATTACCTGTATTATTGCTTATTAAAAGGGTTTCTCGGAGCACTGCTGACGAGAGTATTTTTGTAGTAATATCGAGGGCCAGACCGCAGCTCACGGTATAGATCATACCATATACGAAAGACCAGACATCATGGAATACGGGAATAGACAGGGTCACAACACAACTGTCGATTATTCCGACCAGGAGACCGAATGACAGATTCGGTTTTCTTTGTCTGATGGCGACGATGATGAAGTCGGTCCCATCGGTAGATGATCCTTCCTTAAACAGAATGGAGCAACCAATACCGGAGGTGGTCCCTGCCAGTATGGAAGCGATCAGGCGGCTTCCGTAATATGCCGGAAAATAGCAAACGACACAGTCGATCATAAAAGAGCAGATGAGCATGGATTTGATCGATATCAGGAAAAACTCCTTACCGAGCTTGCGATAAGTGAACAGCACAATGGGGATATTGATCAAAATGGTCGCCAGGCCGATAGGAAGTCCGAAAAGATCGTTGGCGATTACAGCAAGTCCACTGACTCCACCGGGAGCAAAGTCGGCTTCTACTGTAAAACAGACAATGCTGATTCCGAGGAAAGCAGAACCTGCCAGGTCAAAAGCAATCATCTTCATTATTTTCTTTCTGTCTGTCATGGATGTCATGTCTGTATTCCTCCTCCTTCTGAATTCTTATTCCTGCTGTAATCATGATAACTGGTAGCAGGTCTCCAAATAACTTACAATATATAAGAAAGGAATTGCTATTTTAACTTACATATTGCATAATGGGGTAAGATAGGAATCTTTATGGAGGCGAAGAAAATGGAATACACGCTTGCCAAATTACTTAATGACGGGATCCTGGACAATTGGGAGTCAGTTACGGAAGGTATTGATTATGAAAGTATAGTGGTAAAGTCAATATCCGTTCAGGAGTTGCCCATGGCGGCCTTCCTTTCCCCCGGAGAGATCGTGCTCACGATCGCGCACGGAGCGGGAGAAGATCCGGATATTATAAGGCGTATTGTTGAGGAAGCCGGAGCGACAGGTGCTGCCGCGGTCTTCTTTGCTTTTGACGAAGAGAGAAAAAAGGTAACGAAAAAAGTCAAAGAATACGCGGAAAGCATAGGCCTGCCTTTGATCCGGATCGACTTCGACCAGAAGTTTACGGAGATCATGGACCGGGTCAACAAAGCCATACGTATGCTGCGGTATGAGCCATATAGAAGACTGCAGAGTGATCTCTTCAATGCGTATTTCGAAGGGGCGTCGTTGGAAGACGCGGTCGCGCTGACTGCATCGTCCTTAAAGGCACCGCTCGCCATAGCCGACCCATATGGGGAGATCCTGGCCCAAACCGGGGATTACCGGGACGGGTCTGTAAACGTTTCCATAGAAGTAAACGGCTTGCGCTTTGGCGAACTCAGGATCGGATCCGATGAGATCTTGGCCCACGAAACAGAGATCTTGAAAAGGTATATTTCTTTTCCGGTCACGCTCTGGTTCAATCAGAAACGGATCGAGAAGATCACGAACGCGGGAATGGTAAGCGATTTTGTGCTCCGTCTGGCCAAGGGAGAGATGAATGAGGCGCTGAAACGCGAAGCAGGCTTCTTGGGTATCGATCTCGGCAAGCGCTACCGGGCGGTGATCATGGAGCCTGTAACGGCCGGCTTGGATCAGAAAATGGGTTTTGTCCGGAACACCTATGAAATGATGCAAAGAGCCGGAGAGGCGGCAGAAAAGGAGGGTCTTACCGCCATCTGCGGAGCGGAAGCGGAACGTTTCACAGTTTTTGTCGAAAGCCCGCTCGGGGGCAGCAGCGCTGCGGTCGATCTGTTTATTGCGAGATGGGCGCGGGATATCGAGAAAATGTTCCCGGCGCTGACTTTGCATTTCGGGGTAAGCAGAGAATTCCGGGGAGACGGGGGATTCCGGGCAGGATATAGCGAAGCGCTTTTGTCTGCTACGTACTGTGAGGGAGATGAGACCAAAACCGTATACTATGAGGAGGCCAGAAAGATACGTATCATGGCTGCCATTTCATCCCAAGAATCCATTCGGGAAGATGCTGCCGGGCTATTATCCGGAATCATAGAGTATGATAAAGGAGGCGGTAGCATGGAATTGATGAAAACTCTGGAAACCCTGATCAAAGCAAATGGTAATGTCAGTGAAACCGCAAGGCAGCTGTGCATACACAGACAGTCGCTTCTTTTCAGAATACAGAAGATTGAAGACCTGACAGGGCTTTCCTTAAAAAATCACGATGATCTGTTTGTGTTGGAGGTTTACAGCCGATTGTTTGTCAACTATTAACAAAGAAAAAACTCCGTTTTCACGGAGTTGGTGGTGGGTGATCAGGGGTTCGAACCCTGGACACCCTGATTAAGAGTCAGGTGCTCTGCCAGCTGAGCTAATCACCCACAAGTTTTCAACGCAAGTGATATATTATCACAGCCAAATTGGTTTGTCAATATCTGAAATTCACTTTTTCCGTTGCCCACTGCCTGGCGAAAGACATGAAAGAAAAATCTGTTAACGCGCGCACAAGGCGATGGCAATTTGCTATAATAATAAAGTTAAGGAAAGAGTGCCAGGCCGGCTGACGCCGCGCCGCGAGAAGGAGAGTAACCGCATGGATATCATGGATTATAAAGCCAGGATCATGGATCATTGCCGGGAGATCATCACCGGGAAGGATGAAGTGATCGAGAAAGTATTGATCTGCTTTTTATGCTCGGGACATATTTTGCTGGAGGACCTGCCGGGTACGGGCAAGACGATGCTGCTAAGGGCTTTCGCGGCCGGGATCGGCGGGAGCTTCCGCCGCATCCAGTTCACGCCGGACCTGCTCCCGTCGGATCTGACCGGCATCAATTTCTACAACCAGAAGAGCGGCGAATTTGAATTCCGGCCGGGACCAGTCTTTGCCAATATGATCCTGGCGGATGAGATCAACCGGGCGACTCCGCGTACGCAGTCGAGCCTCTTGGAGGCGATGGCCGAAGGTCAGGTGACGGTGGACGGGAAAACGCACGATATGGCGGAACCCTTCATGATCATGGCCACGCAGAACCCTCTGGAGACGCACGGCACTTTCCCGCTTCCGGAAGCACAGACGGACCGTTTCTTCATGCGTCTTTCCCTCGGCTATATGGACGCGGAAAGCGAACTGAAGGTCTTAATGGGTGAAGACCGGGTGGAAAAAGTGAAAACGCTGCCTTCCTGCGTGACGCCGGAAGAGACGCGCGCCGCGAAAGAAATGGTCAAGACCGTGGAAGTGACGCGGGACGTGGCCAACTATCTGTTAGGCATCGTCAGCGCCACCCGTCAGGACGCGCGCGTCCGCATTGGGGTTTCTACGCGTGGCGCGATCGCGCTCTATCGGGCGGCCCAGGCGCGGGCAGCGCTGGCCGGTCATGCTTTCGTGCGTCCGGAAGACGTTAAAGAACTGGCGCCTTCCGTCCTGGCGCACCGTTTGACTTTGATCGGTTCCTCTTCCCGGCAGGAAGCGGAGAACCTGGTGCAGGAGATCGTTGAAACGGTACCGGTACCGCTGGAGGACGTGAGCCGCTAAAGCACGTCAGCCACGCGCGCCAGCCGCTGTTTATGCCTTTTTAAAGCCGGGAGGCTTTTTACATGATCGCTTTTCTGTTTCTTCTTTTCATCGCGGGATTCCTGCTGCAGACCCTTGCGCTGCGTGACGGTTTAAGCCACGTCCGCTTCAGCTATCTGCCTTCCGTACGGGAGACAGAGCCGGACGCGCCTTTTGACGTGACGATGACGCTCACCAATACGGGGAAACTGCCGATCGCCTATGTGAAGACAGAAGTAGCTTTTCCGCTTTCCACCCGGTTTCCGGAAGATATGGAAGCCGAGGAAAGAAGATTTGAATTGGTGGCCGAGAATACTTACCGGCTGCGCGGACGGGAAAAGACGGTCAGCCGCATGCCGATCCGCATCGCTAAACGTGGTCTCCATCACTTCAGCGGGGCGACTTTAACGCGCGGCGATTTCCTGGGTATGGCGGAGGTCAGCCACCATTACGCGGCCCGGTCTTCCGTACTCGTCTATCCGCAACGCTTTGGCGATACGAAACTGATGAAGACCTTAGGCAAGATGAACGGGGACCTGATCGCCCGCCAGTTCCTGATCCGGGATCCGATCCTCACCACCTGTTGCCGCGAGTACACCGGACAAGAACCGATGCACACCATCAGCTGGATCCAGACCGCCCGCCTGGGAGAACTGATGGTGCGCGAGTTCGAGCCGGTGCGGGAGCTTTCCTGCGGCGTGATCGTCCTCAACGATGAGTTGGGCCGGGACGATGCCGAAATATTGGACCTTGTCTGCTCACTGGCCCGCACCGCCTGTGAATATCTGACGGAGCAGGGCATCATCGTCGATCTTTATACCAACTCGCCGATGAGCGGTTACGCGCGCAATACGGCCCGGCACGTCAGAGCCGGACGGGAAAACGTGCGCGACCTGCTGGCGCTGCTGGCCGCGCTCCTGCCGCAAAAGGGGAGCAGCATCGAGCGGCTCTGCGACCGCGCGCTCCGGAAAGATGAGGAGGCACAGAGCTATCTGCTGATTGCCGCCCGTCGCTCGGCAGGCGTCCTGAAAGCTTGCGAACTGCTTCGCGCCAGATCCGGAAACGAGGTCGAACTCGTCGTCGCCGAGGATTATCTGGCGCCGGCGGCGGAGGCTCAAGCCGAAACGGCCAGGGAGGTGCGGCATGCTGTCTGAATTCCTGACCTTGACCTTTGATACGGCGCTCTATTACGTGCTTTCTTCCTATTGGATCAAAATCTTCAGCGGACCCGCGCCGATCATGGCCGGAGCGCTTCTCCTGCTTCTCGTGATCCTGTTGCAGACCGGGCTGACCCGCCTCGGGCGCAACAGAGACGGCCGCGGGCTGAAACCGGTCCGCTTGCTTGTGCTGCTGATCCCATTGGCCGTGCTGGCTTTTCACCCGTCCCTGGCCCAGTCCCTGCAGATGCTGCCGGCCTGGCTTTATCTGGGTTACTGCGCGCTGACGGAAGGTTCCGGCTTTGCGACTTCCGGATTCGACCTTCCCGGTTTCCGTGACCATTTCCGTTTCGGCGCGCGCCTGCTTTTGGGGCTCATCCCGGGATTTCTGGGCGGGAGCAAAGCGCTGGCCGCTTTGGCTTTGATCACGCCTTATCTGACGGTGATGCTGGCGACCGGCGTCGGAGAACTCCGTTATCTGCGCGACGGAGAGAAGCATCCGCTTTCCCACGCGCTGTGGATCGGCGGCGTGATCGGCATCAGCTGGCTGGCGGCGGTCGGGGGTCTGCTACGTCTCCTGGGACGGCTGCTCTTCCTGATCTACGATACGGTGATCGCGCGCGTCCTCTACCTGGTCGCGATGGGAATATCCTATCTCGTTTTTGGGATTCTCACCCTGATCAAGATGATCGCGGATTATTTCGGTTTCGAGAGCGCCGGGAACCTGCCCCAGCTGAACGATCTTTCTCCGATGGAAGAGGAACTGGACGAGATGATGGAGCAGACGGAAGTCTCGCCGTGGCTCGACTATATCGCCTATGCCATTCTGGCAGGGCTCGTCATCCTGATCCTCTTCTTCATGTTCCGGAAGCTTGCGGCCCGCAGCCGTCGCCGGCGGCGTTCCGAGGCGGTGACTGTGCGTTATGAGAACCTGGCGCCGGAGGAGAAACGGAAGGCACCGGGCTTTTTCCGCCCATCCGATCCGCGCCTCGCGGTTCGTTTCTATTTCCTGAGATTCCTGCGCGAAGCCAGAAAAAGAGGATTAAACCCGGAAGAAGGCATGACCGGGCAGGAGATCGCGGAGATGAGCAGCAACTATTTCCGGGAAGGGGACGCGCGGGAGCTCTACGCGCTTTACGCGCCGGCGCGATATTCGCAGCAGACGGACGTAAGCCCGGAAGAAGCCGAGAAAGCGCGGGAGGAGTGGAAGAAACTAAAACACGGTTAGATTATGCGAAATATGTATACAATGGTGTATTGACAGACGCCATTTCCCGCGTTATGATTTTCACGTAAAAAGCATAATGACGCTATCTTTGAGGCAGGTGTAATTCCTGACCGGTGGTGACAGTCCACAAACCGCAAGGCCGATCCGGTGAAATTCCGGAACCGACGGTGATCCTGGTTTCCAGGTCAGTCCGGATGGGAAAAGATGGATGATTTAGACAGAATACCTTGCGTTTGATTCTATTGGCGGAGGCGAGCTGCTCTTAGGAGTCCATCCTGAAGATGTAAGCCCGGCTCTTTTGTTTTGGGGAGCCCGGGCGGCGCCAGACCAGCATGTGAAAAAGAAACGGAGGTATTTTTTATGAGCATGAACCAGAACCAGGAAACTTTGACCGCTACTGCTTTCGGAGGACAGAGCCGCGGACATAAGGTGTTCACGACCAAAAACATGGTCATGATCGCTTTGTTCGGAGCTATCAGCATGGTCCTGATGCTGATCGATTTCCCGACGCCCATCGCGCCGTCCTTCATGAAATTCGACTTCGCCGATCTGCCGGCGATCCTCGGCACCTTCCTGATGGGGCCGGTGGAAGGTCTGCTGATCTGCCTCGTGAAGCTGCTCCTGAAGATCATCATCAAAGGCAGCGAGACGGCTTTCGTCGGTGAATTCTCCAACTTCATCTGTGCCGCGGCCTATATGCTGCCGGCAGCGCTCGTCTATCATTTCAAAAAAGGAAAAAGCGGCGCGGCTCTTTCGCTTTTGATCGGGACCCTGGCGGTCAGCTGCATGGCGATCTTCACCAATTCGCTCATCATGTTCCCGCTTTATTCCAATCTCTATGGCATGCCGATGGAAGTGATCATCGGTATGGGGACCAAGATCAACCCGCACGTCACGGATCTCTTCTCCATGATGCTCTATACGGTATTGCCTTTTAACCTCGTGAAATACGGCGCGGTGTCGGTCATCACCTTCTTCGTGTATAAACGCCTGAAGCACGCGCTGTTCCGCTGATCTTTGCGGATATTCTCCTGACCCGTTTACAGAATATTGCACAAAAACCGGAGAATGGGGTATAATGCACCTAGAAGTTAGATCCGTTAGGGGAAGGAGCATTTACCATGGAAGACGGAAGCAGAAGTATTTTCGATAACAACGAACCGAAACTGGAGTTCGGGCCTGACGTTCCATCCGCTCCGGAGTTTTCGACAGATACGTGGGGACAGGCGGAGAAAGCGGCTGAGGCCGCGGTAGCTGAGGCAACGGCCCAGGCGGCAGCTTTTGAAGCACAGGCCGCGGAAGCGATCACCGAGGTGCAGCAGGAAGCGCATGAAGCTTTCACTGGTGCCTTCTCCAATGCAGATACACAAGCGCAGGAACAGGTACCGCCGGAGACGGCCAGTCAATTCGGGCAGCAGGCCAGCCAGTTTGGGCAGCAGGCCAGCCCCTTCAGCCAGCACGCCTATGGCTATAACGCGACGGAAGCCTGGCAGGCCGAACACCAGCGTGAGCAGGCCCGGATGCA
>JAFRYQ010000114.1 GCA_017437565.1 Bacillota bacterium
CATCAGCGGACTGCGCAGCGGGGCGCGGTCGTTGTACCAGTTATCGACGCTCTGGCAGGAGTCGAACAGTTTATCCCACTCGACCTCGGCCATGCGGCGGTTTTCTTCTTCCTCGATCTGCTGCCGGTCCTCGTCCGGATGTGCGCTGCGGTAAACGGCGCCGGCTCCGACAGGCAGGATGAGACAGGCCAGAAACGTAATGATCCAAACTTTGTTCTTCATGTGCGTGCCTCAGAACTGGAAGTAGATGAACGGGTTGTAGTTGGAGTTGGTCAGCAGCAGGATGCACAGGAAAAGCAGGAAAAGCAGCCAGATCTTTTCCAGGATCCCGCGGGTAGCTTTCTGTACCTTGTCCAGCAGGAAACTGAAGTATTCCTGGAAGAAGCCGAGGCCGAGGAAAGCGCACACGAGAGCAAGCAGGCGGCGGAAGGAGAGGAACGACAGCACGGTCTCGTCGACGCCGCGCGTTCCGAACAGCTGGCCCACGAAGGCGAAGGCGTCCGGGAGGGTGTCGGCGCGGAAGAAGATCCAGCCGACAAGGACGACCAGGAAGGTGTAGATCTGGCCGGGCAGGCGGAAGCGCTTCCTGCGCGAGCGGCGGTTCCTGCGGGATTTTTTCGTCAGGCAGTATTCCACGATGCGGAAGAAGCCGTGGTAGACGCCCCAGAAGAAGAAGGTCCAGTTCGCGCCGTGCCACACGCCGGTCAGGAAGAAAACGACGGCCATGTTGAAGACCGCACGGCCTTCGCCTTTCCGGTTGCCGCCGAGCGGAATGTAGACGTAGTTGCGGAACCACGAACCGAGCGAGATGTGCCAGCGCCGCCAGAAATCAGTCACGCTGTCAGCGAGGTACGGATAACGGAAGTTCTCCTTGAAATCGAGGCCGAACATCTTGCCGAGGCCGATGGCCATGTCCGAATAGCCGGAGAAATCGTAGTAGATCTGGAAGAAGTAGGCCATGGCGCCCAGCCAGGCGAGGCCCGCGCCGATCTTGCCGACTTCGAGCGCCCAGATCCCGTCGGCGATCTCCGCGACGGAGTTGGCGATCAGCACCTTCTTGGCGAGGCCGTAGAGGAAGCGGCGGATGCCTTCGCTGAACTGCTCCGTGTTTTCCTGCCGTTTGGTCAGCTGCGCCGCAACATCCGAATACTGCACGATCGGGCCGGCGATCAGCTGCGGGAAGCAGGAAACGTAAAGGGCAAAGTCAAAAGGATTTTTCTGAAGCTCGGCGTCGCCCCGGTACACGTCGATGGTATAGGAGAGCGCCTGGAAGATATAGAAGGAAATGCCGACCGGGAGGATGATCCGCGTAAAGGCCTCCGGCTCGCCGCCGAAGAGGGAACGGATCTGTCCGAGAAGGTCGCGGAACAGGTTGAAATATTTGAAATAGAAAAGCAGGCCGAGGTTCAGGATGACCGTGGCGGCCAGAAACGCTTTCCGGGCGGCGGGCGTCTTTCCGAGGGAGACGAGCAGCCCGCCGAAATAGTTCAGCAGGATGACCGCCAGCATCAGCAGGAGATATTTCAGACCGCTGAAACCGTAAAAGACCAGACTGGCAAGAAGAAGGACCGCATTCTTGCGGCGTCTTTTCTTTTCGGGAGAGGAAGCGGGCAGCAGACCTATGCCGTAATACGCCGCCAGCGTAAGGGGCAGGAAGGCCTGCAGGAATATGAGTGAACTGAAAAGCATGGTCAGGGAAGTCCTTTCCGCAAATAAACATCTTAACATTATAGTAAGTAATACTTCTTCTTGTCAACCGGAAGAGAAAAGCGGAAATGCGGAAAAACAGGCGGAAAACCGTGAAAAAAGCGGAAAAACCGCTTGCAATTGTTTTTCTTTCCTGCTATTATTATCGGGCGCTAAATTAACACGTGCGCCGATCCGGGAAAGGGGTGCCGCGAGAAGCGGTCTTTCCGGGAGACGACCCGCACGGAAGAAAAACCAAACGGAGGATTTCCAAATGAGCGTTATTTCCATGAAGCAGCTGCTGGAAGCCGGTGTGCATTTCGGACACCAGACCCGTCGCTGGAACCCCAAGATGGCCCCTTACATCTACACCGAACGCAACTCCATCCACATCATCGACCTGCAGAAGACTGTCGGCATGATCGACGACGCCTACAACGCGGTCGTGAACATCGTGGCTGAGGGCGGCACCATTCTGTTCGTGGGCACCAAGAAGCAGGCGCAGGACGCCATTCAGAGCGAAGCGGAACGCTGCGGCATGTTCTATGTCAACCAGCGCTGGCTCGGCGGCATGCTGACCAA
>JAFRYQ010000009.1 GCA_017437565.1 Bacillota bacterium
ATGATCGTAACGCCGCGCACCAGCATGTGGATCGGCCCGGAGCCGAAGGCGTAGGGGATCGCTTCCAGCACTTCGAAGCCCAGGCCGACGAGCATCATGTAGACCGTGTATTCCAGCCAGGAGCAGGAGTTGCCGCGGGTCACATGCCGCATCATGAGGAACTTCACCAGTTCCTCCGCGAAGGCGATCGCGATGAATTTATAGTAAGCCTGGTACAGGACGGAGTCCGCGTGCCCGTAAAACAGCAGGCGGCCTGCAACGTTGAGCACGAACGAAGTTCCCACGACCGGAAGCACGGCGAACATCCCCTTAAAAAGAGCCTGCCGGCAGCGGTCCGGATAGCCTTCCGGCATGCCCTGCTGCTTTTTCAGCCAGAAGTACATCACGAAGGCCGGTAATAAACTGACGAGAAATGCGATGATCAGAATAAGCATGGTCCCCTCTTGCTATTTCATCCAATAAGGCGGCTGCGGCTTTTCATCCGGAGCCAGCGGCACCTTAACGTCCGTACGCGTCTCATCGTACAGTTCTTTGTGCCACCGCATGATATCCTTGATATCTTCCGCTTCATCGCCTATCAGCAATGCCTGCCAGCGCAGGCCGCAGGTCGCCATTTCGTAGGCCGGATGAAAACCATTCCGCTCATAGAAGGCGATCCTTCGTCTGCGGATCGCGTTTTCCCCTTCCGGATCCCCTTCCACCGGCAGTTCCGATTCGCAGACCATGGGCCTGCCCAGCGCCTTCAGCTGCGCCAGCATCCAGGCGCCGTATCCGCCGTTGCGGACGGCTGCCGTTACCCCCAGGTAGTCCAGAAGCACAAGAGGAATGCCCTTTCGTTTCCAGATGCAGGCAAAACCGAGGGGCATCTGTCCGGGGCTGGCAGGACCATCCGCAAACAGCCCCCAGACCTCATAGCGCTCTTCTGCAAGCAGGCGCTCGATATCCGCCAGCGGCTTTCTCTCGTTGGGAGCGAAGCATTCCGGCAACAAGGTGCGGTACCAGCAGCGGATCTGCTGTTCGTTCATGGGGCGCAATTGCATGGGTTACTCTCCTTTATCGCTTTTCTTTTGCGGTCGCCCTAGTCTAAAATGCTGCCGTCCCGGGAGATCGTAACGACTTGCCAGGGGATAAATTTCCCGCTGTTTCGGAGTGCGTTCTCCGCCGCCCTCTGCAGCCCGCCGCAGCAGGGCACCTCCATGCGGACGATAGTTACGCTCTTGATATCGTTATCGCGGATGATCGCGGTCAGCTTCTCGGAATAATCCACCGCATCCAGTTTAGGGCAACCGATGACGGTGACCTTGCCGCGCATGAAATCCTCATGCATATTGGCATAGGCGTAAGCCGTGCAGTCCGCTGCGATCAGCAGCTTCGCGCCGTCAAAGAAGGGCGCCTGCGTCGGTACCAGCTTGATCTGGCAGGGCCACTGCGCCAGGCGGGAGACAGGCTTTCCGGTGCTGACCGGTGCAGGAACTGCATCTTTTTGCACAAACTGCATCATTCTTGACCCGGGACATCCGCCCTCCCGGCGTTCATGCGCAGCTTCAGTTATCGCCTTTTCCGCCTTCGCAGCCTTTACTGCCGCTTCGTCGTATTCCGGAGCTTCCCGTTCCTCGAAAGTGATCGCACCAGTCGGACATCCCGGCAGGCAGTCGCCGAACCCATCGCAGAAGTTCTCCCGGATGAGCTTGGCCTTCCCGTTCACGATGTCGATCGCGCCTTCGTGGCATGCCTCCGCGCACAGCCCGCAGCCGTTGCATTTTTCTTCGTCTATATGGATGATTTTGCGGATCATTTCTGAATCCTCCTTTTTTTACTCTTCTATCATTATACACAAAGAATCGTTCCCGTTATCTACTCTCATCCTTTTATTTGGCCATAAAGCCGTATCGTTTCGAACAAAAATGCTCAAAATGATTCTTTGCAGCATTCTCCTGAACGTGCATCGCAAATTTCGCGGATTTTAAGAATGTATCGTTTTTGTGCAATTTTGCGGTTTATAGATACATGTTTCAATAATTCCCGGTTTTTGCCCCTGCGTGCCGCGCCATTCACGATTTAAATGTTTGCATCTATATTGGCGACCATCCTGTGAAACAAAAACGGGACTGAGGAAGTCCTCAGTCCCGTCTCTCATACAGGTACTATTTCCAGCTCTCGATCGCGCCGTCCATGGTGTAATCGTGCGCGTTGATCGCTTCGTGCATGTTGTAGAAATACCACTTCGTATCGTCCTTCAGGTCGCTGAACTGCATCAGCCCGCTGCGGTGCGCATCGATATACGTCCTGTCAGCAACGCGGCCCAGCATCAGGTTGACGATCGTTGCAGCTTCGCCTCTGGTGATATAGCCTGCCGGAACGAACGTACCGTCGGAATATCCGGTGATCCATCCGTATTCTGCGGCCGTTGCGATATTCTTCTCCGCCCAGTAACCCTTCGGAACGTCGGAGAACGTCTTGCCGCCGTTCGCTTCCTTGGCAAACAGCGTCGCCACGGCTGCAAACTCAGCTCTGGTGATCATCTGGTCCGGCTTGAATTCGCCGTCCGGATAACCGGCCATGATGCCCTTGCCTGCCAGCACGCCGACATACTTCGTATACCAGGCGTCTTCCTCGATATCCGGGAAGGTCTTCTCTGCCGTCACGCTCTTATCCCGCAGCAGGTTGTAGAACATGGTCGCGGTTTCCGCTCTCGTGATATGGCCCTCTGGACGGACCGTTCCGTCGGGATAGCCGCTGATGTAGATGATATGGTCTTCCGTGATCAGCATGTCGGCAACACCGGTCACGTCCGGCGTAGCGAAAGCCAGTTTGAACGTCGCTTCCACTGTCGTCTTAGAATCCGGCTGCTTGTAACTGTAGGAGCCATCTGCCTTCCTGGTCACTTCGATCTCGGTTCCGTCTTTCGCGGTGACCTTCAGCGTATCCAGCGTGTAGCCGTTATCCGGCTTCACCGTGAGCGTGACTGTCTCATCTTTTGCCGCAGTCTTTTTATCCGCCTCTACGCTTCCGTGATCGGCCGGGCTGACCGTTACGTCGTACCCGCTCTTGCCTCCTCCTCCGGAAGACGGCGAAGGTGTCGGCGCTGGAGCTTCGCCGGAACCGATCGTCACTGCGGTCGCTTCGTCAGACTTGTACTCGCCCGGTTCCTTGAAGCGGACCAGGTATTCGCCGGGGGCAAGACCTTCCACTTCGGTCCCGGTAATGTCGACCCAGGTCTGACCGCCGTCAGCGCTGTACTGCATCTCATCCGTTACGTTCGTGAGTTTACCGTCCGCTTTACCCGCAGCGGTCTCGTCTTCTGCCTTGGGGGCAGGTTTCCAGAGCGCATGCACGGTCAGACCAGTATCCGGCATATAGGTCGGCGCGTTGTCCCATTTTACGAAGATCAGACCGTCCCTTGCGGGATCGTCCGGCGTCTCCACCAGCGCGCCGAATCTGTCCTTCACAACGGTACCGGCATCGTCCGGATCCGTCATGAACGTGACGGTATAAGTGATCGGCTCCCAGACAGCCTCTACCGTAAGGTCGTAAGAAGGCATCTTCTGCGGCGAAGCAGGCTCCCAGCCATTGAAAGTGTAATGCTCTCTGGCCGGATCGTCCGGAGCGGTGACCGCTGCCCCGTAATCGTAACTGACAGAACGGTCGTCGGAAGAACCGTCGCTCCACTTGCCTCCGTTCAGTTTGTATGTGACCGTATATGGATTGACCGTCCAATCGGCGAAATAGATCGCACTGGAGGTTGTAAACATGGCAGGGAAGGATGTGACCTTTGTCTGGAGCGCACTGTCGCTGAACCAGCCGGCAAACGTATAGCCGTCTTTCGTAACAGCGGAGCCATCCGCCACGCCATCCGGGATCGTTACCGGATCGCCGATCTGTCCCGCGACCGGTTCGACGGCTGTGCCGCCGTTGGTATCGAACTCGATGATCGCATCTCCCATCTGGACATAATAGGCAGTGAGCACGATCTCATCGTTCTCTGTCATCGACCAGTCGTCAAAGTTGAAGGTCCCGCCGGCGGAATGCAGCGTCCCGTTCTTATCCCGCCAGCCGACGAAGACGTAATCCGTTTCCGCATTAGGTGCGCTTGCAAGCGTGACTTCTCCGCCAAGGGTCGCCGTGCCGTCTGCCGGAACAGTCTGGCCGGCTGCCGCGTGATCGCCGAGATCATAAGTCACAGCCGCCGTCTTCGGAGTCCAGTGAGCCGTAAGCGTGACCGTATACGTGTTCCACGGTTCCTTCTCGGTTCCGGTTGAGGTATAGCCGCTGCCGTCGGTATATTCCGGCGTCATGGGCCACCAGTCATCTTCAGACGTGGCATTCTCCCAATCGCTTCCGTTCCAGAGCACGCCGCCCTTGGTGTACCAGCCGGAAAGAACATAGCCCGGGCGAGTCGCGGCGATCATGTAAGTCATCTGGATCTTTTCGTCGATGTCTACGTAGAAGCTTTTAGCCTGGCTGCTGTCCATATCCGCATCCGCCGCACCCAGGTCCAGAATGACGTTCAGGGTGTCGCGCACAAAGACCGGATAGAACGCGATGTCAGAATCGACAGGCGTATCGTCGAAATCAGTAAGGATGTACTGATCGTTTCCGGGAGTTGCCTGTTCCCAGGTATAATCGTCTTGATCCGTCTTTACGTCAGTCCAGCCGGCAAAGTAATAGCCCTCTTTCGACGGATCGGCAGGGAGCGTGATCTCGCTCAGTTTGGTTCCGGCTGTGACAGGTGTTTTCTCGAGGACTTTACTTCCCTTTACATCGTTGAAAAAGCTTACGGTCACGGCTTCTGTCCATTGTGCGTACAAGGTCGTATCGTCACTCAGCGTGATCATTGCCTTATCTGCATAAGAAGTGCCGCTTCCGTCCGCTTTTGTGTTCCACCCGACAAAGGTGTATTCTGCGCGGGTAAACGTGCACGGATTCAGCGCCTCTCCTTCGCCGATGGGAACCCTCTGCCTGTCCATGTAACCACGGCCCTCATTGCGGTCGAATTCGACGATCACCTTATTGGTGATATGCGTGAAGGGATAGAAATCGTTCACCCAATCCCCGCGCTCAAAATCTTCATCGACACGGGCATGCTCCGCGAGCGTTATGTAAGAAAGCGATTCCAGAGAATAAGACGGCGCGCCGTTGCTTTCTCTGGTGGCATCATCTTTATCGTGGTAAATATACGCATCTTTGATGACATATACGCCATCACTGCCAATGGATTTATATCCATTGTTGAGCGCGCCGTAGCCTGGATCGATACCGGAATATCCCGCTCCGCACAGCAATCCACAATAGATACCGCCGTCGATGATGACCGTTCCGGCGTTGAACATCATGGGATACTCATAGTCGTCCGTTTGGATATATCCGGTCTGCTCTTCTGTGCTGTCTGTGATGTTCAGCGTCATACCGCTGTTGATAACAAAGGGAATATGGTCATTGTCGTAATGTTGATTTGTGTTGCTCGTTAAGCCATATCCTGCCAGTTCCAGAGCGTATTCCGTCACACCCGACGACGCCGGGATGACAACGCTGTTGGCATATGTAACATCTCTGAGAAGCTCGATCGTCTCGCCCTGTTTTGCGTCTGCAAATGCTTCGTGGATTGTATAGTATTCCAACGTGCTTCCGCTGCGTTCGATCTTGCAGGCGGGCGTGGTCATCTGAAGCATGTTTTCTCCGGATTCGAAAACGGCTGCACTTTTCTCCTCATATCCGTAATACGCCGTAAAATCGCCCGTGTTGCGTTTGACGCTTCCCTCGTAGCAAGCGAAATCGTACGGAAGAACTTCGCCCTCATAACGGGCAACGCCGGGCAGCAATGAGCGGTCGTTCCCGATGTGGATCATCACCTGCGCGCTCGTACCGAGGTTGACGTCCAAACCGGCCAGGCCGTCCTGAAGCGCAAAGACCGCGCCCGCGTCCTGGGTCAGATACAGATCACCTTTACTGTTTACGAAATCGAACTTGCCAATATTCCGAATGGTCGGCGTTCCCAGGAACGTGAGGGTCTCCAGGCTCTCAAAGGTCGTCTTGACGCTCTCCAGGAATGTGACGCTCGCAGTGCCGCCGATCGTAGCAATCCCGCGGATCGCACTGATATTATCGAATTTTGAGGCGCCGTTCAGCAGCGAGGTGCCGCTGATGCTCGCTCCGCGTGTGCAGCCGTGGACCGTGGCGTCCGTAACCGTAAGTGTTTCGGAATATCCGGAATTCAAATACGCTGCATCGTTGATCACAGCGCCGTCCTTGATTACAATAGGCGACTTGTTGCTGCTGTTGCCGATCACTACGCCGTTTTTTGCATCCTGTGCATTTACCGTCGTACCTTCGCCGGTGATTGTGATCGAGCCTTTGTTGGCGTAACGATCCGTGTACAATTCTTTGAGTTTCGCCGTTGCGCCGCCGGAGATTTCGACCGTGCTGGGATTCATTGTTTGTCCTTCGACAGATGCTTTCTCCGAGATCTTGACGGAGCCACTGCCGCTGACGGAATACGTAAAAACAAGCCGGCTGCCTTCACCGGTAACCGTCACGCCGCCGACTTTGTCAAGATACATGCTGTAAACGCTCAACACC
>JAFRYQ010000115.1 GCA_017437565.1 Bacillota bacterium
AAACTGGAGATCCCGACGGTCCTTTGGAAATCGCTAGCCGCGATCGAAGCCGCGATCCGTGAGCAGGATCCGGACGTCATCGTCTCGGTCGGACAGGCCGGTGGCGAGACCTGCATCAATCTGGAGCGTGTCGCGGTGAACCTGAACGATTGCCGCATCCCGGATAATGAAGGCAACCAGCCGGAAGACGAGCCGATCATTCCGGACGGGCCGGCCGCTTATTTTTCCACCCTTCCCATCAAAGCGATGCGCGACGCGATCCTGGCCGCCGGTATTCCGGCTGTCGTCAGTAATACGGCGGGCCTCTTCATCTGCAATCACGTCTTCTACGGCGTGCGTGACCTTTGCGAGAAAAACTGGCCGGGGAAGAAGAGCGGCTTCATTCACATTCCCTATCTGCCCGAGCAGGTAACGGACAAAATCGGCACAGCTTCCATGCCGCTGGAAACGGCCGTGAAAGCCCTGACTGTGGCCCTGGAAGTCATCGCGGCAGGAGCATAAGCCTGCCTGGCAAAAGGAGAGGTGTTCCAGTTTCCCAGATTTTACGGTTTTGTTGCCGCTTTTTGGTGAGAAAGCGGCAACAAATGCCGGTTTTTCAAAAAACTGGAACGAGTGTTAGAAGACGGAGAGGACCCATGAGAAATATATTGATCGTCGTGGACATGCAGAATGATTTTATCGACGGCGCCTTAGGCACCGCGGAAGCGGTCGCCATCGTGCCGAACGTGGTCGATAAGATCCGCGCTTACGATCCGGCTGATATCTACGTGACGCTGGATACCCACCAGCCAGACTACCTGTCTACCCAGGAAGGCCTGAATCTTCCGGTGGAACACTGCATCCGCGGCACGGCAGGGTGGCGGTTGCGGGATGAGATCGCCGCTGCCCTCGGCATCAGTCCGGATGGGAGCCCGCTCGCGGACTGCTGTTCAGACGCCGGCTGTCCGGATGGGACCTGTCCGCCCGATTGCTGCCCGGACGGAAACTGTCCGCCCGATTGCTGCCCGGACGCCGGCCCGCACGTCTATGAGAAGCCGACCTTCGGGAGCACTGCCCTGGCAGAGGACCTGAAAGCGCTCTGTGAGCGGGAAAAGGGTGAACTGGCAATCGAGCTGGTCGGGCTTTGTACGGATATCTGCGTGGTGTCCAATGCTTTGCTGCTGAAGGCGGCTATGCCCGAGGTTCCTATCTCCGTAGATCCGGCCTGCTGCGCCGGCGTTACCCCGGCGAGCCACGAAGCGGCGCTCGCCACGATGAAGATGTGCCAGGTTGCGGTCTGATAAGCGAACGGAGACCGGAAATGCGTTCCCAAAATTCGTTTTTTGCGATTCTGCTACCTGTTTTCGGTAGCAAAATCGTGGTTTTTTAAAAAAAGGAACGGATCTCTACATAGGAGCAGAACCAAACGTTGAGAACGGGTTCAGGAGGAAAGTGATGGAAGGCTTGATCGGGGGGAGACGAACAAGGAATATCCGGGGACACGCCCTGAGACTGGTGGTGCTGCTCCTGCTTTTGTTGGCCGGGATGCTCATGGCAGGGGCCTTGCAAGGTGTTTACGCGGCGGATATCAGCGGTGCGGTTTCATCGTCTGCCCTCGAAGCAAATAAAGCGATCCGACTGACAGCCAATACGACACTTACCATTGATGCGGATAAAACCGTGACGTCCATTGATCTGAATGGGTATAGGCTTACGATACAGGGGAACAGGACCCTGACCCTTACCTCCGGGATCAAAGACGGGAACGGTAGTACGAATACGGTTGGCCTTACCGTGAACAGCGGCAATCTGGCCGTCCAGAACGGCGGTATCATCGTGAAGCGGTACGGGATGAGCTATTATCAGACCGGCGGGAATGTCACGATCAATAATACAACCTCTGACGGATACAGTGTATATGGCCTTTACTTCCAAAACGTCCAGGTCACCGGCGGAACTCTGACGGTGACCGCTTCGAGCAATTCCGCAGAGACCTATGGCATTGAATCGAATTCATTCCGGTTAGCCAGCGGGACCGTGAATGTGACAGCGACCAATACCAATACCCAGACTTCCGGCTATGCTTCCTATGCTTACGCGTTGCATTCTAATTACAGCAATGTCGAGATAACGAGCGGAACGTTGACGGCGCAGGCAACGTCTCAGCGGGGGAGCAGTTACGGAGCTTATTGGGGAGACGACAGTGGCAGCGGTACGATTTCTATCAGAGGCTTCAGCGCTAAGCTCTCCTTAACCGGTAATTATGACGGGCTCTATACCGAAGGGATGCTCTATGTTTCAGACGGCGCGAGCGTAACAACAGCAGGCGAAAGAAGGTACGGCCTGTACAGCAGCAAGAAAATTAGCATATCCGGAGAAGCGACCGTTATTAATGCCAGAACGACATCCGGTACCGCGGCTGTAGGTGCCTATAACAGTACGGATCCGGACCGGCTGGTCATCTATGGTGATGTCCTGGGTATCGAAACTCCGACCGGCGGCAGGATCGCGGCAGAAGGGAATTATTCCTATATCGTTGATGCTTCCGGTAATAAAGCCAAGACGGTCATCATAAAAGCAATGCCATCCTTTGCGATCGAGACCACCGCAGTAGCGGTCGCCCGGCAAGACGATATGTCGGGTTCATCCGGCAGCGCGCAGCCGATCCTGGTGACAGGGACGGATGCAGGAGGCACCGTGACTGTCACGAAGAACGGCGGCACGCCGGTGACGGGCGGCATCGTTCATGATGGTGACCAGGTGACCCTTAACGCAGAAGCCGCTGCCGGTTACCGGTTTCTCGGTTTTTATGAGGGAACGGCCGCGGAATTCACGGATAGCCTGGGAACCAATACGACAACGCTTCCCGGGCTGATGGATCTGCTTGCGGAAGAGGGGCCGCTTACCTATACGGCCAATGAGGCCAAAGCATATACAGCTGCCTTTATCGTGATTCATACGACGCCGGATGACCCTTCCGTTACTTCCACACCCCAGGGCGGTTCAGCGGCCCTGGCTTCCAACGTCAATAAGGAGAACGCGCAGACCGTCTATTACGGAGGCATCGTCTGGCGTGTCATCGGTTACGACGGCGCCGGCGGTTCGAGTACTGACGCGAATCTGAGTGTCAGCGGAACCATGACCTTGCTGGCATCCGGCCAGATTCCGCCAAAGGCTGAATTTGACGGGAATGGCGATGACGGATTCTACAATAAATACGCGGGTAGCACGCTGAAATTAGCGGTAGACGCAATCGGCGACGGTTTTTCTACCGGGGAAAAGAATGCTATCCAGCAGCGGACGCTGCAAGGCGGGAGCGGGAACTATGGTTCATCCGGGTACTCCCCGGACCGGATCCGCGGGACGGCTGTAACTACGCAGCTCTGGCCGCTTTCCGCCGGGGAAGCATCCTTGTTAAATGTTGAATTGCGAAAGAATGCCGGCGAATGGTGGCTGCGTTCCCCGGGAGGAGAGGACATCAAAGCGGCTTATGTGCGATCTACAGGTCTGCTCAATACGAGTGGTGAATATGTCGACGGCTGGGACGGCGGCGTTCGTCCAGCCTTCTACGTAAAACTGAGTTCGATCCTCCTGACATCTGCTGCCGAAGGCGGAAAATCCTCCGGCGCCCTCGGTCCCCAAGCCCTCACGGCTGTCAGCGTTACGGAAGGGAATAGCGAGTGGAAACTGACGCTGCCGGATACGGCCCATGCAGGTTTTTCCGTGGATACGGAAGCGGTGGCGTTTGACGGCGAAACGAGCACGGTGACCATCCCTTATAGCGGGGCAGCGACCGGTCAGAATGAATACATTTCAGCCGTGATCAAAGACAGCACGGGGAATGTAGTCTATTACGGCAGACTTGCTTTGGCCTCGGCGGCAGCAGACGCGTCCGTAACGATCGATATCGGCGGTAAGTTCGGCTGCGGCGATCAGCTTTATGTTTTTAACGAACAATATCACGAAGAAAAAGAGGAAACAGACTACGCGTCCCCGCTGCAACGGATCCCGCTCCCGGAGACCTGTGGGCATACATTTGAGGAGCCGGTATATAGCTGGAGTGGGGATTTCAGCAGCTGTACTGCTTTGATGATCTGCTGGGACTGTGGCGACAAGGTTACCGAAACGGTCGTCGCGAACAGCCGGGTGGCGCAGGAAGCGACCTGCACGGAAGCTGGTGAGAAGATCTATACGGCGACCTTTACGAACCCATTCTTTGCGGAAAAAAGCGAAACTGAGACCATCGCGGCGCTGGGTCACGACCTGGTTTCTCATGAAGGGCAGGCCGCGACCTGTACGGAATCTGGCTGGGAAGCTTACGACACCTGCTCGCGCTGTGATTACACGACGTATGAGGAAATCCCAGCGTTAGGACACAGTTGGCAGTTCACGCACTTCCTGTGGAACTGGGGGGAGGCCTTGTCCGATGTGACGGTGGAATACGATTGCGATCGCTGTTGGTCAAGCAGATCGATCCCGGCGATGATTACGGAAACGATCCGGGAGGCGGATTGCGAGCATCCGGTCGTCCACGTTTATCAAGCGTCAATCAGCGCGGAAGCGGCACCGGATGGTATCGCACGGGACGAAAGCAGTGAGCGGGTGGAAGAATACACCGAACTCGGCCATGATTGGGACGAGCCGGTCTGGGAATGGAAGGAAGAAACGGACGGCAGATGGACGGCGACCGCCACCTTTACTTGCCAACGAGATGAGACCCACCGGATCACCGTGCCGGCAGACCGTATCGATTTAGAAGACTGGATGGCGCAATGTGAAGAAGATGGCTGGAGCGGCTATACTGCCGTCGTCTATCTGGATGATCAGGAATGGACGGACAGCTTGGTCCTGGAGACCTTCCCGGCAACCGGACATGATTGGTATGCTTCGGCGGAAGAAACCAAGTGGGCGTCTGATTACAGCAGCGCGGAAGTACAACTGTGCTGCACGCATGACCCGGATCATAGGATAACCTGCACCGCAGAGGTGACGAATGAGGTGGAACGGGCCGCCAACTGCGTGGAAGGAGGCGTTATTGTCCATACCGCGACAGCCGTGTATGACGGACAAACCATAACCAGTGAAATCAGAGAGGAAACAAGCCCAGATCCGGCGGTACACCGCCAGCCGCAAACGTCTTATGTGTGGGAAGAGGATTATTCCTCGGTTACGGCGGAGTGCTGGTGCGACGCCTGCGGCGATCTTATCAACACGGAGGTTGCGGATTCGACCAGTGAGGTGGAACAGGAAGCGGACTGCGAAACGGACGGAATCGTGATCTACCGTGCGGAATTCCGGAATTCCGGGATCTTCGAACCACAGGAGAAGAGAAAATGGATTCCGGCCTTCGGTCACGACTGGGATTACGCGAGTACGGAATACCAGTGGAACAGGGATATGACCAAACTTACGGCGATCTATGGCTGCCGTAACTGTTGGGAGCAGAAGACCGAAACGGGGAAGATTACGTCCAAGGTAACGAAAGAACCGACGGCCAGCACGGACGGGATTCGCACTTATACGGGGATCTTCAGCAATAAGAACCTGCAGACCCAGACTAAGAAGGTGACGATCCCCAAGACAGGGGAGCAGATCCTGGACATGAACGTCAGCGTTTCGAGCCGGGAGTATAACGGCAAGGCTCAGAAGCCGGCCGTCGTCAAGATCGGCAGCACGCAGCTGAGCGGCGTAAGCACCAGCGCCGTCACCGGCGCCTTCATCAAGGAGCGCCTGGTCTGGATCGACGCCCACCCGGTGGAGGGCTGAGGCATATATCTTTGCCCGATGCGCAGGATGTCTCCGGGTGTTCCCGCGACGTTTCCCCTGCAAGGCTCTTTCCAATCCCGCTCCCAACCGAG
>JAFRYQ010000116.1 GCA_017437565.1 Bacillota bacterium
ACTCGGTGCAGACCGGGATCGTGTTGGCCGTTGCGATACCGGCACCGTCGGCGCCAAGCGAGATGATGTCATCACGGTTCAGCGCGTAGCAGACCGCCTGGCGAAGTTTCACATCGGAGAACACACCGTCCCTGCAGTTGAAAGCCAGATAGAACAGGGTGGTCGCCTGACCTTCCAGCCAGGTCACGTTTTCCAGGTTCATCAGGTTCATACGGTCCGCAGTGTCCGGATAGTACAGGACGTCGACTTCACCCTTTTCCAGCGCGATGGCAGCGGTGTTCTTGTCGGTATGGATCTTGATGGTCAGTTTCTTGATCGCGGGAGCGCCGCGCCAGTAGTCCTCATTGGCCTCCATCTCGATCTTCTCGCCTTCAGCCCAGGAGACAAACTTGTAAGCGCCGGTACCGACAGGCTGCTTGGAGAAGCCGCCGCCGGGCTCGCCCGCAGTCTGCGGAACGATACCGAGATTGGCGCTGCACAGGCAGCTTAGGGTCGCAACATACGGCTCCTTTAAGACGAGCTTGACATGGGTGTCGTCGACTTTTTCCATGCGGTCAAACTCGCTGGATACTGCAGAGGTGAAACTGGATGCGATCGCGCGGTTCATGGAATAAACAACGTCGTCTACCGTCATGTCCGTTCCGTCATGGAACTTGACGCCCTCTCTGATCTTCATAGTCAGTTCGGTAGCATCTGCGTTCCACTCCCAGCTCTCGGCAAGCGCGGGGGCAATGGTTCCATCCGGCTCTTCTCTTACCAGCGTATCGAACATCTGGAACAGAACCAGGTAGCTGATGGTATCCTTGACCTCAGCCGGATCCAGAGACGTGGTGTCGGATGAGATCGAGAAAATCAGATCATCTCTCGGGTTCTCGCCGGCCGGAGCAGCGCTTTCGCCGCCGTTCCCGCCATTCGTCGTTTCCGTGCTTTCACCGGAGCATGCTGCAAGACTCAGCATCATCGCCAGCACAAGCAGAATAGACACTACTTTTTTCATTCTTTTCTCCTCCTCATGAGTTTATGTTCTTGGCGTTTTCTTCAGAAAGCCGGCTTTCGCCATCGATTACTTCCTGGAAAAACCGCATCACATACCTGGACTTGACCGCATCATTGCCCTTATGCCCGATGCCGGGGATGATCTCCAGACTGACGTTCAGGCCGTGCTCTTTGTAGTTTTTTTCCAGATTGCGAATACGTTCCATCCGGGTGGTCCCATAGGGTGACTCTCCCACATATTTCGTATCCAGTTCTCCGATCAGCAGCCGTACCGGAACCTTTCTCATTGCCTGCAGATCCAGCGGCTTGCCAAAGATCTCTTCAAAATTCCTGGTCCCCCAGTAAAAATCCAGCGTGTCGTCAATATAGGTAGGCCTTCCTGGCGCTCCGGGCATGACCGCTGCCAGCCGTTCCGGATGGGTATAAAGGAAGCGATGCACAAAATTACCGCCGCCGCTCCAGCCGTACAGGAAGATTTTCTCGGTATCGATCACCGGGAAACGTTCCGCAAGCTCGTCAACCATCTTCAGGAAAATATCGTCGTAGCGGATCTCGTCGTAGGCGAGCAGCTTATA
>JAFRYQ010000117.1 GCA_017437565.1 Bacillota bacterium
CTGCTGGACGTCACCTACGGCATCGACGGCCTTTACATTCCTTTCGAAGCCACGGATGAAAAACTGGACGAGCTGATCTCCCTTCCCCCTGAGGAAGAGGCGGCGATCGAAGCCATGGAACCTTACGGGGCCGATGACACATGGGCGTTTTATATTTATCTGGTCGGGTCCGATCTGGAATCAAACGGCATGGACAACCTGGCGCTGATCACGGAATTGCTGATCTCCGACAGGGCGGAAGAAAACAAGGCAAAGAAAGAAGAACAGCAGACCGCCGATCTGCTGAGATTCATGGACGAACTTCAGAAACAGGGGATGGAACCTTCCTCGATGTTCTTCCAGCCGGTGGCGAACTTTGATTACGAAGGAGGCTCCTCGATCGTGGATGATGATCCCGATGAAGAGGGGTTCGCCGCGAAAAACTTTAAACAGATGCTTTCGGTGGAGCTGCCGGAAAATATCAGGATCGTCGTTCAGACCGGCGGCGCCAAACGCTGGCAGCTTCCGTTTATCAACCCGAACCGGACCCAGCGCTTCCTTCTGGACAGCGAAGGGATGCACGAAGTTTACAGCGTACCCGCCCTCCAGATGGCGGATCCGGATACCCTTGCGGAATTTCTGAGCTGGAGTATCGAAAAATATCCGGCTGATCACAGCGTGGTCGTCTTCTGGGATCACGGCGGATCGCATACCGGATACGGCGTGGATGAGCTTTTCGAGAGAACCCTTACGATCCGGGACCTGCATGACGCGTTTGAAAAAGCCGTCGGGTCAAACCCGGAAAAGCCCTATTTTGAAGCCATCGGGTTCGATGCCTGTCTGATGGCGAACACGGATGTCGCTCATGAACTTTACGGCTACGCAAAATATCTGTTTGCCAGTGAGGAAGTGGAACCGGGCGCCGGCTGGAGTTATGACCTCTGGCTGCAGGAACTGATCGACGATCCGGAAATGAACGGCGCTCAGCTCGGCGCGGCCATCACGGACACCTATATGGAAGAATCCACGAGGGCCTTCGACTTTCTCGGGTATGTCGGCGCGGGTACCTTCGGCGTTTACGATCTGAACGCGGCCGAGGACGTTTACCGGGCTTACGGCGAATTCGCGAAAGAAGCCCTTAAGGCTGTGATCAAAAACCCGGCGTTTCTCGCCTCCCTGTCGGATGCGGCGAATCGATCCGTGTTTTACGCCTATGACAGTTACGATCTCTATAATACGATCGACCTCGGGCTGTTCATGGACAACGTCCCGGAGATCCTGAAGGATGCGGCTGCCAACGTCAAAGAACAGCTGAAAAAAGCGGTGCTTTATCACCGCGGCGTGGGGTACCTGACGGAATCCCAGGGACTTTCCGTTTACTTCCCGGTGCATATCGAAAGCTGCACATCCCTGCTGTACGTGCTTGATTACGTCTATCATATTTCCGACGATCCGGCGGTCAACGCCCTTTATTACTACAAAGCCGCCGGCTGCCTGAACGAGGAGATGCAGAACTACGTCGAAAGCCAGGGGTACGGTAAACCGCAGAACCTCGATTTCTCCATCCTCCGCGGCATTTCCGAGGTGGAAGTGGACGCGGATAACAACGGGAATTTCTCTTTCACGCTCACCGATGAACAGATGGCTCTCGTCCAGGGCGCCCGTCTGGAGCTTGGTTACTATGATGAAGAGACCAACGACGTGACCTATTACGGAGAAGAATGCTACATCACCCTGTCTGACGAAAACACCCTGACGGCTGCTTTCGGCGGCAAATGGCTGATGATGAACGACTGTCCGCTTCCGCTGGAAGTGATCGGTTCCACTGAGGAATATATCAACTACACGGTCCCGATGCTCTACAACATGGGTGAGGAAGTGAATCTGATGCTGAGCTATGACATCAATACACAGACGGTGGATTTTCTCGGGGTCCGCTCGGATGATAACGAGGCGGATCTGATGGGCCGCGATCTGGTCCCGATGCGCCCGAACAGCATCTATAAAGCCGTTTATGAACGGAGCAATCTGGAGAGCTATTCGGTGACATACGTCGAGGGACCGACGATCAAGGTCGATGAGAACGTGCGTTTCAGTTATCAGCCGCTCCCGGACGGGACCTATTTTGCTTACGTGATCGTCGAGGACCTCCGCTCGGATCAGTATTTCACGCCTGTTTTCGAATATACGCTGGAGAACGGCCAGGTCGTCGATGCCGTAATCGCGGATTACCTGTTCGCTTACGACGACGCGAAATATTAGGAATCAGGGCTCAGGAATCAGGAATCAGGATTCAGGATTCAGGATATAGGATTTAGGGAGAGCAAAAATGGACCGGAAAGAAATACCCGCCTGGGTGACTTATGTCCTTCTGGCCCTCGCGGCCGCCATGTGCGCATACGGCGTGACCCGCGGGGAATGGAAAGACGTGATGCGGAAGGCTGTCACCATCTGCATGGAGTGCATCGGCATTGGCTGACCGGGATCTGATCAAACACACCCGGATCCGCAAGGCGGTGCAGGGTGTCTGGGGCCTCCTGCATAATGCGCACTTGTCAGGATTCGTCACCGGTACGATCTACCAGGGACCGCTGAAGAAATTCTGTGTCCCGGGGATGAACTGTTATTCCTGTCCGGGGGCGGTCGGCGCCTGTCCGATCGGCTCGATGCAGGCATTGTTTGACGGCCGGAAACGGAAGTTCGCGTTTTACGTCATCGGTTATCTGGCGGCGATCGGGCTTCTCGTCGGACGTTTTATCTGCGGCTGGCTCTGCCTCTTCGGGCTGATCCAGGAACTGCTGTATAAGATCCCGACGCCAAAGATCACTATTCCGGAAAAGGCGGATAAGATCCTGCGGTATCTGAAATATGTGATGCTTTTTGTCTTTGTCTTCGGGCTTTCGTTCTTTTACCGGAATGAA
>JAFRYQ010000118.1 GCA_017437565.1 Bacillota bacterium
AACAGGTCGGAACCCATACCGGCGACGTCGCCGACGTTATCGCCGACGTTATCCGCGATAACGGCCGGGTTACGCGGGTCGTCTTCCGGGATACCGGCTTCGACTTTACCGACCAGGTCGGCGCCGACGTCAGCCGCTTTCGTGTAGATACCGCCGCCGACACGGCCGAAGAGCGCCATGGAAGAAGCGCCGAGACCAAAGCCGGTGATGCACTGCTGTACGGTCGCGAAGTCGAGGACGCAGAAGACGACGCCCAGACCTAAGAGGCCGAGGCCGGAAACACAGAGTCCCATGACCGCGCCGCTGCGGAACGCTACGGAGAGAGCCTTCGGCATACCGTGCGTCATCGCGGCATTCGCCGTACGGACGTTTCCTCTGGTCGCCACGCTCATGCCGAAATAGCCGGCCAGCACGGAGAGGCAGGCACCGATCAGATAGAGAACAGCGGTTATCCAGCTGATGCCAAAGCCGATGAGGAGGAAGAGCACGACGATCACGATGACCATCGTCTTATACTCTCTCTTCAGGAAAGCCATAGCACCCTCATGGATGTAACCGGAAATTTCCTTCATTCTGTCATTCCCCATTTCCTGCCCGGTGATCCACTTGGCAAGTGCCAGAGCTACGATCAGACCGACGGCAGCAGCCACGGGGGCTAACCACTGAATCATAACAATAACCTCCTTTAATGAATGCGTTTCTTCAAAGCAGTACTATCGCTGCTCATTTAACATTTTTTTAACAAGTGCGTTTAGATGGTTAAAGAGGCACTGTCCAGTACCTCTTTTATCCCTCACCTATTCTGTTGGTTCCTGTCTAGTAAAGCGTTACTATGATCAGAGCCAGTACGATAAACGCGATCGCGCCGATTACGGTGCAGCGTTTCAGAAGCACCTCGTAGGCGCTGCTCTTCTTCTTCCCGAACAGCTGCTCCGCGCCGCCGGCGATGGAACCGGAAAGGCCGTCGCTGGAACCGGGCTGCAGAAGCACCGTAGCGATCAGGAAAATGCTGTCAATGGCCAAAAGGACCATAAGAGCGGTATGCATAGTAATGTAGACCTCCTTTATTAGCGTCGGGCATATCAAAACGCCCGTTACCGTATCGTCTGTAACTATTAAACTTTATCACAGGAGCCTTCATAAAGCAAGCGTTTTTTCCGCTCTTTTTTTCTGATTTTCAGCGCTTTCAGCGTCCGAATTCCACGATCTGGATGAAGGTATCGGCTTTCAGGCTGGCTCCTCCGACCAGAGCTCCGTCGACGTCGCTTTCGGCCATGATCTCTTTCACGTTCGCCGGTTTGACGCTGCCACCATAGAGGATGCGTACCCGCTCGGCATTCTCGGCGTCGTAAAGCTCGGCAATGATCTGGCGGATCAGCGTACACATCTCCCCTGCCTGCCGGGGTGTTGCCGTCTTGCCGGTGCCGATCGCCCAGATCGGTTCATAAGCGATCACCAAGCGGTCGAACATATCTTCCGTCAGATCGGCGATGTCGCGTTCCACCTGGTATTTTACGACTTCCTCCGCCCGGCCGCTCTCCCTCTGCTCGAGGTTCTCCCCGACGCACAGGATGGGTGTGATATGGCTCTCGTAGAGCAGCTCCTTCACTTTCAGGTTGACCGCTTCGTCCGTCTCGTTATAATACTGACGCCGTTCGGAGTGGCCGATGATACAATAGTCGACCCCGATATCCTTCAGCATATTGACGGAAACTTCACCGGTGTAGGCGCCTTCCTCTTCGAAATGGCAGTTCTGGGCACCCACGCCGATCCGCGTCCCGAGCAAAGCTTCCTTCAGCGGCACCAGTTGCGGATAAGGCGCGCAAAGGCAGGTGTCCGCCCCACATCCCGGATCGTAGAGTTTTCCGAACTCCGCGGCAAAAGCCCGCGCTTCCGGAATGGTTTTATACATCTTCCAGTTACCGGCGATCAAAGGTCTTCTGGTCATGGCGCGCTCCTATTTATCCTGAATGACAGCAATACCCGGCAGCACGCGGCCTTCCAGGAATTCCAGGGAAGCGCCGCCACCGGTGGAAATATGGCTCATCTTTTCCGCCAGGCCAAACTGTTCGACTGCCGCGGCGGAATCGCCGCCACCGATCACGGTGACCGCCTCACTGTCGGCTAACGCTTCAGCCACACCCTTCGTACCGGCCGCGAAATTCGGCATCTCAAAGACGCCCATCGGCCCGTTCCAGACGACGGTCCCCGCCGCCATGATCTTTTCACGATAGAGCGCTACCGTTTCCGGTCCGATATCCATACCCATCATATCCTGCGGGATCGCCTGGGAAGAAACCGTGCATTTCGCCGCCTCGTTGGCAAACTCCGCCGCGCAGACGGTATCCACCGGGAGCAATAGCTCGACGCCCTTTTCCTTCGCCAGATCCAGCAGCCCGGCCGCCAGTCCGACGTTATCGGCATCGAGGATAGATTTCCCGATTTCCAGTCCCTGCGCTTTATAGAAGGTATACGCCATGCCGCCGCCGATGAGCAGAGTGTCGACCTTGTTTAAAAGGTTCTCGATCACTTTGATCTTATCGCCGACCTTGGCGCCGCCCATGATGGCGACGAAAGGACGCTTGGGATCATTTACCGCGGCATCCAGGAATTTAACCTCTTTTTCGATCAGAAAACCGGAAACTGCCGGCAGATAAGACGCGACGCCGGCTGTGGAAGCATGCGCGCGGTGCGCGGTACCAAAGGCCTCCTGCACGAAAACGTCTCCGAGCGAAGCCAGATCCTGTGAAAAAGCCGGATCGTTCTTTTCTTCTTCCTTGCGATAGCGAACGTTTTCCAGCAGCGCGATCTCCCCATCGGCTAAAGCGGCGACTTTCGCGCGGACTTCCTCATCAACTACACGGTCGGAAGCGGCAAAAACAACTTCTTTCCCCAAGAGTTCCGCCAAACGTCCGGCGACCGGGAGCAGTGAGAATTCGGGTTTCGCTTCTCCCTTCGGGCGGCCGAGATGAGACATTAAAACAACCTTGGCCCCGTTCTCGGCAAGATAACGGATCGTCGGCAGGGCGGCACGGATCCGGGTATCGTCGGTGATCTTCCCTTCTTTATCAAGAGGTACGTTAAAATCGCAGCGGACCAGAGCGCGTTTCCCTTGCCAGTCCAGATCTCTTACAGTTTTCTTCATGTTCAGACCTCGCTTATAGGGACGGCTTTTCACAGCCGTCCCTTTCTTATGCCTTATGCGTTTATCCTTGATCTTATTCAGCGTCTACCGCGGCCATGTGTTTGATCATCTCCAGGATCTTGGAGGAATAACCGAATTCATTGTCATAATAGGCCACGAGTTTGAAGAATTTGTCGTTCAGTTCGATTCCTTCACGGCAGTCGAAAATGGAAGTGCAGGGATCACCGAGGAAATCGCCGGAAACGACTTCATCGTCGACGTATTCCAGGACGCCCTTCATCGTGGTTTCGGAAGCTTCCTTCATCGCCGCACAGATGGCTTCATAGGAGGTCGCCGTCTTCAGCTGGACGTTCAGGTCGACGACCGAGACGTCCGCTGTCGGTACACGGTAGGAAATACCGGTCATCTTGCCCTTCAGGGACGGGATGACCTGGCCGACCGCCTTCGCCGCGCCGGTCGTGGACGGAATGATATTGCCGAAAATGCTGCGGCCGGTCCGCCAGTCTTTCATGGAACGGGCATCGACCACTTTCTGCTTGGACGTACAGGCATGGATGGTAGCCATCAGGCCCTGTTCGATCCCGAAATTGTCTTCCAGGACTTTGCAGAGCGGCGCCAGGCAGTTCGTGGTGCAGGAGGCGTTGGAGACGACCTGCATATCCTTCGTGTAGGTATCCTGGTTGACGCCATAGACGAACATCGGGGTCACGCCCTTATCCTTGGCCGGGGCAGAGATGATGACTTTCTTGGCCCCGCCGACGGTGATGTGCGGCAGCGCGGCTTCCGTGGTCAGATAAGCGCCGGTCGCTTCGATGATGTATTCGGCTCCGCAGACGGTCCAGTCGATCTTATCCACTTCCGACTCACTGTAGATTTTTACCTTTTTGCCATCGATGATCAGTCCGTCTTCATATCTCCCCAAAGGTCTTGGGAATCTGCCGAAGGTCGAATCGTACTTCAGCATATAGACGAGATAGTCCAGATCGGCATTGCGAATATTGACTCCAGCGATTTCGATTTCCGGCATGTCCATGGCAGCGCGAATAACTCCGGTTGCGATTCTGCCAAATCCATTGATGCCGATTTTAATAGCCATAATGAACCTCCATAACGTTCAATTACAGGATATAAGGGATTGAATCTTCTATGTTTCAAAGCGGGGTCTCCGCCTGAAAGCTAAAACTTACGCCGCCGGGATGAGGACAGGATGCCCAGATCCTCGCGGTATTTGGCGACCGTACGCCGGGAGATCTCGATTCCTTCCGTCCCGAGCATATTGGCGATCTTCAGGTCGCTATAGGGTTTATTCGGGTTTTCTCCGTCTACGATCTCCCGGATCATGGATTTTATGCTGTTGGAGGAAACGCCCGTCCCGTCGTCATTCACGACGCCGCTGGTGAAGAAATACTTCAGTTCCAGCACGCCCATCGCCGACTGCATGTATTTCCCGTTGATCGACCGGCTTACAGTCGACTCGTGCACCCCGACTTTCTCGGCGATCTGTTTCAGGGTCAGCGGCTTCAGATAGCGCTCCCCGTGGTCAAAGAAATCTTTCTGGTAACTGACGATCGCGCTGGCTACGTTGTAAATGGTCCGTTTACGTTGTTCGATGCTTTTCAGGAGCCACATAGCGGAATTGAAACGGTCGTTCAGGTATTTATTCAACTCGCCGTTGGAACGCGCTTCCCCGGAGAGCTTGCTGTAGTAGGAACTGATCATGAGATGCGGGGAACTGGAATCGTTTACCGTTACCACGTACTCCCCGCCCACCTTCTCCACGTAGACGTCCGGAATAACGTATTTTACCGTGAGATCCGAATCATAGAGGCGTCCGGGTTTCGGTTCCAGAGCTTTGATGATCTCCGCCGCCTCGCTCATCTCCTGAACCGAAACGCCGGCCTCCCGCGCCAGCTGGGTGATACGGTTCCCAGCCAGATCCGTCAGCTTCTCCCGGACGATCCAACTGGTGAGTTCATTCAAATGCCCGTTATTTTTCAGCTGTACCAGGAGGCATTCCTGCAGATTCCGGGCCCCGACTCCGACCGGATCGAAGGTATGGATGACGTCCAGGACCCGTTCCACGGTTTCCGCGTCTGTCTCCATGTTCACAATGATCTCTTCCGTAGGCACAACAAGATAGCCATTATCATCGATGCCCTCGATGATATAACGGCCGATCTCGGCGTCTTTTCCTTTCAGGTCGGAAAAATGGAGCTGTGTCAGTAAGTGTTCGATCAGACTGTATTTAAAGGCGACGTATTGTTCAAACGAGTATTCGTCGCGGTCGGAAGAATTCTGCTCCCAGCTGCGGAAACTGTCCAGATCGTAATTGGATTCCACGATCTTATCGCGCAGTTCATCGATATCGATCCGCTTGGCATCATCTTCCTCGGAGCGTTCTACTTCCAGGACCGGATTCTCCAGAAGCTCGTTCTCGATATACTCGTTCAGCTCTTGATTGTTGTACTGCAAAATCTGGATGGCCTGGATGAGTTCCGGCGTCATCGTCAGTTTCTGCGTCTGTTCAATCGTAAGCTCATAACCGAGTTTCATGCCCAGCCTCTCGATCGTATCTCAACGGCTAAAAACTGCTATGCAAATAGTATACCATGTTTAGGCAGAACTGGCAACACCGGTTTACTCCAGTCCGGGGTATCCGAGTTGCCGGAGGGCCTCAAAAAGGACGATATTGGCGGAATTGGCCAGATTAAAAGAGCGAAGCCGCGTATTCGCGCTCATGGGAATACGGATGGTGCGTTCCCGGTTAGCGGCAATGAAATCGCGCGGCAGCCCGGCCGTTTCGCGGCCGAAGAGCAGCATGTCTTCATCCCGGTATTCCACTTCCGAGAACAGCTTCTCCCCTTTCGTCGTCGCCAGGAACATCCTCCGTCCCGCGTACTCCTCCAGGAAAGCGGCTAAGGATGGATGCACCAGGACTTTCACATAAGGCCAGTAATCGAGCCCGGCACGTTTCAGCGAGCGGTCGTCGATGGAGAATCCGAGCGGTTCGACCAGGTGCAGGACGCTGTTCGTCGCGGCGCAGCTACGGGCTATATTCCCGGTATTAGGCGGGATCTCCGGTTCTACAAGTACGATATGGAGCGCCATATTATCAGCCTACGACTTCCTTGATCACGCGCAGCGCGTTCAGATGGCTGATCTTATCGATCTCATCATCGGTGAAGTGTTTCTCCATGGCCTCCAGCAGTGGCAGGACGCCCCTGAAGTCGACCAATTCCCCGTTATCCTCCATCCCATCGAAATCGGACCCCAGGCCGACGGTATCGATACCGGCTTTATTCTTAATATAGAGCATGTGGTCAATGATGCGCTGGAACGTCGGCGGCGTGCCGTCCTGATTCAGGAAGTAGCCGTAGAAGTTGATCCCGCAGACACCGCCCAGATCCGCCAGGATCTTCAGCTGGTCGTCATAGAGATTGCGGGGATGATCACAAAGCGCGCGGGCACAGGAATGGGAAGCGACGAAAGGACTCTTCAGGATCTTGGCAACGTCGTAGAAACCGCCCACGTTCAGATGCGAAACGTCAACGAGCACGCCCAGTTCCTTCATGCGGGCGATGGCTTTCTTCCCCGTCTCTTTTAAGCCTTTGGCGGCGATATCGGGATCCCAGCTGTTCGGATAGCCCAGGCTGTTTTCATAATTCCAGATGACGCCCATCATGCGGACGCCCCAGCCGTATGCTTCGTCGATGCGTTCCAGATGTTCCTCGATATAGGCGCTGTCCTCGATGGTAAGGAAAGCGTTCAGATAGCCTTCTTCCAGGTTCTTTTCGATCTCCGCCGCAGAAGTCGCCTGCCGGACATAGGCCTGGTTCGCTGCCATCTGTTTCACGAAATTCTCATGAATACCGAGCAGCATCGGATAAGGCTCTTTTTTCCCTTCCCAAGGCGTCCACATAGCGAAACACTGCGCCAGGGATCCGCCTTCGGCCAGTTTGATCAGATTTATGGAAATATCACTGTCGTAGAGAGAGTGTTCCGGATGTTCCCAACTATCGAGGATCGTATCACAATGCATGTCGATGATCCGCCGCGGAGCTTTGCTGATCTCGTTCCAGGCTTTCATATCAATTCCTCCTGCGCATTTCTTCGGACGACTCCTTTCGTGTTCCGCCGGGAGTCTGTTTTTCCTACAAAGCCAATTATACCGCCGGTCCCTGTGGATAGCAAAAGTTTTTCTAGCTAAGGGCGGAGAATGTGATATAATCAGACCATCTATCTGAATTTACGGAGGTTTGCTACATGAAGAACATCAAGATCGCCATTCTCGGCCTCGGCACGGTCGGTGGCGGCACTTATCAGATTTTAAAGGAGAACCGGGAACTCATCGCTGCCCGTTGTGGCTGCACCTTCGAAGTCGCGAAGGTCTTGGAACGCGACCATGCCCGTCTGGAGGCTTTGGGCCTCGATCCGGCCATCGCGGTCACCGACCCGCAGCTCATTTTTGACGACCCGGAAATCCGTATCGTGGTCGAAGCCCTAGGCGGCATCGATTTCCCGGCCGGACTGATGCTTGCTGCCATGCGGGCCGGCAAGAGCGTCGTGACCCCGAACAAAGCAGCCGTCGCGGCCAATTTTGACCGTCTGCGGGCTTGTGCTGCGGAGAACGGCGTCCAGTTCCGCTTTGAGGCATCCGTCGGCGGCGGTATCCCCGCTTTGACCGCCATCCAGGAAGCGCTCTCCGCGAACGCCTTTACGGAGGTCATGGGAATCGTCAACGGTACCACCAACTATATCCTCACCAAGATGGCCGACGAAGGCCTGGCCTATGAAGAAGTCCTGAAGGACGCGCAGGCCAAGGGTTTCGCCGAAGCAGACCCGACGGCCGACGTGGAAGGGATCGACGTTGCCAATAAGCTTTCCATCCTGATGGCGCTCTGCTTCGGTACCTACGTCCCGCCCACCGAGATCCCTCGCGAAGGCATTACCAAGGTGACCATGGCGGATCTGGAAGCCGCCAAAGAACAGGGCTGCCGCATCAAGCTGATCGCCAGCGCGAAAAAGGATACGGACGGTTCCCTTACCTATAGCGTCAAACCGCAGCTGATCCCCGCCAGCCATCCCCTGGCCGGTGTTAATAATGAGTTTAACGCCATCTACGTGACGGGGAACGCCGTCGGTGAGCTCATGTTCTACGGCAAAGGCGCCGGCGCCCTGCCTACCGGAAGCGCCGTCTGCGGCGATATCATCGCCATCGCGAAAACGCTTTGATCAATAAGAAAGGAAGAAACTATGAGTCTCTTTAATGAATGGAACGACATGTTGAACGGGCAGACCAAACAGAGCGTCGACGCCTTCTGGGAGGAATACTCCGCCACCGAAACCAAGATCTACCAACATATCCTCTCTCATAAAGATGAGCATTTAAAGGGAAAAGTCGGTGACCTGGTCGAGTTCTTCAACGTCAATAAAGTCATCTTCGTCGGTTTCCTGGACGGCATCCAGACCAGCCTGAAGACGGAGCCGATGGATCTGAAAAAGGTCACCCTGGATACCGAGATCGATCTCGACGTAGACTTCGAGAAGCTCTATTTCAATATGCATAAGGCGACCGCCGACTATCTGTATAATCTGAAGGAATGGGACGAAGTCCTGCCAGCGGAGCGCCGCCAGGAGATCTACGACGAATACCGTCGTTCCCGAACACGCCACGTGGAAAAGAAACCCGGACGCAACGACCCCTGCCCCTGCGGCAGCGGCAAAAAGTATAAGAACTGCTGCGGCCGGCGTACGGCTTAAGGCAGTTTGCCCGGCTAACAGCTTATAACTGCTGCTCGCAGAGACCCTGCAGGCAGCAGTTTTTGCATGCGGGTTTTTTGGCGGTGCAGCAATTACGGCCGTGGAAGATCAGCAGATGGTGCGCGTGCGACCATCGGTCTTGCGGAATGGTCCGCATCAAAGCTTCTTCCGTCGCCAGGACGTCCTTTTCCCGCACCAAGCCGATGCGGTTGCTGACCCGGAAGACATGGGTATCTACCGCGATATGCTGTTCCCCAAATCCGACGGAAAGCACCACGTTCGCGGTCTTGCGGCCGACGCCGGGAAGCGAAGTCAGCGCCGTAAAATCCTGCGGCACTACCCCTCCGTATTCTGTCTGCAGTTTCCGCGCCAGACCGACGATGTTCTTAGCTTTCATGCGGTACATGCCGATCCGGCGGATCTTTTCTTCCACATCATGCGGATCGGCGGCAGCCAGCGCTGCCGCGTCCGGGTAGGCGGCAAACAGAGCCGGCGTCACCTCATTCACGCTCTTATCGGTCGTTTGGGCTGAAAGGACGACGGCAACCAGCAGCTCAAAGACGTTTTGGTGATGCAGGGCGCATTCCGCGTCCGGATAGGCGGCCGCCAAGGCATCGAGAATAGCCTTTACTTTTTCCTGTGTCATATTCCCCTCCTATTCCAGACTCAGATTCTTTTCCGGATCCACTTCCGCGACCAGCTCGCCGGCATCGTCCGCGAGCCCTTTCAGCGGGCGGTTGGAGCGTTTCAGCGTATTGTTCATATGCAGACGCATAGCCCGCACCGCAGTGCTGACGTCTTTATTCATATAGGCGCTATAGATGCGGCGGTGCTCCTCCAGCACGCGCTTCAGGAAATTACGGGCAAAATAGTTCGGCGGCGCGCAGTAATTGGCATAGCTCTGGTAAGCGGTCAGGGTCTTCTCCAACAGGCGGTCGTGACTGGTCTTATAGAGCATGAGGTGGAAAGCGGTATTGATATCGACCATTTTTTGCACGTCGCCCTTTTTCGTATAGAATTCCATGTGGTTGAAGATCTCCGTCAGTTCTTCTTCCTCTTCTTCCGTGATGCGGGCGATCCCCCAGCGCACGCAGCGGACCTCCAGATCCGCGCGCATGAACAGCATATCGTCGATCTCGGGCTGCGTCAGCCCACGCACGAATTCCCCGCGGTTCGGAATGTATTCGCAGAGGCCGTCCATCTCCAGGCGGCGGAAAGCCTCCCGGACCGGCGTCCGGCTGGCCTGGTAACGCGCGCAGATCTCCGGTTCATTCAGACGTGAATCACGCGCAAGCTGCCCGGTCAGGATATCCCGGAGCAGTTCTTCATAAATGCGGTCCGGTAAAGACTTGGGTTCCGTTTTAGATATGAGAAGTCTTTGTAAGATGTCCATGAAAAAACCTCCGGAAAACGTACTGGTCTGCAGTATAACACGTTTTCCGGAGGTCGGCAATATCGTATACGATTTTTACAGGACCGTATAGGTGAGCTCGTCGCCGGACGCGCCGATCTCCACGGCTTCGCCCTCCGCGATCTCACCGGCAACAATGCGTTGCGCCAGCTCGGTCTCGATATGCTTCTGGATATAACGTTTCACCGGACGGGCGCCGTAATTCGGATCATAAGCTTCCCGCGCGATCAGGCGTTTGGCCTCCTCAGTCATGGTCAGCCGGATATCCCGGTTCGCCAGGCGTTTCTTAAGATCTTCCATCTGCAGGACGATGATCTCCCCGATCTGCTCTTCCGTCAGCGGGCTGAAGACGATGATGTCGTCGATCCGGTTGAGGAATTCCGGACGGAAGTTACGCCGCAGTTCAGCGATGACCAGTTCCTTTGTTTCTTCCGCGATTTTCCCGTCCGCGCCGGCGCTGTCGATCAGATCACGGGAACCGATATTGCTCGTCATGATGATGATCGTATTCTTGAAGTCTACCGTCCGGCCCTGGTTATCAGTCAGGCGGCCGTCGTCCAGCAGCTGCAGGAGGATATTGAAGACGTCCGGGTGCGCCTTCTCGATCTCATCGAAGAGGATCCCGCTGTACGGATGCCGGCGTACGGCCTCGGTCAGCTGGCCGCCCTCGTCGTAACCGACATATCCCGGAGGCGCGCCGACGAGACGCGAAACGCTGTGCTTCTCCATATACTCCGACATATCGATTCGGATCATATTCTTCTCGCTGTCAAAGAGCGCTTCCGACAGCGCTTTCGCCAGTTCGGTCTTGCCGACACCGGTCGGACCCAGGAAGATGAAGGAACCGATCGGCCGGTTCTCGTCGGAGAGCCCGGCCCG